>NC_016585.1:757500-1040425 GCF_000283655.1 Azospirillum lipoferum 4B | reverse complement strand
GGGTGTGATCTTCGATCACGCGGTAGCGGAGCGTTCCGTAAGCCTGCGAAGGGTGTCCGTGAGGCCGCCTGGAGGTATCGGAAGTGAGAATGCTGACATGAGTAGCGACAAACAGTGTGAGAAACACTGTCGCCGAAAGTCCAAGGGTTCCTGCGCAAGGTTAATCCACGCAGGGTGAGCCGGCCCCTAAGGCGAGGCCGAAAGGCGTAGTCGATGGGAACCAGGTTAATAGTCCTGGGCCTGGCGGAGGTGACGGATGGGAAAGCGTGTATGTCCTTATCGGATTGGACATGCTGTGGACCTGTTCCAGGAAATAGCCCCGCCATATAGACCGTACCCCAAACCGACACAGGTGGACTGGTAGAGTATACCCAGGCGCTTGAGAGAATGGTGTTGAAGGAACTCGGCAAATTGCCCTCGTAACTTCGGAAGAAGAGGGCCCCGTTGTGGCGCAAGCCATGGCGGGGGGCACAGACCAGGGGGTAGCGACTGTTTACTAAAAACACAGGGCTCTGCGAAGCCACACAAGGCGACGTATAGGGTCTGACGCCTGCCCGGTGCCGGAAGGTTAAGAGGAGAGGTGCAAGCCTTGAATTGAAGCCCCGGTAAACGGCGGCCGTAACTATAACGGTCCTAAGGTAGCGAAATTCCTTGTCGGGTAAGTTCCGACCTGCACGAATGGCGTAACGACTTCCCCGCTGTCTCCAACACCAACTCAGCGAAATTGAACTCTCCGTGAAGATGCGGAGTTCCCGCGGTCAGACGGAAAGACCCCGTGCACCTTTACTACAGCTTTGCAGTGGTGCTAGGGACTTCATGTGTAGGATAGGTGGGAGGCTTGGAAGCCTGGGCGCCAGCCCGGGTGGAGCCAACCTTGAAATACCACCCTTGAAGTCTCTGGCATCTAACCGTGGCCCGTGATCCGGGTCCGGGACCCTGCATGGCGGGTAGTTTGACTGGGGCGGTCGCCTCCCAAAGTGTAACGGAGGCGCGCGATGGTGGGCTCAGAGCGGTCGGAAATCGCTCGTCGAGTGCAATGGCATAAGCCCGCCTGACTGCAAGACTGACAAGTCGAGCAGAGACGAAAGTCGGCCATAGTGATCCGGTGGCTCCACGTGGACGGGCCATCGCTCAACGGATAAAAGGTACGCCGGGGATAACAGGCTGATGACTCCCAAGAGTCCATATCGACGGAGTCGTTTGGCACCTCGATGTCGGCTCATCACATCCTGGGGCTGGAGCAGGTCCCAAGGGTTCGGCTGTTCGCCGATTAAAGTGGTACGTGAGCTGGGTTTAGAACGTCGTGAGACAGTTCGGTCCCTATCTGCCGTGGGTGTCGGAGTTTTGCGAGGATCTGTCCCTAGTACGAGAGGACCGGGATGGACATACCTCTGGTGCACCGGTTGTCACGCCAGTGGCATGGCCGGGTAGCTAAGTATGGACGGGATAACCGCTGAAAGCATCTAAGCGGGAAACCCACCTCTAAACCAGAGCTCCCTTGAGAGCCGTGACAGACCATCACGTCGATAGGAGGCATGTGGACGGACAGCAATGTCTGAAGCTAAGCCTTACTAATCGCTCGATCGGCTTGATCTTACCCCACAAACCGCGCCATGCGCAGCAGCAAGCCTGCTTGACGGCCCTGCTTGACGCAACACCGCCAGTTCGATACATCCTCACCTCACTTGCACTGAACAGCGATACGCTTTGGGAAGAGCGTCGGTCTTGAGCCTTGGTGACCTGGTGGTCATGGCGAGGTGTCAAACACCCGATCCCATCCCGAACTCGGCCGTGAAAAGCCTCCGCGCCAATGGTACTGCGTCTTAAGACGTGGGAGAGTAGGTCGCCGCCAGGTCACTCAGGCTCAAGAGACGCCAAACACGAAGCATATACGCTGGCATCGTCACGACATCCATCGCCCCATATGACAGACATCCGCGGGGTGGAGCAGCCCGGTAGCTCGTCAGGCTCATAACCTGAAGGCCGCAGGTTCAAATCCTGCCCCCGCAACCAACGATGCTTGCGATCCTCGATCGCAGACAAGCCCGGTCTCCACACGGAGGCCGGGCTTCTTCGTATTCGCGGCGAAGCTTCGTATTCGCGGCGAAGCTCAGCATTGCCGCCAGATCGCCGCGCAGCACGATCGCCAATCCGTTGCCGTCCGGCTGCAGCGTGATCCGATCGACCAGGCCGCGGAGGATGTCCACCGCTTCCGCCTTGGTCTCCTCGGATTGCAGGCGCTCATGCAGTCTGGCGATGCGCTGCCGGTAGACCTCGGCCATGTTCGGATGCAGAAGGGGAGGGGGCTCGCTGGCGGTGGACAGCATGGCGATGAGTTCCGCTTTGCGCGTTTCCAGACGCCCGATCTTGTCCTTGAGCTGGATGCCGGGCACGCCATCGAGAATGGCCTGGATCGCCCGATCCAGTTCCCGCTGAACGCGTTCCAATTCTTTACGGTGACCGATGACGTTGGCGCTTTGCTCGATGCGCAGCCGGTTCATCTCGCGGGTGAACGCGTCGCAGAATTCCTTGAACAGTGCCGGGTCCATCAGATGGGTGCGCAGCCCGTTCAGCACCGACGCCTCCAGCGCGTCCCGTCGGATGTTCCGCAAGTTCCGGCAGGTACCCTTGTTGCGTGACGTCGAGCAGCCGAGCAGATTCTTCGAGATCATGCTGTAGCCACCACCGCAACAGCCACACTTCACCAGCCCCGCGAACAGATGTTTGGGGCGCCGACGATCATTCAGGGTCCCGTCTGGTTCCTCGCCCTTGGTTACGGTGAAGGCGAACGTCTTCTGCCGAGCCTTGACCGCGTCCCAGACCTCCTGATCGACGATGCGCAGTTCCGGGACCTCCTGGACCACCCATTCGCTCTCGGGATTGTGTCGAGACACCCGCTTGCCGGTGTTCGGATCCTTCACATAGCGAAGCCAGTTCCACACCAACCGGCCGACATACAGCTCGTTGTTCTGAACCGCCCCGGGTTTGTCGGAGGCCCCATTTCCTGAGAGGATGGGGTCCTCATGACGAAACAGGCATCACCCAAATACGCCCCTGAAGTGCGCGAGCGCGCGGTTCGGATGGTGTTCGAGCACGAAGGCGAGCATGCCTCGCAGTGGGCGGCGATCAGTTCGATCGCGGCGAAGATCGGCTGCACTCCGGAAACGCTGCGGGGCTGGGTCCGGCAGGCCGAGCGTGACCAGGGCAAGCGGCCGGGGCCGACAACGGACGAGCAGGAACGGATCAAGGCTTTGGAGCGTGAGGTGCGGGAGCTGCGCCAGGCGAATGAGATCCTACGCAAGGCGTCGGCGTATTTCGCCCAGGCGGAGCTCGACCGCCCGTTCAAGAAATGATCGCCTTCATCGACGCGCACCGCGCCGTTCACGGGGTCGAGCCGATCTGCCGAGTGCTGCCGATCGCCCCGTCCACCTATTACGCCCATGCCGCCCGACAGGCCGATCCGTCCAAGGCGCCGGCCCGTTCGCGAAGCGACGCAGTGCTGAGGGAGGCTATCCGGCGGGTCTGGGACGCGAACTTCCAGGTCTATGGGGTACGTAAAGTTTGGCGGCAGTTGCGGCGGGAGGGTATCGACGTGGCACGCTGCACAGTGGCTCGACTGATGAAGCAGATGGGCTTGAAAGGAGCGATGCGTGGCAAGGTGGTGCGCACCACGATCAGCGACCGGGCGGCGTCATGCCCTGCTGACCGGGTGAACCGCCAATTCCAGGCGCCACGCCCAAACGCCCTGTGGTTGGCCGATTTCACGTACGTATCGACATGGCAGGGCTTCGTCTACGTGGCCTTCGTCATCGACGCCTTCGCGCGCCGCATCGTGGGCTGGCGGGTGTCCAGCACAGCCCACGCCGGCTTCGTTCTGGATGCGCTCGAACAGGCACTTCACGACCGCCGACCGGCCAAGGGCAGCGGCCTCATCCATCACTCCGACAGGGGATCGCAATACGTTGCGATTCGCTACACCGAGCGTCTCACCGAAGCTGGGGTCGAGCCTTCCGTGGGCAGCGTTGGCGATTCCTACGATAACGCGTTGGCCGAGACCATCAACGGTCTCTACAAGACCGAGGTGATCCGGCGCCGCGGGCCATGGCGCACCTTGGAGGCTGTCGAGTTCGCCACTCTGGAATGGGTCGACTGGTTCAACCACCGGCGCCTCCTCGAACCCATCGGCAACATTCCTCCCGCCGAGGCCGAAGCGCGTTACTATGCCCAAACCGAGGACGTCGCCAGGGCGGCGTGACTCAACACAAATGGTCTCCGGGAAAACCGGCGCGGTTCACTTGTGGCACGGCGCACCATTGGGCTCGGGAGATTACGGCCTTGGGGCATACGGTGAATTTGATGCCGCCCGCCTATGTCAAGCCCTATGTGAAGCGCGGCAAGACGGATGCGGCGGACGCCGAGGCGATCTGCGAAGCGGTAACCCGGCCGACGATGCGGTTCGTCGCCATCAAGACGATCGACCAGCAGGCGGCTTTGATGCTGCACAAGACCCGCGATCTGCTGGTCCGGCAACGGACCATGCTGGTCAACGGGTTGCGCGGGCACCTCGCGGAATTCGGCATCATCGCGGCGAAAGGGCTTGGCGGGGTGAAGCCGATCATCGAGGCCCTGCATGAGGCACAGGATCAATTGCCGGAGCTGGCGCTGCACGGGATCGTTGAGCAACTTCGCCACCTCGGCACCGAGATCGAACGGCTGGAGGAGCGTATCCTGGCTTGGCATCGGGCCAGCGATGTCAGCCGACGCTTGGCGACCATTCCCGGGATCGGTCCGATCACCGCCAGTGCGATCGCGGCGGCTGTGCCGGACGGAACCTTGTTCCGATCCGGCCGCCAGTTCGCCGCGTGGCTTGGCCTGACGCCGAAAGCGCAGAGCAGCGGCGGCAAGGAGCGGCAGGTTGGCATCAGCAAGCAGGGCGACGGTTACCTCCGGCGCCTGCTCGTCGTCGGCGCCACAGCGGTCATGCGGTTGGCCCGCAAAGACAACGCCAGCCGAAGCTGGGCGACGAAGCTGTTGGAGCGCAAGCCGGCGAAGCTGGCCGCCGTAGCCTTGGCCAACAAAACTGCCCGCATCGCCTGGGCGGTGATGACACGCGGAAAAACCTACGAGGCGCCGGTCGCCGCGTAGTCGTTGTTCACCCGGCAAAGCGAGAGATTGCTCGGCGGGTGGATGTGCCAGGGTGGTGAGACGTGATGACGAACCGGCTGGGCCGGGGATCGATCAAACCCACGGGGACCAAGCGCCTTCGAGCGCGTTGAGGTGATTTGGGCTTCGATCCGCGGAATTCATCAAGGCCAGCAGCCACGGCTGCGAAAACAGGCCGGACACATGGATGCATCCTATCGGCCGTCACTACGGATTTCACTCTTGCACCGGAAGGGCCGTCCACCACATCACCTCACGACTTCGCGCCAGACAAGGGGGAAGGAGAAAGAATATCGGGGGAACGGAGCATGAGGAGATCGATGAACTGACGCGCCGCAACCGTCAGAGTGCGATTGTTCGGATAGATCGCATAGATGGTCACGGGCTGCGGAAACCAGTCCCCCAGGACCCGGACGAGATCGCCCGTCCCGATGTCCTTCAGGCACAGTGCCTCCGGCAGGGAGGCAATGCCGAGCCGCCGGTGCACGGCCTGCAGCAGCGCTGTCGGAAGCGTCGTGCTGAAGCGCGGTTCGAAGCGGACCGCCGTTGTCCGGTCGCCGCGCGTCAATGTCCAGACCCAGTCCGACGAGCGGCTGCCAAGTCCAAGACAACTCATGCTCTTCAGATCGGCAGGGTCGCCGGGATGCCCGTTTTCGGCAACAAACTCCCGATGGGCGACCAGAATATACGGCGAGGTCAGGATCTTCCGGGCGACCAGGGCGGCATCGGGCAGAGGCGTGAAGGAGGGGAAGATCACCAGATCCGCCTGCACCCCGCGCGGATCGAAGATCCCGAAGGATTCCTCCAGATGCAGACGTACGCCGGGCGCGGTCGCCAGGAACTCGGCCGCCAGCGTTTCGACCAGAACGGAGCCGAGGACGGGCGGACAGACCACATGCAGGAAACCGGTCGGGCTGTGGCGTGCCCGTTCCGCCATTACCAACAGCTTGTCCGCTTCCGACGCGATGGTCTTGCAGTGATCGAAGCATTCGACGCCGAAATTGGTCAGCGTGAACTGCCGCGTCCCACGGTGGAACAATTTCAGGCCGAGCCGCTCCTCCAACTCGCCGATGCGGCGGGCAAGCGTCGATTTCGGCATGCCCAGGCGCCTTCCCGCCGGGGAAAGCCCGCCGGCTTCGACCACGCATTTGAACAGATACATGTCGTCCAGACCGTGCATGTCCGTTCCATTTTTGGGACGTTAGTTCTCAAATATTAGCTCGAGCAAACTGTAAACAAAACGATATACTTTTCAAATCATCCAAACATCGTCAGGTGAAACGAGATGACCGCGATCGAAGATGTCGTGGCTACGACTCCCTTTGGCCGGCTGACCGGCAAGCGAATCGGCGGCGTTTCGTCGTTCAAGCGCGTTCCCTATGCGGCGCCGCCTGTGGGCGCCCGCCGCTTCGCATTGCCGGGCGAGCCGATCAGTTGGACGGGCATCCGCCCGGCCACAGCGCCCGGCCCGATTCCGCCGCAGCTGCCGTCCCGTCTCGACGACGTCATGGGCGCCTACCCGGCGGCCCAGAACGAAGACTGCTTGCATCTCGACATTTGGACGCCGCGGTCGCTCGACGACAAGGCACCGGTCCTGGTCTTCATCCATGGCGGCGGCTTCATGACCGGCGGTGGATCGCTGCCATGCTACGACGGTCAGCTCATCGCCGAGCGCAGCGGCCTGGTCGTCGTCACCATAACCTACCGTCTCGGCACGCTGGGGTTCCTGCCCATCGAAGGGCTGGCCGCGCCGAATCTGGGGCTGCATGACCAGATCGCCGCCCTTCGCTGGATCCGGCAGGCGATCGGCGCGTTCGGCGGCGACCCGGACCGCATCACCGTCGCCGGCCAGTCGGCGGGCGCCTACAGCATCGCCAGCCTGCTGGGCTTGCCTGTTGGACGTTCACTGTTCAACCAGGCGATCCTGATGAGCGCGCCGACCGGAATCAAGCTGCGCACACCGGAGGAGTGCAAGCCCATCGTCCAGGGCCTGCTCGAACTGCTCGGGCTGGAGCCGGGCCAGACCGCGGCGTTGCGCGACATTCCCATCGATACCCTGATCGAGGCCCAGGGCAAGCTGCTGCGGCGCCCGACGACGACTCCGGGCGACATCACACCGCCCTTCATGCCTGCCTATGACGGCGTGCTGATTCCCCGCGATCCCCTGGCGTCGGTCCGGGATGGCAGCGCCGGATGGTGCAGCACCGTCGTTGGCGTGACCCGTGAGGAATACGCCGCCTTCCATGCCGGCAACCCGATGCTGGCCGGCCTGACCGAGGAGCAACTGCTGGCGGCGATCGCCGGCCTGTATGGCGACCGGGCGGGCGCGGTGGTGTCGGCGGCGCGGACGGGACGCGTGCCGACGACGCCGCAGGCGCTGCTCAGCGACTTGCGCAGCGACGATACCTTCATCCAACCGAACATGGATTTCGCCGAAGCCCAACTTCGCCATTGCGCCCCGACGGGCGCCCGCACCTTCGTCTACCGCTTCGACTGGCAATCGCCCAATGCGGCGCTCGGCGCCTGCCATTGCCTGGACCTGCCCTTCCTGTTCGGGAATCTTGCCGTCTGGCAGGAGGCCGCCCCGATGCTGCACGGTGCGAACCGGGCGGAACTGGAGGACCTCTGCCGGCTGTTCCAGGGTGCTCTTCTGCGCTTCGCGGCGCAGGGGGATCCCAACGGCCCGGACACGCCGGCCTGGCCGTCGCATGATCGGGGCCGCGCGGTTCTGCATGTCGACCGGCGGATCTACGCCGCCGGACTGATCGGTTAGCACATCGCCGGGAGCGGTTCCATCCGCTCCCCTTCCCGAACGAATGCCCCGGCTGCCGGGAGGTTCGAGCGGCCTCCCCGCCCTTTGCACGATAAAAAACCAAGCACAAAGAAGCAGTACCAAACAAAATCAAAGGGCCTCGCGTGTCCTTGTCGGATCGACGGGGTTCCGAACAGAACAGGAGGCTTACGAGATGACTTCCAGCCAAGTTGCGGAAGGGAATGACGCAATTTCGTCCGGCAGGACGAGAAGCCTATATACTGTTGTAATCACCTGTTTCCTGATTGCGATGTTCGATGGTTTCGACATCAACGCGATCACCTTTACTGCTCCCGTTCTGGCCCGTGAATGGGGAATCGCACCGGCCCAGATGGCGCCGGTGTTCCTTGCCACCAGCGCCGGGGCCGTTCTCGGCTATATCGCCTGCGGTGCGCTGGTCGCGCGCTGGGGACAGCGGATGGTGGCAGCGACAAGCGTGCTGCTGTTCTCGCTGGGCACGCTGGCCACCATCACCGCCACCGACGTATTCACGATGAGCCTGCTACGCTTCGTCACTTCCATCGGACTGGGCGGGGCGCTGCCGGTGGCGGTTGCCACGGCGGCCGGCGTCATGCCGGAGCGTCACCGCGGCACGGCGGCCATCCTGGTGGCCACCGGCCTGTCGGCCGGCGGTGTCGTCGGGGGCGTTCTCGGCGCTCCGCTGATGGCGCATTTTGGATGGACCGCGATCTTCATCGTCGGCGGGCTCCTTCCCCTGCTGCTGGTGCCCGCCATTCTGCTGGTCCTCAGGAATGCCGAATCCGCCCCCAAAGGCGAGGGCGGCAAGCTGGTCCGCGAACTGTTCCGCCACGGATTGGCCGCCCGGACCATCCTGCTGTGGCTGTTCTCCTTCCTCGTCTTCATCGACGCCTACGCCCTGCTGTACTGGATCCCGTCGCTGCTGAGCGGCATGGGGATGCCCAGCGAACTGGCGCCCACCAGCACCGCAGTCTTCTCGATGGGTGGGTTGGTCGGCAACATCGCATTGACCCTGCTGATCTCCCGGCTCGGTGCACCGCTTACGCTGATGGTTGCGACGATCGTCGGTCTCGTCAGCATGGCTGCCTTCGGGCTGTTGCACGCACCGCTCGATCTGATGATGCCGCTCGTCTTCGGTATCGGTGCCGGCTCGATCCCGTGTTGCGTCGGCCAGAGCGCCCTGGCGGTCGCCTTCTATCCCGACCGTCTGCGGGCGGCCGGAATCGGCTGGGCGGCGGCGGTCGGACGGATCGGCTCGATCCTCGGTCCGGCGGTCGGCGGAGCGGCGCTTTCCCTTCAACTGGCCCCGCAGCAGATCATCCTGGCCGCCACGGTGCCCGTCTTCTGCGCCTTCCTTGTCCTGGTCGTGCTGGCGGGACGGGAGCGCCGGAGGGCCTGATCCTGTCCGCCGCCGCTGTCCCATCAAAGGGGCGGCGGGCAGGATACCGCCTCCGAAACCTCCATCGCAGTCGCGATTTTTCGTGATCGACGCAATGGCGCAAGCCGGGCGGCGCACGGCTCCACCTTGCCTTTTGTCCGGGAAGTACCGGGGGTCCTCAAAAAATACCCGGAGCCCAGCGAATGAAAAATTCATTCGTCAAAGAAAAATCTTCCTATCCTGAACAGGGAAATCAGAGAAATGACCAGAAAGAACTTGAGTCGTTCCAAGCTTTTCACATTGCTTCTGTTGTCTTCCAGCCTTCTCCTCTGTGGAAAGGCTGCCTTTGCCGCGGATCCCGCCGCTGCCCCGAAGGGCCCGGCCCCGATCCAGTTCATTCGCTATGAAGACGACCTGTCCTGGTACGCCGATCCGAAGAACCGCGAACTGTTCATCGACAAGCTCAAATACATACCGATTTCCGACAGCGGCTATATCAGTTTCGGTGGCGATCTCCGCACCCAATACGAGAACTACACACCGCCGAACTTCGGGATGCGCAATCTCGGCCGCAACGAATGGCTGGCGACCCGCGCCCTGTTCCACGTCGACATCAAGAGCGGCTTCGGGCCGCGGGCCTATATCGAGTTTGGCCGTGAGGAGATCGCGGGCAAGAAGGGGCCCTTTACCCCGAACGACGAAAGCAACCTCGATCTTCAGCAGGGGTTCATCGACCTGCCGGTTGCGGTCGGCGGCGGAACGGTGACGGCGCGCATCGGGCGGCAGGAGTTCTTCCTGGGATCGGGCCTGTTCCAGAGCCTGGCAGAGGGCGCCAACATCCGCAACGCCTTCGACGCCGCCCATGTCCTGTTCAAATACGGCAATGTCGAAGGCAGGGCTTTCTACGGCCATCCGCTCCGCCAATCCACCTACACGTTCGAGGATGCGCCAAATCTCGATCTCGACCATTACGGCCTGTATACGACGGTCAAATCGGTGCTGCCCGGCCTGAATGTCGACGGTTATTTCTTCGGATACGACCGCAAGGGCAACCGCTTCAACCAGGGAACCGCCGACGAGGAGCGGCGCACCGTGGGCACCCGCCTGTGGGGACGGTCTGGTCCCTGGGATTACAGCGGCGACTTCGCCTATCAGTTCGGTTCCTTCGGCAGCGGAAGCATCAGCGCCTGGGGATCGATGCTGTCCGGCGGCTACAGCTTCTCCGGTACACCCATGGCTCCGCGGCTGTCGGTCACTGCAATCGCGGCGTCGGGCGATCGGGATCCGGCGAAGCGGACGCTCAACACCTTCAACCCGATGTTCTCGCTGTCCCCGCTGCTTTCGGAATCGAACAGCTTCGTTCCGATGAACCTGATCAGCGTCTATCCGAAGGTCACGGTCAGGCCGCTGGACGGGCTGTCGATCTCGGCCGGTGTCAATGCGATGTGGCGCCAATCCAAGGGAGACGGCGTCTATACGGTGCCCACAGTGCTGGTGGCCAGAGGGGCGGCCTCCTCCAGCAGCTATGTCGGAGCGACGGCCGAGTTCGCGGCACTTTGGAACGTGAACCACTTTGTCTCGGTCAATGCCGCCTATACGCATTTCAAGGCGGGAGATGCCCTGAAGGAAGCGGGCGGAAAGAACTTCGACTATACCCGTGCCGGGCTTCTGCTCCATTTCTAGGCGCCGCCATCCCCGATCGCCTTCGGTCGGCCCGGCGGGCGGACTCTCCGCCGTCGACCGTTGGGTCGACCGATGCGAAACCGGACCTCCCACCGCTCTGTGCATACCTCGTGGGTATGGAAACAGGACTCAATCGGTTTTGGATCCCAACCATCGTTTCAAACGATAATCAGCAACAAAAACTCTCAAGCTGCACGAGCCCACCTGTCCGGGCGCACCGATTTGGGGATGTTCGCGTGACGGGAATCGAGCGGACCGAAACCGCGTTGCAGGACACGGTCGCCCGGCACCCGTTCCGCCCACATTCACGTCTTCGTCAGCGCCCCCGGTTCTCGCAAGCCGACGACGCAGATCGACATCAAGGTCGATGCGCCGATGGACGACGATTTCGTCTTCGACTTCCGTCCGGTCGAAGAACGACCCCCGCCTGTCCTGGCGGGGGCGTCCTCGTTTAAGACGCCGGCATCCGATAGGGGGACAGCCGGTATGGGATTTGCTTAGGGTCCGTATCGTTACGAAGATTGTCCAAAGCCAGAAGGATGCGCCGCCATGGACATGATTGCCGCCGACATGCCTGCCGCCCCATCGTCCTTCAATGCGCCATCTTTCAATGCCTCTGCGCTTCGGCTGTGCCGCATCTTCGAAACGTCGGATCTGGACGACGCCCGCGAACGGATCTCCAAGGTGATGCAGCCGCACAGCCTGATGGCCTGCGGCCGGCCGCAGGGCCACCAGACCTCGCACATGGATTTCATGGCGATGAAGGGCATGGGGATCGGCACGATCAAGTTCGGCCAGGCATCCATCGCGGTGCCGCCGCTGGATGATTACTATCTCGCCATTCTCTGCCTCAGCGGAGGTGCCGAAATCCGCATCGAGCGCGATACCTTCACCGTGGACCGTTTCAACGGCGTGCTCTGTTCACCGGGAAGCCCAATCGCTGGGCAATTTTCGCCCGATTGCGAGCAGCTGGTGCTGAAAATCGCACGCACCCGTCTGGCTGCCTTCAACGGGCCGCGACCGGTGCGGCTGGCGGCAAGGCTGGATCTGCGCAGCCCCCGGCTGACGCCGCTGCTGGTGGCGCTGCGCGGCGTGATCGGCGACCCGGCCACCGTGCGACTGATCCACAACGACCCGGTGGTCGCCGCCGAATATGAACAGCTGTTCCTGCGATTGCTGCTTGCCGGTCAGGACTGTGCGGAGACCGACGACCGGCCGCAAGGACCGCGGCCGGTCTCGGTTCATCGCGCCATCGCCTATCTGCGGGAAAATTCCACCGCCGCGATCACGCTGGCCGACATCGCCCAAGCGGCCGGCGTGCCGGAACGCACGCTGCACGACGCCTTCAAGCGCTTCGAAGGCGTCAGTCCGCTGCGCTATCTGCGCAACCTGCGCCTGGACGATGTCCATGCGCAGCTGCGCAGCGGAGGAGGCGAGGACGCCAGCGTGACGGTGATCGCGCTGAATGCCGGCTTCACCCATCTGAGCCGCTTCGCCCAGGACTATGCCGAGCGTTTCGGCGAGCGGCCGTCCGACACCCTGCGCCGGGGCTGTGCCTGACGGCGGGCGCCCGTCAGCCCTTGCCGGACATCAGCCGGAGCGCCGCCTTCGACAGGGAAGAGTTCGGGTCGTTCAGCAGATTCGGCACCTCGAAATGGTTACGGCCCTCCAGAAGGAAGCGCCCGGCGAGGTGGCCGGACGCATCCAGTGCGTCGGCGAACTGGATCGACTGGCGTTTGAATTCGGGGCTTTCCTTCTCGCCCCAGGCGACGACGACCGGGCAGGCGACGCGGTCCATCGCCCTGATCGGGCTGAGATCGTCGCGTTCGCGCCCGCTCACTTTGACGTAGGAGCTGCGGACCGACAGCAGGACCGGGTAAAGGTCGCACATGCCGCTCAGCACCAACCCGCCCTTCAACAGCGTCGGCGGGGCGCCGAGCGCCGCCCAGTCCGTCGTCAGCATCACGGCGGCCAGATGCCCGCCAGAGGAATGGCCGGCGACATGGATGCGGTCCGGGTCGCCGCCGAACCGTGCCGCGTTGCGCCACACCCAAAGCAATGCGCGGCGGCATTGATCGGCCATGCCGGGCAGGGTGTTGATCGGCAGATTGTCGAAATCGATGGCGACATAGATCGCGCCGTTGCCGACGAAGGTCATCGCCGGGGCCGAAACCGACAGTTTGGACAGGGCACGCCAGGCGCCGCCATGGATGAACACCATCACTGGCAGCCGGTCGGCGTTCGCCGGGGCGAAGACGTCCAGCGTTTCAGACGGGCGGTCGCCATAGCTGAAGGTTTCCGGCGGATGCGCGCGCCGGACGGCGGCGCTGCCGGTCTCGTAGCTGTAGAGCGTCAATTATGGTTGCCGATTTTCGGCAATTACGGTTGCCTGTGAAGGCTCCGCTGGGTAGTTTTCAATGGATAGCACAGAGCCATTGATATGGCAACAAGGCGGCGTTCACCGACATTTTTATAGTTGTCGCTGTTCGGATACTTGTGGCGCGGGTAATTGACGTTACGATCCTGAAACGTCAATTACCCGCCGTATGACGGGTTGTTTTGAGCGTTGTTACTTTGTGACGGCGGCCTCCTGCGTGAGTGGCGAGGCGGCACGCTCCACGGCGGTGCGTTTGCGGTAGCTCTCGCCGTTCATCTCCAGGATGACGGCGTGGTGGACAAGGCGGTCGATCGCGGCGACGCACATGGCGGGATCGGGGAAAACCTGATCCCACGTTGAAAAAGGCTGATTTGCCGTGATCAGAAGGCTGTGCCGCTCGTACCGATGGGCGATGAGTTCAAACAGTACGGATGTTTCCGCTTGGTCCTTGCGCACATACGAGAAGTCATCGAGGATCACCAGATCGAACTTGTCCAGTTTATCCAACATGGACTCCAAGTTCAAATCGCGCCGCGCCGCCTGAAGACGCTGGACCATATCGGTCGTACGGGTGAACAGGACGCGATAGCCGGCGTCGATGAGGGCACTGCCGAGGGCGGCTGCTGCGTGAGACTTGCCGGTGCCGCTGGGGCCGAAGGCCAAAACGTTGGAGCCGTTTTTGAGCCAGAGGTCGCCAGCGGCGAGCGCCTGGAGGCGCCCCTTGGACAGGCCGGGGGCGGCATCGAAGTCGAAGGTGGCGAAGGTCTTGCCGGCCGGCAGCGCGGATTGCTCGTGATGGCGCTGAATGCGCCGGGCGGTACGGTCGGCGACCTCCAACTCGAACAGCGTGGCCAGCAGGCGCGCCGCCGGCCAGCCCTCGCGATCGGCCGTTTCGGCATGGCGGGTCCAGTGCCGGGCGATGCTGGGCAAGCGCAGCGCGCTGAGCAGCACCGGCAGGGTGGCGGTGTTGGCATCGCTCATGCCGGGATCTCCCGAGTGGCGGCGGGCAGCAGGCGGTCGTAACCGGCCGGATCGGGCGGCGTGATGGCGACATCGGTCACCGTCGCCGGTTTGGGCCGGAGCGCCGCCGTCAACGCCTCCAGGTCGGGCAGATCGCCGGCCGCCAGAAGGTCCTCCAAGCGTTGGGCCAAGGCCGCTTCGCAGCCACCATCGGCGGCCAGAGCGAGCAGCCCAACCATGACGCGGCAGGCGCGGCGGGCTGGCAGTTCGGCATCGAGCGCTTCCCAGACCTGCCGGTACACCGGGCGGGGAAACAGGGCGTCGCGGTAGATCAGGTGGCGCAGGGCCTGCGGTTTGCGCTTGAGCGTCCCGATGACGTGGTGGAAGTCGATGACGTGCCCCCGGTGGTTGCCGCTGGCGCGGCCACGCTCCAGCGTGATCACGCTGGTGGCGCCCAGGAAGCCTTCCAGGCGGTCGTCGTGCAGGTGGATCTTGAGCTTCTGGCCGATCAAGCGGGACGGCACGGTGTAGAGCACCTTGTCGACGCTGATCGTGCTGTTGCGCGTCACGGGAACGGTGAGTGCGGCGAAGTCGGCGGTCCGGTGTTCGGGCAACGCGCCCAGCACCGCGCGTTCGGCGCTCACCAGGGCGCGCCGACGGGTGTTGTGGCGCTCGACGAGACGGGCGAGGAAGCCGCGGTAGTCGTCGAGGCTGGCGAAGTCGCGGCTGTGCCGCCGCAACAGGGCCTGGTCGATGCGCCGCTTGAGGTGGGCGTGGGAGACCTCGATGGAACCGTTCTCGTTGGCCACGCCCGGGTTGTTGCGGGTGCCCTCCATGCCGTAATGCCGGCACAGCTCGGTGTAGCGGCGGGTGAAATCCTCCTGGGCGTCGCGGTTGAGGTTCTTGAAGGCGGCGGACAACGAGTCGGTGCGGTGCTCCGCCGGGACGCCGCCCAGCCCCCACAGCGCCTCTTGCAGGCCCTCGGCGACGGCGGTGAAGCTCTCGCCGCCAAGGATGACGCGCACGTGCTCCCAGCCGCTGTAAGCGAGCCGGAAATGGTAGAGGCGATGGGGGAAGAGGGCGCCGGCGAGGGTCACGCCAAGGTCGTCGGCCACCGTGAAGTCCGACAGGGCCTGACGCCCTGGAGGGTGGCATTGGGGAAAGAAGACGTCCTGGTCGGGACCGTGCAGGGCCCGCCAGCGGGCAATCCGCCGTTCCAGGGTGCGCCGGACCCCGTCGGGCACGTCGTCGCCGCCGCTTTCCTCCTGGAGGGCCTCGAAGATGCTGACCGCCAGCAAGCCGGGGGTTTCCTTCAGCATCTCCTCGACCCGGGGCCAGACGGCGAGCAGCGGATCCTTGCGGGTGCGCCAGGTTCGCTTGGCCTTGCGTTGGGAGGGCGGGCGCGGGTCGTTGTCGATGGCGCGGGCGGAGCGCTCGCTGATGTCGGCCTTGGCGGCCGCGACCGCCTGGGTGTGCGTCTTGCGGAGGGTCATGTAACGTTGGACCTGCTTGTCGGTGTGGTGGGTTCCAGGCATCGCTGACCGTTTCGTGTGGTGACGAACACGATCGCGATACCACTCCCAGCGCCGCCAAGCCGGCGGCGGACACCGTCACGGATGTCCGCCAGACCGCCACCCGGCTGGGCCGGTCTCTGGTCGGGGCTCCGCCCCTCCCGCCGACCGGCCCAGCCGGGTCCTCACCGGCAAAGATAGTTGCCGCTAACCGGCAAACCTAATCGTCGCGCCGCACGTAGCCGTCGATCACCTCCTTGGCATTGGGCGCCCAGACGGTCTGGGTATAGGCGGCGTCCAGCTGCTCCTGCGTGTAATCGAGAAAGACGGTGGGGGCGTCGACGGCCCAAGCCGTGACCGGCAGGGCGCCGACAGCCAGCGTCGTGGCGCCGGCTCTCAGAAAGCCGCGTCTGTTCATGTTGAATCATCTGTGCGAAGTCGCGGAAGGGAAGGAGGAACGTCACATTCTCTCGGGCGGCAGGCATGGCCATCCGGCCGCTTGCCTTCGCAGGCACCCGTCTGGGGAGGACCCCGCAACCGCCCTTGGCCGGTCCTTGGGCGGCCCTTGTGCGGCCTTTGGGCGGCCCGTGCCGTCGAAGCTTTCGATCCCGTCAGGTCAGGATCGAAAGCCGCAGGTATCAGATGTGCAGGTAGGTTTCGTGAATGTCGGTTGCGCGGCCCAACTCCGCGCTGGTGCCGCTCCACACCGTGCGGCCCTTCTCGATCACCGCGCAGGCGTCGGCGAGGCGCAGCACCGCCGACAGGTTCTTGTCCACCAGAAGGATGGACTGGCCCTCGCGCTTCAGCGTTTCCAGCACCGCCCAGATCTCGGCGCGGATCACCGGAGCCAGCCCTTCGGTGGCCTCGTCCAGGATCAGCAGGCGCGGGTTGGTCATCAGCGCCCGGCCGATCGCCAGCATCTGCTGCTCGCCGCCCGACAGGCGGTTGCCCAGGTTGCGGCGGCGTTCGCGCAGGCGGGGAAACAGCTCCCAGACCGCCTCCAGCGTCCAGCGCGCCGGCTCCCCGTCGCGGATTGCGGCGGTGGCGACGAGGTTCTCCTCGACCGTCAGGGTCGGGAAGATCTGGCGGCCTTCCGGCACCAGCCCGACGCCGAGCCGCGCCACCCGGTGCGGCGGCAAGCGGTCGATGCCCCGGCCGTCGAAGCTGACCCCGCCGCCCCAGCGCGGGATCAGCCCCATGACGGCGGAGATGGTCGTGGTCTTGCCCATGCCGTTGCGCCCCATCAGCGCCAGCACCTGCCCGGCCTCGATGGAGAGCGACACGTCGAACAGCACCTGGCTCTGGCCGTAGCCCGCCGTGAGATTGTCGATCTTCAGCATCACGCCAACGCGTCCTCTCCAAGATAGGCCGTGCGGACTTCTGGATGGCCGCGGATCTCGTCCACCGTGCCGGTGACGATCACCCGGCCATAGACCAGGACGGAAATGCGGTCGGCCAGGGCGAACACCGCCTGCATGTCGTGCTCGACCAGCAGGATGCCGTAGCGGCTGCGCAGGTCGCGCAGGATGCCGATCAGCCGTTCGGTCTCCTCCGGCCCGGCCCCGGCCAGCGGCTCGTCGAGCAGCAGCAGGCGGGGGTTCATCGCGATGGCGATGGCGAGTTCGAGCTGGCGCTTCTCGCCATGCGACAGGGCGGCGGCGTTGCGGTCGGCGACCCGCCCCAGCCCGACGGTGTCCAGCGCCGCCCGCGCCTCCCCGTTCAGCGCGGCCTCGCCGGCGACCGGGCGCAGGAAGCGGAAGGAGGAACCGCTGCGCGCCTGCACCGCCAGCGCCACATTCTCCAGCGCGGTGAATCCCGGCACGATGCTGGTGATCTGGAAGCTGCGGGCCAGCCCCAGCCGGGCGCGCCGCTCGAACGGCAGGGCGGTCACATCCCGCCCGGCGAAGCGGATCGTGCCGCGGTCCGGGCGCAGGGTGCCGCTGATCTGGTGGATGAGGGTGGTCTTGCCCGCACCATTCGGACCGATGATCGCATGGATCTCGCCCGGCAGGACGGTCAGCGACACGTCGGAGGTCACGGTCAGCGCGGCGAAATTCTTGCTCAGGCCGCGCAACTCCAGCAACGGATCAGGCATCGGCATTCCTCCGTTTGGGCGAGGCGAACCGGAAGGCGGCACGCAGGCGCGGCGGAGCTCCGATCAGCCCGTCCGGCAGGAACAGCACCGACAGCACCAGCAGCGGCCCGAACACCAGCCGCCAATAGACCAGCAGGTGCGACAGCGATTCCTCCAGCAGCACGATGGCCAGCGCCCCCAGGATCGCCCCGCCGATCTGGCCGACGCCGCCCAGAATGACCATGAACAGCAGCTCGCCGGACCGTGTCCAGGACAGCAGGGCGGGCGACACGAACTCCGACGCGTTGGCCAGCAGGGCGCCGGCCAGACCGCCGACCGCCCCCGCCATCACATAGGCGACCAGACGGTAGGGGTAGGGCTGGAACCCCACCGCCAGCGCCCGCTGTGGATTCTCCCGTGCCGCCCGCAGCACCCGGCCGAACCGGCTGCCCAGCAGCAGGGTTCCCCCCACCCACACCAGGGCCAGCAGGCCCAGGCAGAGGAAATGGAAGGCCAGCCGGTTGTCCATGATCCGCGTCCCCAGCCATTCGGTGCGGGCATACAGCGTATAGCCGTCATCGCCGCCCAGGCTGGAGAAGGAGGAGGTGGTGAAGAAGGCCATCTGGCCGAAGGCCAGCGTGATCATGATGAAATGCACGCCGCTGGTGCGCAGCGACACCGCTCCCGTCACGAGCGCGTAGGCGGCGGCAGCGGCGATGGCGGCGGGAAAGACGATCAGCCCCTCGCTGACCCCGGCGGCGTCGAAGGCGACCACCGCGTAGGCGCCGATCCCCATCGTCGCGGCGTGGCCCAGGCTGACCAGCCCGGCGCCGCCGACCAGCAGCGACAGGCTGACCGCCGCCATGCCCAGGATCATCGCGCGGGCCAGCAGGCCGAGCGCGAAGCCGTCGCCGAAGCCCAGGAAGGGGGCCGCCGCCAGCGCCAGCAGCGTGACCAGCGCCAGCGCGTGTTTGCGAAGTGGTGCCGTCATGCCGCGCGCCCTCCCGGAAACAGCCCGGCCGGCCGGAAGAACAGGATGGCGGCCATGACGATGTAGACCAGCATGGAGGCCAGCGCCGCCCCGGTCTGCCGGGCCGACGACGGGTCGAGAACCAGCCGCAGCAGGTCCGGCAGCATCGCCCGCCCGACGCTGTCGAGCAGCCCGACCAGCAGGGCGGCGATGAAAGCACCGCGGATCGAACCGACGCCGCCGATGACGATCACGACGAAGCACAGGATCAGCACTGTGTCGCCCATGCCCGGCGCCACCGGAAAGATCGGACTGGCCAGCGCCCCGGCGAAGCCCGCCAGCATCGCGCCGAAGGCGAACACGACGGTGAACAGGCGGCGGATGTCCACCCCAAGCGCCGACACTATGGCGGGATGGGTCGCCCCCGCCCGCACCAGCATGCCGGCCCGCGTCCGCTCCACCAGGAACCACAACAGCAGCGGAACCACGATGCCGATGCCGATGATGACCAGCCGGTAGGTCGGATAGATCAGCCCGGCAACGATCTCCACCCCGCCCATCGGGCCGCCGGTCAGCCCCGACGGCTCCAGCACGGTCTGCGGGGCGCTGCCCCACAGTGCCCGCGTCGCCTCATCCACCGTCAGGATCACCCCGAAAGTGGCGAGCACCTGGCTCAGATGGTCGCGGCGGTAGAGATGGCGGAACACCAGCCATTCCAAAGCCAGCCCGACCAGCAGCGCCACCGGCAGCGACAGCAGCGCCCCCAGCCAGAAGCTGCCGGTCCACACCCCCAGCGTGGCGGCGACATAGGCGCCCAGCATGTACTGGACGCCATGGGCCAGATTGATCAGATCCATGACGCCGAACACCAGACTGAGTCCGGCTGCCACCAGGAACAGCAATACCCCGAATTGCAGGCCGTTCAACGCCTGCACCAGAAGCATGGACATCGCGAAAGCCCCTCCGTCAGCCCGTCAGCCCATCTTGCAGGAGGCGGCATAGCTGTCGGCGTCGGCGGTCAGCACCTTGCGCACGGTTTCCGTCTGGAACTTGCCGTCGGGGCGCTTGGCCACCTTGCACAGCCAGAAATCCTGGATCGGGAAATGGTTGGGACCCAGGCGCAGCGCGCCGCGCACCGACGGGAAATCGCCGGCCTCCAGCGCCGTGCGCAGAGCCGCCTTGTTGGCGACGTCGCCGTTGGTCCGGCGGATCGCCGCGTCCAGCATATGGGCGGCGTCATAGGCGTGGGCGGCGAAGTTGGACGGGACATAGCCGTAGGCGGCCTCGAACTCCTGCACGAAGCGGCGGCTCTGCGGGTTGTCGAAGTTGGGCGCCCAGGTGGCGGCGGTGTAGAAGTCGAGCGCCGCGTCGCCCTGCGCCGGCAGGGTCGATTCATCGACGGTGAAGGTGGACAGGAAGGGGATGTTGGCCAGACCGGCCTGCCGGTACTGCCGCACCAGATTGACGCCGAGCGCGCCGGGCATGAAGGTGAAGACGGCGTCCGGCTTGGCGGCGGCGATCTTGGTGACTTCGGTCGAGAAGTCGAGCTGGCTCAGCGGCACATAGATCTCGTCCACCACCTCGCCCTTGTAGCGGCTGCGGAATCCGGCCACCGCGTCCTTGCCGGCCTGATAGTTCGGCACCAGGATGAACACGCGCTTGTAGCCCATATCCTGCGCCGCCTGCCCCATCGTCGCATGCGGCTGGTCGTTCTGATAGGCGCTGCTGAACAGGAAGGGGCTGCATCCCTTGCCGGCGAGGGTGGAAGGGCCGGCGTTGGCGGTGATCAGGAAGGTGTTGCTCTCCGTCACCGGGCGGACGATGGCCTGCAGCATGTTGCTGAACACGACGCCGACGACGAAATCGACCTTGTCGCGCTCCAGCGCGGCGCGGACCTTGGACACCGCCACGTCGGGCTTCAACTCGTCGTCGATCACCAGGGTCTCGACCGCCCGGCCACCCAGCTGGTTGTTCAGGCGCGTCACCCCGGCCAGCCAGCCGTCGCGCAGATGGGTGCCCAGCGTTGCCCCCGGCCCGGACAGCGTGCCGACGAAGGCGACCTTCACCGCTTGGTTCTGCGCCCGCGCGATGGAGGGCGCGAATGCGAATCCCCCGGTGGCGGCGAGGGTTGCGGTTGCTGCGGTCGTGGTGAGAAAGCTGCGACGGTTCATCATGATTTTCCCTGTTCTTGAAGTGTTGGGAGCATACGCCCGCAATCCGGCTTTTGGCATCCGTGTCTCTGCGGTGCACCGGTTGTCTGTGGCGGGCGTCGAACTGTCCAGACCCGGAACCCGTTTCTTCGAAACTCGATTCCGGGTCCGCGGATCGGCGTCATTCCGTCGTGACGTTCGCGCGGTTCGGCAGCCGCTGGACCGGCGTCGCCGTGTCGGCCCAGCCATCCGGCAGCGGGGCGCGGCCGTCCTCCAGCATCTTGCGCAGCACACGCAGATCGCGGGCGGCGTTGACGGCCACTGCGCCGGTGACGATCCCGGCTTGGTCCAGCATCAGCCAGCAACCGCTGCCGGCCTCCGGCTTGCCGCGGGCGACCGCGCGGGTGCCGAGGCCCGGCAATCCCAGCATCTGCACGTTCACGCCATACTGATCGGACCAGAACCACGGGATGTCGGCATAGACGCCGGTCCCGCCCAGGGCCGCCCTGGCGGCGACGATGGCCTGATTCTGGGCGTTCGCCCAGGATTCCAGCCGCAGCGACTCCCCGGCGAAGGCGTTCGGGTGGCGGGCGACGTCGCCCGCGGCGAAGATGCGCGGGTCGGAGGTCCGCCCCTGGGCGTCGACGACGATGCCATCGTCGAGCGCCAGCCCCATCGCCGCGGCCAGCCCGACCTCCGGCTCGATGCCGATGCCGAGCAGCAGATGGTCGGCCTCCAGCCGGTCGCCGTCGGCCAGCGTGACGGCGACTCCATCGGCCGTGCCGGTGACGCCGGCGATACCGGCACCGGTGACCATGCGCACACCATGGCTTGCATGCAGGGCGTGCAGCCAGTCGGACACGACGGGGGGCATGGTTCGGGCGCACAGCCGGGGAGCCGCCTCCACCACCGTCACCCCGACCCCCAGCGCGCGGGCCGTCGCTGCCACCTCCAGCCCGATCCAGCCGCCGCCAAGCACCAGCAGGCGTTTCGCGCCGCTCAACGCGCTGCGCAGACGTTCGGAGTCCGCCAGCGTGCGCAGGGTGTGGATCCGGTCGGCCGGCAGGGTCTCCAGCCCGGCAATCCGCCGCGCCCGCCCGCCGGTCGCCAGGAACAGCGTGTCGTACGCGACGCTCCTGCCGTCGGCGGTGGTGACGATCCGCGCCTCCCGGTCCACCGTCACCACGCGCTGGCCGAGCCAGCATTCGATGCGGGCCTCCCCGGCCAGCGTCGGAGTCAGCAGCGTGATCGCCTCGGCGCTGCCGGTCCCCTGAAGGAACTCCTTCGACAGGGCCGGCCGCTCGTAGGGCCAGTGCCGCTCCTCGCCGATCAGCACCAAGCGTCCGGCGAACCCCTCGGTCCGCAGGGTTCTGGCGATCCAGGCCGCGGCCTGACCGCCGCCGACCACAACACAGGTCGTTTCGCTTTCGGGCATCGCGGTCACGGGGGCCTCCCTCAGCGGTCCAGTGCGATTTCGACCCGGCCGCCGACCACCCGCACGGGATAGCTGCGCACCGGTTCGGTGATCGGGGCGGAGCAGGGGGCACCGCTGCGGATGTCGATCAGCCCCTGATGCAGCGGGCATTCGACACAGCCATTCTCGACGAAGCCGTCGGACAGCCGGACCGCCCCGTGAGAGCAGAGATCGTGCAGGGCGAAGAAGGCGCCCTCCTGCCGGAACAGGGCGACCGGCACGCCGGCGATGCTGAGCGCCATCACCTCGTCGTCGCCCAACACGTCGGTGGCGGCAGCGTCGTGCCATTCGGTCATGCTCGTTGTCTCCTCGGCACTCAGATCGGGTAGGCCAGCAGGGTCTGCACCCGGCTGGTGTCGTAGATGCAGCGCTTGGCCTTGAAGCGCAGCCCTTCAGCCGTGCGCACCACATGGTCGATGTAGCGTCCGGCCTGATAGACTGTCGATTCCCCGGCCGCCGAGGTGTTGATCACCACATAGCTGGTCTGGCAGAGATAGCCGTCCGCCCCGTCGCTCTTCCATTCCAGGCCGGACAGGCAATGGCGGTAGATCGGCTGTTCGAAGATGTTGGCGTTGCGCATCGCCACCACGCGGTCGCGCAGCATGCGGGCGTTGTCGCAATGCATGATCGGTGCCGGCAGCCCCTGATCCTCGTTCTCCTTCGAGATGATCTGGTACAGGCAATCCTCGGTGAACAGCGTCGGCCATTCCTCCATCCGGTCGTTGTCGATGATGGAGACGTAGCGGTCCTGGAGCGCGCTCAGCTCCAGGCGGATCATCAGGTCGTTCATGCCGGTCACTCCGCCGCGACGGTGGGCGTTTCGAAGCCCATCAATTTCTGATAGCCGACCCAGAAGCGGCGGATCAGGTTCTCGGTGATCAGGGTGTTCTGTTCGTCCGGGGTGGAGCGGGCCATCTCGATGACCGAGGTCTTGTCGCCGTCGCGCACCGTGCCGCGCTGCACCAGCTCGGTCGCCTCGGTGTCCTCCATCGAGATGTAGCCGGCCGGGCCGACCAGATTGGCCTGCTTGATGCGGAGCGCGCGCAGCTCCGGCGTGTCGTCCTCATAGCCGAAGAAATGGAAGACCAGCTCGAAATGATCCGGCCCCTTGGGCAGCAGTTGGCGGGCGACCAGGGTGTTGTGGATCTGCTGGATCACCAGCTGGGGAAATATCGGCTGGATGTGGTTGGTGGTGATCTCCTCGAATTCCGGCTCCAGCGCCAGCAGCGAGTCGTCCTCCAGATGGAAGCCCTCGTCGTAGGAGCGGATCTTCTGGTCCTTGTAGTCGGCCGAGTTCACGTCCTCCTCGCTTTTCGACACATAGATGATGCTGTGCAGCCCATGGCTGGCGTCGGGGATGCAGCGCGCCTTCATGCCGACGCGGAAGATGTTGAAGGTGGTGTGGAACAGGTGCAGCAGGCTGGCATGGTAGGGGTCCTTGACATTCTCAAGGTACAGCTTCCAGTTGCTGTCCGAATATTGCCGGGTGCATCCGAGATAGACCACCGGTTTGGAAAAGATGCGGTCGACGAAGGGACGCATCTCCGGGCCGATGTAATCGGCCAGCGGGCCTACCGTGTCGCTGAAGCTGGCGAAGACCAGCCCGCGATAGCTTTCGACCCGCAGCCGATGCAGGCTGTGCTTGGACGGATCGAAGTCCTTCGGCATCCCGGTGGTGCCCTTCTGGCCGCGCCGGAAGGGAACGCCTTGCAGATTGCCCGCCGCGCCGAAGCTCCACTGGTGATAGACGCAGCTGTGCGACAGCGCGTTGCCGCGGGCCTTGCGGCAGACCATGGCGCCACGGTGGGAGCAGCGGTTGACCCAGGCGGCGAGCGTGCCGTCCTCGGTCCGCGTCATCACCACCGGCGTGTCGCCGACGAAGCTGCTCTTGTAATCGCCCGGATTGGGGATTTCCGCTTCCAGGCCGAGGAAATTCCAGGTCGGGCCGCGATAGATGCGCTCCTGTTCCAGCGCATAGATTTCTTGCGAACTGAACACCGTGTAGGGCACACGGGACCCGTCGGGATTTGGGAACACTGCAAGCTGGCTTTCGGCGCTTGGTTCAGTCATCGAGCTTTTCCTTTGACCATGGATGGCGTTCCGCCTCTGACCATGGATGGCCATGGGGTCGACCAACCTTCCAGACCGGCAAAGCTTGGCAGATGATCGGCGCGCCGCACTATCCGCTGGGCGCATGCGCGTTCCGCCAATATCCGGAAAGCGCAACAATCGGAACATCACAAATCCACATTATTTTTGAAGCTTTACAGGGTGCCAGCCTAGGGTCTGTTGACATTCACCGTATTGCCAAGACGGTAGCGACGAGGTTGATGGCAGCGGCGTATGACCTTCCCCCGGGAGAAAGGACACCGGGTTACGCGGCTCGAAGCTCGGCTTGGTCCGGAGGGTCGTGTCCCACGAGGTGAACCGCGCCGGGTTTGTCGGGGGCCATTTGGCTTGAGTCACGCCGCGATGGCGACGTCCTCGGTTTGAGCATAATAGCGCGCTTCGGCCTCGGCGGGAGGAATGTTGCCGATGGGTTCGAGCAGGTGCCGGTGGTTGAACCAGTCCATCCATTCCAGGGTAGCGAACTCGACGGCCTCCAGTGTGCGCCATGGGCCGCGGCGTCGGATCACCTCGGTCTTGTAGAGGCCGTTGATGGTCTCGGCCAAGGCGTTGTCGTAGGAATCGCCGACGCTGCCCACGGAGGGTTCGACGCCGGCGTCGGTCAGGCGCTCGGTGTACTTGATCGCAACATATTGCGATCCGCGATCGCTGTGGTGGATGAGGCCGCTGCCCTTGGCGGGCCGGCGGTCGTGGAGTGCCTGTTCGAGCGCGTCCAGAACGAAGCCGGCATGGGCTGTACTGGACACCCGCCAGCCCACGATCCGACGGGCGAAGGTGTCGATGACGAAGGCGACATAGACGAAGCCCTGCCATGTGGCCACATACGTGAAATCCGCCACCCACAAGGCATTCGGGCGGGGCGCCTGGAACTGGCGGTTCACCCGGTCCTGCGGCTTTCGCGGTTCCGTTCGGAACCGCTGCCGCCGCAAGGGGACAGGGCGCCGCCCGGTCGCTGATCGTGGTGCGCACCGCCTTGCCGCGTGTCGCGCCCTTCAGGCCCATTTGGTTAATCAGCCGGGCCACCGTGCAGCGCGCCACGTCGACGCCCTCCCGCCGCAACTGCCGCCAGACTTTCCTCACCCCGTAGACCTGGAAGTTCTCATTCCAGACCCGCCGGATAGCCAAACTCAGCTCCGCGTCGCTTCGCGAGCGGGCCGGCGCCTTGGCCGGATCGGCCGGATCGGCCGGATCGGCCGTCCGGGCGGCATGGACGTAGTAGGTGGACGGGGCGATCGGCAGCACCTTGCAGATCGGCTCGACCCCGTGGACGGCGCGATGCGCGTCGATGAAGGCGATCATTTCCGAAACGGGCGGTCGAGCTCCGCCTGGGCGAAATACGCCGACGCCTTACGAAGGATCTCGTTCGCCTGGCGCAGTTCCCGGACCTCACGTTCCAGTGCCTTGATCCGCTCCTGTTCGTCCCTGCTCGGCCCCGGCCGCTTGCCCTGGTCACGCTCGGCCTGCCGGACCCAGTTCCGCAGCGTCTCGGGATTGCAGCCGATCTTCGCCGCGATCGAGCTGATCGCCGCCCACTGCGAGGCATGCTCGCCTTCGTGCTCGAACACCATCCGAACCGCGCGCTCGCGCACTTCAGGGGCGTATTTGGGTGATGCCTGTTTCGTCATGAGGACCCCATCCTCTCAGGAAATGGGGCCTCCGGAAAACCCGGTGCGATTCAGTCATGAAGGTCACCGCAACTACGCTGGACGGTTCGGCCTCGGCATGTGCAGGTCCGCCGTCGCTCCGTGCCCGTCAAAACCTCGGCCAGCTGATAAGCCATGAAGTCTGCAACTCGTTTGCGTCTGCGCGATGACAAGCCACGCAAAACTCAGTCGTCGGACCCTCCTTTTCCAAGGCGGCACTCACCGGGAAGCGTACGGTGAGAATAGAGCAATGCGGATATCATCTAGATGGTTGGATTGCTATTTCAGTCTCCCAGCGAAATGGATGTTCGAATATTGATGGTGGAAGTCGCAGCTTCCCAGATGCGGCCGAGTTCGAACAGGTTGTTGCATTGAAGTTTTTTCATAATACGTGACCTGTGAATTTCGACCGTCTTCGGACTTATATTCATATCGAATGCAATCGCCTTATTATTCTTTCCGTCAGCCAGGCCACCTAGAACGTCAGCTTCTCGGGTAGTGAGTTGCAATAGCCGCTTGACTGCGTCTTGTCTTCTGCTCTCAACGCCAACGCCAGCCGTCTGCAACAGCTGTGCGACGGGTAAAGGCGGCACTGCTTTCTTAGCGGCCATCGCGTCGAGTTGATCAGAAACGTATTCGTCCATCACAGACAGAGCATAGACCAACGCGGGGGACTGTTCTCCAGGTAACGGAGCAACTGATATCGGTGTGGACTCATGCAGGGGTACAAGAAGGAATTTTCTGCGATTCATCGTCATGGACTTTTTCAGGCTCCGAGGGGTCGCACTGAATTATACCACCAGAACTGGTAGTGGTCAGCTATTTGCGCCAGCCGGACATTTTCTGGTCTGCTATTTTGCCGCCAGATGCTATCGTGTCGCCGTCTTCTCTCTATTGCTCCAAACAGCGGCTTCCCACGCGCGCCCAAGCTCGAAGGGGCCGGAGCATCCCAGCTTCGCCATGACGCGGCCACGGTACCATGCCACCGTCTTGACGCTGAGGCCGAGATCAACTGCGATGGCCTCAGAGCTTTTGCTGGCGACCATACGTACCATCACATCAACCTCGCGCACCGTCAGCTGGGCCAATCGTGCCATCATATCCCGCCCGCGTGAATCAGACGTCTTCAGCATCGTGCCCACTGGTGCGGCTACCGCCAAGGCAGGGTCAATGTAAGACATCACCGTCACCTCACAGCCAGGGACACCAGGGACCGGACGGCGGCGACATAGGCGGCCGTCAGCGTCGGCTGGGGAGCAGAATGCAGCCGGCACCGGGTGGAGTCGGCGCAGTGCGCCACGAAGACATCGGCCGCGCTGCTGTCCATGTGGCACCGGATGTCCGCCTGGATCGTGGTGATTCGCGAAGCCGGGCGGCCGGGCTGATCGCCGACCACGCGTCCATGCGCCGCCTGCACCAACTGCATGATGGCGGTTTCGACCGTCAGCTCGCCCAAGCCGGCGGCGATGCTGTCGCCGCACCGCTGCTCGAGCATTGTCGCTCGCGATTCGCATCGCTCGGCGTCCTCCAAAAGCATGGAGACGGTGGCGGTCGACGCGTGGCCGGCAATCACAAGCGCGTCGGCGCGATCATCGGCTGCCCGCTGGCGAAGCTGGTCCACGGACAAATGGTCGATATACGGTAAATGTGCGTCGGGCATACGCTTGCTCTTGCACCCGCCGACTACGGCAGTATGCTCATGGTTGATCATCGTTGCTTCCTAGGGCTACGGGTGATCGTCTGGATCGGGCAACCGACCTGGGCGGGGCGTCCGCTTGTGCCACCAAGCGGACGCCCATCAGCCGTGATCAGGCGGCCTTCTTGAAGATCGGGTCTTCGGGATCTTCGCCGGGCTCCTGCGAACGACGGATGCAGTTCGCGGCACTCCGGAAGCCGCCGACGTCAGACAGGTAGTCGGCCGGTAGATCGATCCCATGACGCGCGAAAGCGGCGCGCGTGTTTTCCCAGGCAGCGCTGAAGGCCGGAGTGCCGTAGGCGTTGGCATCGTGGATCATTTCTACACCGTGGATCGCAACGCCGAGCTGGCGCCATGCCAGCCGATCCTCCAGCACGAAATGCAATGCTTCGTCCGCGCCTTCGGTCATGGCGTGCGCCCGTCCGGCGTCCTCAGCATCGTGCAGCAGGATGAGGAGATCGGCAAAGCAGGCGTTGACATGCTCCTGGGAGTGTCCCTTGTCGAGCATAGCTTGCTTGAACGTGGAAAAATCAAAGTCGTTTACATTGATACCCATGTTGCGCCTCTCAGTGTTTGCGTCTATTTGGGACGCGGGTGATTGCCGCTATTCCAGTAACAAGGCTGGCAATAGCCGCCATGTCGGGAGCGACAAAACTCGAATTTTTCAGTTTAATCCTGGCCTTGTGCAGGTGCTGGTAAGTTGATCCTTCAGATACTCCGCGGTCGAGCGCGACTTGATTTACTGATTTTCCCTGCCCAATTCCTGTCACGACATCGGCCTCCGCAATAGAGAAGCCGAGGGCTTCCCGAAGGGCCGCGTTGATCGCCTTCACATCCTCGCCGAAGCGCGCTGCTGCAATGATCGCAGCGCCGGGTGTGACTGCAGCGCTGATCGCAAGGATTAAAGGATCATGCCGACAACGCCTGACCGGAACATAAGTAGAGGGTAGCGCACCGGACGTAACATTCTCGACGGCTTGTTGAAATACAAACTCATCACAGACGTCAGTCGCAACAACTTCTCTGCCTACAGGAGACAATGTTAAGCCATCTTCTTTTCTTAACATATCTTTGAAGCTTGCATTGGCGTGAAGTATTTTTCTGTTATGACTAATAAGTGCAACAGCCAAGCCAAGACTATCTAACGCCGACTCGAGACCAAGGATTTCTTCGCGCAGTCGGATAGCTCGAGTTACACCGATCTGAGACCCAGGGCCAGTAAAATAATGGTCAAGGGCATTTTTGCGCATATCAAGCCTTGCCTGAATGCTAATGCCATTCTCTAACCGAAAGTGCGAAACGAGCATCGCTCCCCATTGATATTGATTAACAAAGTCCATGCTTTGGATATTTAATCGCGCACCTATTGCTCTTACTAACCAACCATTTGGATCGGCTTTGGCATTTGGATTTCCAGTGTATCCAAACTTCAATGCCAGCCAAAACAAAGTTGAATAAGTGTCGTCTTTACCATAATCACAGCACGGCATTAGTTTACGTTGTTCATCATTTGCGTACAGAATTCGATCTTGCGCATCAAACACCAGAACCGCGCCACCAGCGGCATTGGTGACGCTCGCAATCTCCGCAATGGGTTCAGGGAAGCGGCAATGCTCATATTCAAGGGGCATATCGGGTCACCGCGCGCAGATCCGTTAGCAAATGAGTAACATGATGTTTCGGCATTACACATAAAAAATTTTATCATCATAAAGCCGGTGCATGGATATATTGCGCATACCCTAGTATTATCCGCACTTTTCTTTGGATGAAAACCAGCGCTCGATACATTTAATTACAGTTTATACGCAGAATAATCTTGTGAACGCTCTGGAAAACGCTCTGGTCCATAAGGAGGTATCAGCTTTATTTTTTATGTGACGATAGAAATTTTATTTTCATATCACTTAACCTGCCAGTCATTCCCTGGACGTGATCTGTTCGGTTGAAAGTATCCCGGTGCAATCGTGCACGCGAATTCTCGAAAATTTCACACCTGTAACGAGAGCGGAAATTTGTGACGACAATCGCCGTTGTCGGTCCGGCGCCACGCTGATAGGGGTTGTGCATACCCCAGATCCCGCCGACTCGGAGCGATATGCTTCCCTCTCCCGTCCACGCCGCCCTATGGGCGCTCGCTTCCGCTATCACCTTCTCCGCCAGTTCCGCGGCGGCAAAACTTCTCGGCACCAAGCTACCCGCGGCCGAGCTGGCTTTTTTCCGGGCCGCCGCTGGGGCTATGGTGCTGGTAGCGGTGTGGCGACTCGTCGTCGACCTGGGCAAGGCGTACGATCCGGCCGGCTATGTGCTCCGCTGTGGCCTGGGCGTGCTCGCTCTCTATGCCTTCATGTATGCCCTGAGCGCCGCACCGCTGGCCATGGTGTTCCTGATCTTCTTCACTCGGGCGCTGATGCTCCCAGTCGCTGCCCGGCTGATGCTGGGGGAGCGATCCAGTCCGCTCGTATGGGTGGCGGTCGTGATCGGGTTCGTCGGCGCGGCGTTGCCCCTGGTGCCAGCCCTTCAGGAGCCCCAGCAGGCGTTAGGTGTGCTGGCAGCTCTGGTAGCGGCAGTCGCTACTGCTGGGTCTCAGACGGCTGTTCGGCGCTTGACAGAGGCTGGAAACGCCCCCGGCATGGTCGTGCTGATCTACTCGGCCGCCTCGGTGCTGGGCACCCTGCCCATCGCCCTGCCGGACTGGGTGACACCGCCGGCTGCCGACTGGCCGGTCCTGGCAGCTCTGGGCCTGTTCGGCGTAACGGCGCAATACACCGCGGCCAAAGCCTTCTCCAAGGCGACTGTCGGCTTCCTGGCGCCGCTGGACTTCCTGGCGGTGCCGGCCGCTGCCGGTCTGGGCTGGCTGCTGTTCGGCGAGGTGCCGAGCATGCTGACCGGAATCGGCGCGGTAATCGTCTTGGGGGCCGCCACTGTCGTGGTGATAGGATCGGCACATACTCGCGAGCTCCGCCGGCCGGTTCGGCAACTCGCGAAGGTATGATGCCGCATCCAGAAACTTCCGGCTCGCGTGGTGTCGCAGGGGATCGAGGCGGCGGCTTTGGTGTGATTCGCTGTCCGCTCTATTCATCGGGGGAGCGGGGATGCCGGCGATAGCGATCCGCCAGGACATCTCCGTCTGCGGGTTGCGCCGGCAAGCCCGATTGGACGAGGGGCACGCCGTCGTTCTGCTGGACCGAGACGGCTGGCCCATCGCCGATGATCAGGCGGGCGCCGCGCTCGTAGGTCAGGTAGCGCCACAACCATTGCATGCTGACCAGCAGCCGCTTTTCGAAGCCGACCAGCAGATAGACATGGACGACCGCCCAGAGGATCCAGGCGAGCCAGCCCTTCAGTTGCCGGGTGCCGAAATCGAAGACGGCGGCGCTGCGGCCGACGATGGCGGTGTTGCCACGGTTCTTGAAGCGGAAGGGCGGCATCGGCTTACCGCGCAGGATGTTGGCGGCCAGCGCCGTCCCCAGGTGCTGGCCCTGCTGCTTGGCCACCTGCGCCAGCCCCGGCAGCGGCTTGCCGTCGTCCGCCGCCCCCAATGCAGTATCGCCGAGGGCGAAGACGCCATCCAGCCCGGGAACCGACAGGTCGGCGTCGACGCGGATGCGGCCGGCGCGGTCGGTCTCCACCCCCAGCCAGCGCCCGGCGGGCGACGCCGCGACCCCGGCCCCCCACACCATGGTGCCGGCGGGAATGAAGCGCCCGCCGATGGTGACTCCGCCCGCTTCGATGTTTTCCACCGCCTGTCCGGTCATCACCGTGACGCCCAGCCATCCAAGGGCGTGTTGGGCGTATCGTGACAGGTGTTCGGGGAACGTGCCGAGCAGCCGCGGCCCGGCCTCCACCAGCAGGATGCGGGCGGAGCGCGGATCGATGCGGCGGAAGTCGCGGGCCAGGGCGTAGCGGGTCAGCTCGGCGACGGCACCGGCCAGCTCGACCCCGGTGGGACCGCCGCCGACGATCACGACGGTCATCAGCATCGCCTGCTCCTCCGGGTCGGTGGACAGCTCCGCCCGTTCGAAGCAGCCGAGCAGCCGCGCCCGGATGTGCTGCGCGTCCTCGATCGTCTTGATCCCGGGCGCCACCGCCGCCCATTCGTCATGGCCGAAATAGCTGTAGGAGGAGCCCGTCGCGATGACCAGCCGGTCATAGCGGATGTCGCCGTCCCGGCGCGGACCATCCGGGTTCAGCCGCACCAGCCGCCGCTCCGTATCGACCCCCGTCACCTCGCCCAGAACGACGCGGATGTCGGGATGGCGGCTCAGGATCTTGCGGATGGGTTGGGCGATGTCGGCCGGCGACAGCGCCGCGGTCGCCACCTGATAGAGCAGGGGCACGAACAGGTGGTAATTACGCCGGTCGATCACGGTCACGGGGATGCCGGTGCCACCGAGCGCCTGGGCACAGGCCAGCCCACCGAAGCCGGCGCCGATGATGACGACATGCGGGCACTCGCCTGCCTTCGGTCGAGACGTCTGGTTGAGGTGCTGCACGGTTCGAACTCTCCCGGTCTGCCTTGCGGTGCCGTCCTGTAAACAGTTCACACCGCCGAATATGGAAACAGCAGGTCGATGAAGCGTTCCGCCGTCGGCCGCGGTTCATGGCTTGCCGGGGCGCTCCTCCCGCATCGCCGCGATCAGCGCCCCGGCATCCGGGAAGGTGTGGGCGAACAGAAGACGGCCCGATCCGCATTCCACCACCGCCCGCGGCGACGGGGCGGCCGGCCGGATGCTGCGCCCGAATTCACGCCCGACGGCAGGCTTCGGATCGAGACCGGTGGCGACGAGCACCCGCTCGATGCGAAAGGACTGCCGGGTTTCGTTCTGCATTGTCATGTCGGCCTCGGAGCCCATGCGTTTGCTGCCGGACCTCAAGCAGGGCGGCCTTGGTCATGCGGGTGCGCAGCGTGATGCCGACGGTTCGCTCGTCGTCATTGCGTCCCCAGCAACCGCAAGAACTGCTGCCGCACGATGCCGTAGCATTCGCAGGCGGCACTCTCCAGGCCCGGTCGGTCGAGAACCGTCATGGCGCCATGGCCATAGTCGATCGCACCGATCCGCTTCAATACTCCGGCAGCGGTGGTCACGCCGGCACGGCGCACGCCCAGCATCAGGCTCATGAACTCGTGGGTCATCGGGAACCGGTTTCCCTCCGCACGATCATGGGCGATGAGCACCCAGCGGGCCAGACGCTCCTCCACCGTGTGGCTGCCGTTGCACACCGCCGTCTGGGAGATCTGGGTCTGGAGTGCCTGCGTGTAGCGCAGCAGCAGGGTTCTCAGCGGTACGCTGTCGTCGAACACCCGTTTCAATGCCGGCGTCTGGATGTGGAAGGCCGTGCCTTGTGCCTGAACCATGGCTTCGGAGGGCGCGCTGTCGGCACCGAGTACCACGGGCAGGCCGACGAGACCTTCGCGACCGACCATGCCGACTTCCATGCTCCCGCCGCCTTCCAAGGGCGCCAGCAGGGAGACCATGCCGCTTTCCACGAAGTAGGCGGCTTCGATCGGTTCATGCGGCGCGTAGAGCGACTGCTTGAGTTCAAGCGGGACGGGAGTGAGCAACGGTGCCAAGCGCCCGAACACCTCGGACGGAAGTGCCGCGAGAAGCTGGTTGCGGACGGCGGAATGTTCGATCCGAGACATGAATGCCCCCATCAGTTTGGCGGGAGCACACAAAACTCTCAGTCACCCACAGCCGGACTCGTGGCGGGCGATGGATTTGCAGATCGAGTGTCTTCATCCGTCTTCACAGTGCCAAGAAGAGGTATGGGCGGCTCCGATGGGTCTTTAGGTACGGAACCGTACCGTATCGGCTCTCCTGATCCTCCATGCTCCCGGTCATGGTTTGATGAGGATATGCTCATGCAAGAGAACCTGACCGCCGCCGTCGCCATCCTGGAAGACGATGCAATCATAAGGCTCGCCATAGCGGCCTTCTTCGATGCGCAGGGAGCCGAGGTCCTGGCTGGAGCGACGGGCTCGGAGGTGGTCGCCCTGGTCGCCGAGACGCGGCTCCAGCCGACGATCATCATTGCGGATTACCATCTCGGCCCGACCACGGCGATGGACGAGGTGCCGGAGGTCGTGGCGGCACTGCCCCGCGGCGTGACGGTGGTGATCACGACGGGCGACACCTCGCCCGAGACGCGCGACCTGATTGCCGCATGTGGTTGGCGCCTGGTCACGAAGCCATACCATCCCCAGGACATCATCTCGATCATGAACGCTGCATGACGGATCGATTGCCGAATACTCGCTGCGCCACTCTGAACACACGCTCTCGCCATGTCCGGTGAGGGCTCTTGCAACCGTGAAGGCCGGCATCGTGCCGTCGCTGAACGTGTCCACCCGGTGACTTTGCGACGGAATCCTTGGTCTCACTCCGTCACCATGGCGAGAAGGGCGGCGGTCGCCTCGTTGTCGTCGCCGGCCCGCGTGCTGACGATCATCGGCGAGGTGATCGCCCTTTCGGCAATCGGCCGGTAAATCAGGTCGCCGCGCGACCCGGAGGCGGATTCCGGCACCAGACACAAACCGACCCCGCAGGCCACCAGCCCCAGCGCGGTCTGGAGTTCCCCCGCCTCCACCACCGCGTTGGGCAGAAGGCCGCGGTCGCGGAACAGCGCCAGCACCTGATCGGCATAGCTCGGCCGGGGCTTGCGGGGATAGACCAGCAGGGTCTCGCGGACCAGGGCGGCCAGGGGCACGGGGCCGGTCCCGGCGGCCAGCGGACACTCGCAGGACATCGCCGCCACCAGCGGCTCGTCATGCAGAACCTGCTGGACGATGCCGGGTTCCTGAAAGGGCAGCCGGCCGAAGCCGACGGCGATGCGGTGGTCGCGCAGCGCCGGCAGCTGTTCCAGCGTCGTCATTTCGATCAAGCGGACGTCGAGGTCGGGGCGCGATGCCCGGAACCGGCGCAGCACGCGGGGAAGCGAGCCGTAGAGGATCGAGCCGACCAGCCCGATGGGATAGACGGTGCGGCGCGACCCGCCCAGCGCCCGCAGGCTCCAATGGATATCGTCGACCCGGTCCAGCACCTGGATGGCATGCTCGTAGAGCAGGCGCCCGGCCTCGGTCAGTTCGAGCGGGCGCGATCCCCGCACCAGCAGTTCGGTCCCCAGCTCCTCTTCGAGCTGGCGGATTTGCCGGCTGAGCGGGGGTTGCGCGATGTGGAGCCGCTCCGCCGCGCGGGTGAAGCTGCGCTCCGCCGCGACCATCTGGAAATAGCGCAGGTGCCGCAGTTCCATGTCACCGAATGTCCATCGCCGGTCGGAGGGGAGCCGTCATCCTAGAGTCTGTGCGGTGTTCATTCAAACACCGGACAGACTCCAGGCTTCTGGTTTTCCCCTGGGATTTGCGCTTCAAGCGGGTCGGCTCGAACCGGCCGGCCGCACTCTCGGCACATCCCAGACCGGACGGACTGGAAGCTCGGGCGCCGGGACCGTTCAGGCGGAGACGCGCGGGCGTTCGACCACATCGGTCGGCAGGCCGTCGCGGGCCTCGACCAGACGGAAGTCGAAGGCGATCTCGGCGAAGGGACGGTTCACGCCGCGGGCTTCCATCGCCGCCGGATCGTCGATGCGGCGGACGTCGGGCACCAGACCGTCGCGGGTGGCGAAGGCGAAATCGTCGTCGATCAGCGGATCGCCCATGATGTTGATCTGCGTCGTCAGCTTGCGATACCCGGGGGCGCTGACGAAGAAGTGGATGTGGGCGGGACGGGCGCCGTGGCGGCCCAGCAGCTCCAGCAGCTGCAGCGTGCTGCTGCCCGGCGGGCAGGCATAGCCCGACGGCATGATCGACTGGAAGGAATAACGCCCGTCGGCGCCGGTCTGGATGGTGCCGCGGTTGTTGAATGGCGTCTGCGAGCTGTCGAAGATCGAATAGTTGCCCTTGGAATTGGCATGCCAGACCTCGACCACCGCATGGGGGACCGGCTTGCCCGAGGCATCGCGCACGACACCCGACATGAACAGCGGTTCCGCCTCGGTGTCCAGCCCGTCGTCGATGCGGGCGCTGCCCTGATGCACCGGGGCGCCGACCACATACAGCGGGCCTTCGATGGTGCGCGGGGTGCCGTTCTCGTTCAGGCCGGCGGCGCTCTCACGCTCCTCGACCAGCAGGTCGAGGAAATGCTCGAAGCCAAGGCCTGGAGCCAGCAGCCCGGCCTCGTTGTTCTTGCCCAGCTCGGTCAGGTAGTTGCAGGCGGTCCAGAATTCGTCCGGGGTGACGTCGAACTCGTTCATGGTGACGAACAGGTCGCGGACGATGCGGTCGACGATCGCCTTGACCCGCGGGTTGGGCGTCTTGCCGGGCGTGACCTGGGTGAAGCGCGCCAGCAGCGCGTCGAGTTCCTTGGCCTGCATGGGAGTCTCCCTTTGAACTTGTTGGTTGGTGGCGTGAGGGGGGCTGAGGAGCGGGACTACGATCAGGACCGTCAGGCGTCGCCGTCGCGGACCGAGGATGGATGGCGGCACAGCGGCGTCACGGCGATGTCCATGTAGGGGAACAGCGGCAGTCCGGTCAGGATGTCGTGCAACTCGGCGTTGTCGGCGACGTCGAAGATGCTGACATTGGCGTAGGCCCCGGCAACGCGCCACAGATGGCGCCATTTGCCGTTGCGCTGCAGGTCGGCGGCGATGGCCTTCTCGCGCGCCTTCAGGTCGGCGGCGGCATCCGCCGGCATGTCGGCCGGCAGGCGCACCGTCATCGTCACATGGAACAGCATGGGATCACTCTCCAGCTTGAGGATTTGCGGCTTGGGGAATGGCGCGGGACGCATGGAGGCTGCGCGGACGGTCGCGGCGCAGGGCGTCCAGACGGTCGGGATCGATGTCGATGCCGATGCCCGGCCCATCCGGCACGACCAGGGCGAACTCCTCGTAACGCAGCGGCGTGGCGAGAAAATCGTCGGTGAACAGCAGGGGGCCGAACAGCTCGGTTCCCCAATCCAGCCGGGGCAGCGTGGCGAACAGCTGGGCCGCCGCCGCCGTCCCCACCCCGGTTTCGATCATGGTGCCGCCATAGATGCCGATCCCGGCCGCCTCGGCGATGGCCGCGACCTTCGCCGCCGGACCGACGCCGCCCGATTGGGCCAGCTTGACCGAAAAGACGTCGGCCCCGGCGGCGGCGGCGACACGGAAGGCGTCTTCGGCACCGCGCAGGATCTCGTCGGCCATCACGGCGATGGGAAAATCCTGGGTCAGCCGGGCAAGCGCCGGCAGATGCTGGCGGCCCACCGGCTGTTCGACGAGATCGGCCCCGGCGTCGGCCAGCGCCGCCAGCCCGCGCCGGGCGTCGGTGACGCTCCAGGCCTGGTTGACGTCCACCCGGATGCTGGCGCGGTCGCCCAGCGCGCGCTTGATCGCGGCGATGTGGGCGATGTCGTCGGCCAGCGCACGCTTGCCGATCTTCAGCTTGAAGATGTTGTGGCGGCGGGCGTCGAGCAGCCGCTCGGCCTCGGCGATGTCCAGGTCGGACTGCCCGCTCGCCAGCGTCCAGGCGCAGGGCAGCCGGTCGCGCACCCGCCCGCCGAACAGATGGGCCAGCGATACGCCCAGCCGCCGAGCCGCCGCGTCCTGCAACGCGGTTTCGACCGCGCATTTGGCCGTGTTGTTGCCCTGGACGAAGGCGCCGATCCGCGCCATCGCGGCGCCGACCCGCCCGGCATCCTGGCCGATCAGCAGCGGCGTCATGTAGGTGTCGATGGCCAGCGCCATGCCCTCGACCGATTCCTCGCCATAGCTCAAGCCGCCGATGGTCGCCCCTTCGCCCCAGCCGACGACGCCGTCGGACGCGGTGATGCGGACGATCACGACCGATTGCGTCCGCATCGTCGCCATCGCCAGGACATGCTGGCGGATGGTCGGCAGATCCAGAATGAAGGTTTCGACCCGCTCGATTTTCGTCACGCGAACATCCCCAAATCTGTGCGTATGCGCAGCGTCAAAGTTTCCGGGGCAGATCATCCTTTTAAAGGACGGTTCGTGTCCAAAACCGATTGGATCATGTTTTCATACCCAACAGGTATGCGTGGCGCGATGGGACGCTCCGCCATGATCATGAAGGATGGAAGCCGGACTGTATTTTTGCAGATTGAGAAAAACTGGTTCCCATAATTTTAAAACCCGAATGCTTGACAGGCGGCAGTGCCGGTTCGGAAAATGAAAATCCTTCCGCCTCGATGCGGAGGATCGGGCGTTACCCGCATCATCAAGAAAATGCAGCCGAGCCTGCCGCAGATAAGGCTTCGGACAAGCTGCAACGACGCGATCCGCGGTTGGACGGCTCTCCATCGGGGGCCCTCGCCGAAGGATCTTGCATGAAAGAACAGGGCCTTTGGGCATCCTTCAGGGAGACAAGAGATCCATGCGCTTTTTCAATATGATGGTGGGCGTCGTCTGCGCGCTGGCGATCGGCGCGTCGGCCGCGCCGGCGCCGGCCGCGGACCCGGTGAAGGTCGGGGCGGTCCTGTCCCTGACCGGCGGCGCGTCGAGCCTGGGCGATCCGGAATTGAAGACCCTGGAAATGATGGTCGACCAGACCAACAAGGCCGGAGGTCTGCTGGGACGCCCGGTCGAGCTGGTCCATTACGATGACGGCAGCGAGCCGGGCAAGGCCAACGTCCTGGTCAAGCGCCTGATCGAGGACGACAAGGTGGACATGCTGATCGGCGGCACCACCACCGGCGCCAGCATGGCGATGTACCCGCTGATCGAACGGGCGCAGATCCCGTTCATCTCCCTGGCCGGCGCCCTGGTGATCGTCGAGCCGGTCAAGCGCTGGATGTTCAAGCCCGCCCATCACGACCGCATGGTCGGCCAGCGGGTGATGCTCGACATGAAGGCCAGGGGCTACCAGTCCATCGCCATGCTGTCGGACACCAGCGGCTTCGGCCAGTCCGCCCGCAAGGAGATGCTGAATGTCGCCCAGAAGGTCGGCATCACGGTGGCGGTGGATGAAACCTTCAACCCGAAGGACACCGACGTCACCACCCAGCTGGCGAAGATCAAGAACACCCCCGGCGTCCAGGCCCTGTTCGTCGTGACCTTCGGCCAGGGCGCGGTGGTCGTGACCAAGAACATCGCGCAGCTCGGCATCGACCTGCCGCATTACCAGACCTCCGGGGTGGCGACGCGGGAGTATATCCGCCTGGCGGGGCCGGCGGCCGAAGGGGTGCGCCTGCCGGCGCCGGTGCTGATGGTCGCCGCCGAATTGCCGGACAGCGATCCGCTGAAGAAACTGTCGGTCGACTACGTCAGGGAATATGAATCCCGTTACAAGACGGACGTGTCGTCCTTCGGCGCCTATGCCCGCGACGCCTGGCACATCTGGGTCAATGCGGTGACGCTGGCCAAGAGCGTCGACAAGGCCAAGGTCCGGGATTTCATCGAGAACACGGCGGGCCTGCCCGGAACGTCCGGCATGATCAACATGTCGCCCCAGGACCATCTGGGCCTCGACATCTCCGCATTGAAGATCGTCACGGTCAGGAACGGCAAATTCACGATTGCCGAGTGAGCCGTCTTCTTCGTCCGCTCCCGCCCCGTTCCACTGCGCCCCTCCGGGCGCGGCGTGAGGGAAGGCGCCGGCACTCCGCCGAGAGGAAAAGGACCCCATGCTGCCAGAGCTTCTTCAATTCATTCTGTCGGGCATGACGCTGGGCGCCATGTACATGCTGTCGGCGCTCGGCTTTTCGATGATCTACAACGCCAGCGGCGTGATCAATTTCGCCCAGGGCGAGTTCATCATGGTCGGCGGCATGGCGGCCTCCTTCCTGTCGGCGGCGGGCGTGCCGCTGCCGTTGGCCTGCGTCGCCGGGGTGATGATCGCCGGGCTCGTCGGCGGTCTGGTGGAGCGGCTGGCGGTCGCCCCCGCCCGCGACGCAGAGGTCGCCAGCATCATCATCATCACCATCGGCGTGTCGATGATCCTGCGGGGGCTGACGGAGATCCTGCTGGGCAAGAGACCGCACGCCCTGCCGCATTTTTCCGGCGAGGCGCCCCTGGCGCTGCTGGGCGCGACCATCCTGCCGCAAAGCCTGTGGGTGCTGGCGGTCGGTGCGCTGATCGTGCTGGGGCTGAACCTGTTCTTCGGCCGCACCCGCATCGGCAAGAGCGTGCTGGCGACATCCTATGACCGGCTGGCGGCCCAGCTGGTCGGCGTGGACGTCCGCCGGGTGCTGACGCTCAGCTTCGCGCTGTCGGCGGTGATCGGCGCCGTCGGCGGCGTTCTGATCGCCCCGATCTCGACGGTGGCATACGACACCGGCACGATGCTTGGGTTGAAGGGCTTCGTGGCGGCGACGCTGGGCGGTCTGGGCAGCGGGCCGGGCGCGGTGTTCGGCGGCCTGTTCCTGGGCCTGATCGAGGCATTGACCGCCGGCTATGTGTCGTCCGCCTACAAGGACGCGGTGCCGTTCGTCCTGGTCTTCATCGTCCTGGTGCTGCGTCCGCAAGGGCTGCTGGGCGCCAAACCGACGGATCGGATCTGACCCATGACCCTTCATCCCGATCGATCGTTGCCGCGAGACCGGCAATCCGACTTGAGGCAATCCGACTTGAAGCGTTCCGCGGCGGGACGCACCGGCACGGGGCGCGTCGTCGGGCTGGCGGCGCTGGCCGCCGTCGTGGCGCTGTTGCCGCTGCTTCTGCCAAACGCCTTCTATTTCGACGTGGCGATCCGCATCGCCATCCTGGCGGTGAACGCCATCGCCCTCAACCTGCTGATGGGCTACACCGGCCAGATCAGCCTGGGCCATGCCGGCTTCTTCGGGCTGGGCGCCTATGGCTCCGCCGTGCTGACCACGCATTTCGGCTGGGCGCCGCTGCCGGCCCTGCTGGCCGCTGCCCTGCTGACGGCTGTGATCGCCTGGGGCGTGGCGCGGGTCATCCTGCGCCTGCGTGGCCATTATCTCGCCATGGCCACCCTGGGTCTGGGCATCATCATCTCCATCGTCCTCGCCAACGAGGCCGCCTGGACCGGCGGTCCCGACGGCATGCCGGTGGACGGCTTCAGCCTGTTCGGTCTGACGCTGTCGGGCGAACGGCAATGGTACTGGCTGTTCGGCGGCCTGCTGATCGGCACCGTGATCCTGGCGCAGAACCTCATCGATTCCCCCGCCGGACGGGCGCTGCAGGCGCTGCACGGCTCGGAGACCGCCGCGTCGGTCGCGGGCATCGACGTCCGACGCCGCAAGATCGGCGTGTTCGTCCTCTCCGCCACCGTCTCGGCGATGCTCGGCAGCCTGTCGGCCCATTACTCCGGATACATAAACCCCGGCATCGCCGGCATCATGCAATCGGTGGAACTCGTCATCGTCGTGGTGCTGGGCGGCATGGCGTCGATCTATGGATCGATCTTCGGCGCGGTGGTCATGGGCCTGCTGCCGCAGGTCCTGGCCGGCTACGAGGGCTGGGATTCGGTGCTGTTCGGGGTGATCCTGGTGGTGACGATGATCTTCCTGCCGCGCGGCGTCGTTCCCAGCCTGGCGACGCGCCTGCGCTCCGTCCGCTTCGCGGGCAAGGGGGGTGCGGCATGCTGACGGTCGCCAACCTGTCCAAACGGTTCGGCGGGGTTCACGCGGTTCAGGATGTGAGCTTCACCATTCCCAAGGGCTGCGTCTATTCGGTGATCGGGCCGAACGGCGCCGGCAAGACGACGCTGTTCAACCTGATCTCCGGCCTCTACACGCCGACCTCCGGCTCGATCGGTTTCGAGGGGCAGGAGATCGGCGGCGCCGCACCCGACCAATTGGCGAGGCGCGGCATGAGCCGCACCTTCCAGAACCTGCAGATCTGCAGGAATCTCAGCGCCATCGACAATGTGATGGTCGGCGCCCATCTGACGCTCAATTCCTCCATGTTCGCCGGAATGTTCCGCTGGCCGGGCCTGTCGCGCGCCGACAGGGCATGCCGCGAACGGGCCGCCGCCCTGATGGAGCGGGTGGGCTGCGGCGCCTTCATCAAGGCCGACGCCGCCGCGATGCCCTATGGCGCCCTGAAGCGGCTGGAGATCGCCCGCGCCCTGGCGTCGGACCCGAAGATCCTGTTCCTGGACGAACCGGCGGCGGGGCTGAACCACACCGAAACCCACGGGATCCAGACCCTGGTGGCGGATCTGGCGCGGTCGGGGCTGACCGTGGTGGTGGTGGAACATGACATGAAGCTGGTGATGACCGTGTCCGACCGCATCCTGGTCCTGAACTACGGCCGCCGGCTGGCCGAGGGAACCCCCACCGAAATCCGCGAAAACCCGGAGGTGATCGCCGCCTATCTGGGCGCCGACGCCGAGGAGGACTGACGACCATGCGCGCGCTTGCCATCATCGCGGCCGAACACCGCAACATGCGTCTGGTCGCCGGAGCCCTGGCGGTGCTGGGCGACCGGTTCGCCGCCGGCTCGGCGGACGAGGCCGGGCTCCACACCGTCGAGCTGATCGCCGATTATTTCGAGGCCTACGCCGACCATTGCCACCATGCCCGCGAAAGCGATCTGCTGTTTGCGCGGATGCGTGTGCGCAGCGACCGCGGCGGGGCGATGCTCGACCGGCTGGACCGGGACCACCACGAGGCGCGCCGCCATCTCGCGCGCCTGCGCCATCTTGCCAGCAACCCGAATCGCCATGATGCGAAGAACCTGACGGAGCTTGCCGCCGAAATCGCCCGCTTCCGGCGGGAGCTGGACGAGCATCTGCGGGTCGAGGAGGAGGAGTGCTTTCCCTTGGCCGGCGCAGTGCTGACCCCGGCGGACTGGACGGAAATCGACGCCGCCTTCGCCGCCCGCAGCGACCCGCTCGACCATGTCGACCCGGCGGAGACGGTGGCCCTGCTGCGCGCACGGATCACGCAGCTGCTGCCCTCGCCCGAAGGATTCGGGGCGAAGGCCGACCATGCGCCCATCGCGCCGAAACCGTCGGCGGCGGGGGATGCGCTGCTGACGGTCGATGGGGTGACCAGCGCCTACAGCCGCATCCAGGTCCTGCACGGCGTGTCCATCCAGGTGCCGCCGGGGCAGCTGGTGGCCCTGGTCGGCGCCAACGGTGCGGGAAAGACCACTTTGCTGCGCTGCATTTCCGGCGTCCAGCCGATATCCGCCGGATCCGTCCTGATGCAGGGCAAGCCGATCACCGGCGCCAGCGCCGATGCGCGGGTGCGCGCCGGCATCTGTCAGGTGCCGGAGGGGCGGCATGTCTTCGCCCCCATGACCATCGAAGACAATCTGCGCATGGGCGCCCACACCCGGCCGGCGGCGGAGATCGCGGAGGGGCTGGAGGAGGTGTTCACCCTGTTCCCGGTGCTGCGCGAGCGACGCGACCAGCCTGCCGGGGTGCTGTCGGGCGGCCAGCAGCAGATGGTGGCCCTGGGCCGCGCCCTGATGGGCAAGCCCAGGCTTCTGTTGCTGGACGAACCGAGCATGGGGCTGGCGCCGCTGATCGTCGCGGACATCTTCCGCATCATCCGCATGCTGCGGGACGCGGGCATGACCATCCTGCTGGTGGAACAGAATGCGCGGGCCGCACTGTCCATCGCCGATCACGCCTATGTCATGGAATCGGGGCGGATCGCCTTGCAGGGACGCGGCCGGGACCTGCTGAAGAACGACGAGGTCCGCCGCGCCTATCTCGGCATGTAGGGCCGACGCCGTGGTTTAGCGCGGCAAAGAAAACTGCGGCAAGACACAATGCGGACGGGTGCATCCACCCGTCCGCAACCGACCGTCAATAGGTCAGGGTCGCCATCACCGCGAAGACCGTGCTGTCCTTGTTGCCACGCAGGAACTGCTTGCCGCCGTCCCCGGCGAAGAAGTGCCCGGCCACGCCGCTGACCAGCAGATTTTCCGTCGCCCCCCAGTCGACCACGAGGTTGATCTCGTTGCCGACATGGCCGCTGGTGACGCCGGCCGGCTTGCGGTCGAAGCGGAAGTCGTACAGCAGGGCGGTCAGCGTGACCGTCTCGGCCGGCTGGACGGCGAACTGGACGTTGTGGACCTTCACGTTGCTGTTGGAGGTCGGGAAATATTCGCCGTTGATCTCGCCCTGAAGCCAGGTGCCCCAGCGCGGGAAGGCCATGTGGAGCGGATCGAACGCCTCGCTCTTGGCCGTGCCGGGCTTGTCGCCGCTGAACTGGCTGTAGCGGTAGCCGACACGCGGCGTCCAGGCGACGTCGGCGAAGCTGTAGCCGGCCTCGCCGTACCAGGCCGAGGCATCGAGCTCGGCACCGGCGCGGCTGTTGTGCTGCTTCACATATTCCGCCGACAGGGTCAGCCCCGGAACCGACGGGACGGTGACGCCGAGGGCGCGGAGATTGTAGATGTCCATGCCCTTGCGGGTCGGCAGGTTCGACTGGTCGATGCGCATGTAGGCGGCGCCGAGCGAGCTTTTGCCCTCCGCCCCGAAGCGCCATTCCAGATTGCCGCCATAAATGACGTCGGTGTTGCTGTTCTTGTCGCTCTTCAGGCGGAACAGGTCGGCATGGACCGGCGCGATGTCGAATTTGGCGACGGCGGTGCCGGTGTTCCAGCCGCGGCGCGGCCCCAGCCAGTAAGTCCCCTGGCGCCGCGAATCCAGCGTGCCGTCGCCGATGATGAAGCCGTCGCCGATCATGAAGTTCTGCCGGCCATAGGCGAGGTCGACGGCATCCTTGCCCAGGCTGGACAGCAGGTCGCCGCTCCTCCAGCCGACATAGAGGTTATCGAGGTCGGTGCGGCCCTGGCGGCCCTGGGTGAAGCCGCCGGCATCGCCGTCGCCGATTGTTCCGCCCGACACCGCACGCACGCCGCTGTAGAGCGTGCCGGCGCTTTCGGTGGCATAGGTCAGCTTCAGGCTGGGGGCGATGTAGCCTTCGGCCCAACTGCGGTCCTTCTGCACCTTGCCGTCCGGTGTGACCACCCCGGCGCCGAGATTGGCGTTGGACACGGCGACCGCACCGATGCCGGCGGTGAAGCCGCCTTCGAGGGTGACGCCGTTCTGCTCATGGAGCGTGACGTCCGCGTGGGCGGTGGTGGACATCGCGAGGAGCGGCATCGCGAGCAGGGCCGTGCCGGCGAGCATCCGTCTCCGCAGCGGCCGATGGGGGCGGGGGGTGTCGCTCGGCCGGACGGTGCATGTGCCGGCGAATGTGCCGGCGAATGTCTGGGCGGTGACCATGAAGCTGTCTCCGTTCGGGTGATTTTCTTGTTTGGGCAAGGGCGGGGCCAGGGCCGGCCGCCCTGCGTGCGCCATGCATGCTCACGATCCGTGAAGCCGCGTCGGGTCCGAGTACAGCTGTTGCATCGGACGCGGTGCCTGCAAATCCAGGCATGTCATCGATTGATGGTGCTGCGGATTATAGCCATATCTTTAAGTTATATCCGCTGTAATTGTCGGGCTATCTTCCCGGAAACTGAAAATATCTTTTCCAGAATATGTGAAGACGCATTTATTCTTTTATGGTTTTTCACGTTGGCACCAGATATCGCTCGTCTGCTTTGCATGCGGCAAGCTGTCCGGCTGCCAACCGTCTTGTGATGCGGCAGCTTTTCCGCTATTCACCCGTCATCTCCACATGGTTGTGTCGAGCGTGGCCGGACCGGCTGGCAGCCCGTCCGTCCCGCCGCAGCCGGATGAAGGGCGCAGCATGAGCGGCAGCAGTTCACCCCAACTCCCGATGCAGGCGGGGGGCCAGGCGTTCTCCAAGAAACGCATGCGCCGCGACTGGCCCTTCTACTGGATTTCGCGGGTGAACGGCCGCTATGTGCAGGTGCTGGAAAAGCGGCTGAAGCCGCTGAACCTCGACATGCCGCGCTGGCGCGTGCTGATGTGCCTGTATGAGGACGAGCATCAGAGCATTTCCGAAATCGCGGAAGCCAGCGTCCTGAAACTGAACACCGCGACCAAGATCGTGCAGAGGATGGTTGCCGACGGGCTGGTGACGACACGGGTGCGGCCCACCGACGGGCGGGCGACCGATGTCGGTTTGACGCCTTACGGCGACCGGATGCGCCAGCTCGCCATGGCCGAGGCCGACGGCATCCTGGCGGCATCCTTCGTCAACATCTCCAGCGAGGAGATGGCGGCGCTCAACGGGCTGCTGGAGAAGGTCTTCGACCGGCTGGGCGAGGTCTGACCGGCGTCGCCCCCAATCAAGCGGACGTCCCGAGCGTGTGGAAGCCCCGGTTGAACCAGATCAGCCCGCCGCCGGGGCCGTCGCAAAGCGCCGTCGCCTGGACCTCGCAGAACAGCACGGTGTGGGTGCCCTTGCGCTGGTGGTCGACGATCCGGCAGTCGAAGGAGGCCGAGGCGCCGGACAGCACCGGGGCACCGGTTCCGTCCCGCGTCCAGACGCCGCCGGCGAAGCGGTCCTCGCCGGTCCATTTGGCGAAGGAGCGTGACAGTTCCTGGTGATCGGCGTTCAGCACATTGACGCAGAGCACGCCGTTCTCCAGGAAGGCGTCATGGGCGAAAGCGTTGGCGTTGATGCAGACGAGCAGCGTCGGCGGCGTGTCGGTCACCGAACAGACGGCGGAGACGGTCAGGCCGTGGCGGCCGGCGGGGCCGTCGGTCGTCACCAGATTGACGGCGGCGCCCAGACGGCTCATGCCGTCGCGGAAGGCCTGGGTTTCGGGCGGCAGCGGGGCGGCGGTTGCGGACATGATCGCTTCCTCTCAGATATCGAGAACGAGGGATTTCGACCGGGCGCGCGAGCAGCAGACGCAGATCATGCTGCCCTCGGCGCGCTCCTCGTCGGTGAGGAACTGGTCGCGGTGATCGGGGGTGCCGTCGAGCACGTCGGTCACGCAGGTGCCGCAGACGCCCTCCTCGCACTTCACCGGGATGGAGATGCCGGCGCGGGCGAGCGCCTTGGCGATGGTGTCTTCGGGACCGACGCTCACGGTCACGCCGGACCGGCTCGCCGTCACCTCGAACCCCTCGCCGGTGCTGTCGACCTGGGCCGAGAAATACTCCCGGTGGATGTTGGCCGGGGCATGGCCGGCGGTCTTTGCGGCGCCGATCACCCAATCCATGAAGCCCTGGGGGCCGCAGACATAGAGGTGGGTCCCGGCGTCCGGCTCCGGCAGGTCGCGGGCGGGGTCGAGGCGCTGCGCTTGCGGCAGATCGTCGTGATGGAACACCACGCGATGGCCCCAGGGGGCTGTGGCGATGGTGTCGCGGAAGGCGGTGGCGCGCTCCGACCGGGTGCAGTAATGCAGCGTGAAGTCCCGGTTCAGGGCGTGCAGCCGCCAGGCCATCGCCAGCATCGGCGTGATGCCGATGCCGCCGCCGAACAGCACGGTGCGGCGGGCGTCCTCCGCCAGTTCGAAATGGTTGCGCGGGCCTTCGACGGTGAAGCTGCCGCCCGGCGCCGCGAGGCGGTGGAAGGCGACGGAACCGCCGCGGCTGTTGGGGTCGCGCAGGACGCCGATCTCGTAATGACCGGCCTGACCCTGGGCCTGGGCCGGGTCCGAGCAGAGCGAATACTGCCGCCACAGGCCGGTGTCGCCGGCACTCAGGCGGATGTCGATGTGCGCGCCCGCGGTGAAGGCCGGCAGGGCGGCGCCGTCGGGCGCCGCCAGCTTGACCCGCAGGATGTCGCCCGGCTCCTCGATCCGTTCGATGACGGTCAGGATGCGGGTCTTGCTGTCGGTGTCGTCGCTCATCGCATGTAAATCCCCCCGTTGACGTCCCAGCAGGCCCCGGTGACGAAGCCGGATTCGGGCCGGGCCAGCAGGGTGACGAGGTCGGCCACGAAGTCGGGATCGCCGAGCTGGCCGACCGGGATCGCCGCCAGCGCCGCCGGCAGCCGCTCCGGCGTCAGCACCGAGCGGACCATCGGCGTGTCCATCGGACCCGGAGCGATGGCGTTGCAGGTGACGCCGAAGGGAGCGAGATCGCGGGCGAAGATCTTGGTCAGCGTCAGGATCGCCCCCTTGGAGGCGGCGTAATGCGCCCCCGTGGCGGTCCCGCCATTCTGGCCGGCCAGCGACGCCATGTTGACGATGCGGCCGTAGCCGCGCTGCTTGAAATGGCGGCCGAAGATCTGGCAGCCGGCGAAGGTGCCGCCGGCATTGGTCGCCATCACCGCGTTGAACTCGTCGACGCCGATCTCCAGCACCGGCTTGACCTCGGTGCGGGCGGCGTTGTTGACGAGCACCTCGACCGAGCCCCAGCGCTCGACGCAGCGGTCGAGGATCCGTTGGAAATCCTCAGGCTTCGCCACGTCGAGCGTGCCGGAGGCCGCGGTCTCGCCGGAGAGGTCGAGGTCGCGGGCCAGAGCTTCGGCGGCATCGGCGGCGAGGTCGGTGACGACGACGCGGAAGCCGGCCCGATGCAGGGCGCGGGCGGTGAGGGCGCCCAGGCCGCTGGCGCCGCCGGTGACGACCGCCGTCTGGAGCGCGCCGGGAGACGGGGCCGCCATCAGAACAGATAGCTGAACGCCGTCAGCTCCCCATCCGAATTCAGCAACCGCGCCACCTTGTTGCGGATCCGCAGGCCGTCATCGCTGCGCACCAGCGTGTAGGTCAGGTTCGCCGCATAGATCCGCTGGCGGCCGAACTTGTTCTCCACCACATGCTCGGCGCAGCTGAGGACGATCTCGTCACCCGTCGCGCCCTGAAGCACGAAGCGGGAGACGGTGCGCACCGTATCGGCGGGGGGCGCAGACGAGATCGAGAAGCCCTGCTGGAAGCGCTCGACGCGCATCTTGCGCATCTTGGCGTCGTCGTAGCAGACGTTGACCTGATCCTCGTAATTCTCGCCTTTGCCGATGGGGACGATGTAATGGCCGTCTTCGGTCCACAGCGCCAGCCAGGCATCGTAGTCGCAGCGGTCGAGAATATCGGCTTCCCGCCAGACGAAGGCGGCCAGCTCCTGCAGATCGATATCCTTGTCCACGGTCGTGATCCCGCTCATTGGGCCATCATCCTTTTCCACATCTGATAGGAGGCGCGCATGCCGGTTTCGGCGCTGAGATGGCCGCGCGGGCCGTCGACGCCCGGAACCTCGTCGACGAGGCCGCGGTTCACCAGGATCGGCAGATCCTTGCCGCCCAGCGTGCCGCGCTGGACGCGCTCCCACACCTCGGCGTCGTCGGGGGTGCCGAAGCCCATCGGACCCTGGAAATGCTCCTGCAGGCGGATCCGCATCCGGTTGGCGGCGACCGGTCCGCCGTCCATGCCGAGGCAGACATGGCGGATGGCGGTCTCCTTGACGCCGACCGGCCGCAGGACGCGGAAGAAGGCCAGCGACAGCGACACGTTCGGGAACAGGTTCAGGTTGAAGCCGGCGCCGCCGGTGGCGCGCACGATCTTGCGCACGCGCGGCTCGTCGAAGCCTTCGTCGCGCAGCGCCTGGGCCAGCTCCGCGAAGCGCTCCGGGATCGGATCGTCGAGGTTCTCGTCGAGATCGATCAGTTCAGGGATCATGACGGCGACCGAATGGCCGTTGCCGAGATCCTCGACGAAGCCCGCCTTGTCGAAGAAGTTGAAGGTGGCCTCGGCCTCCTTGTCCAGGCTCTGGATGAAGGACTTGTGGACGACCGGGAAGTGGTAGGCGTCGGTGGTGTTCTCCAGCTGGATCTTCCAGTTCATCGGCACGGTGAACTGATGCTCGCCCAGCACCTTGACCGGATAGCCGCCGCCCTGCTTCATGAACAGGTCGATCCACTTCTTCGCCGGGCCGAGGAATTCGGCCAGCGGCTCGATGCCGTCGTCCAGCGTGGCGAAGATCATGTTCTGGTAGGAGTCGACGCGAAGCGCCTTCATCCCCAGCGTCGACTTGTCGAAGTCCTTGCCATACTGCTCGGGGTAGGGGACGCCGCGCAGCGAGCCGTCGAGGCCGTAGCCCCAGCCATGGTAGGGGCACTGGAAGGACGAGGTCTTGCCCTTCTTCACCTCGCACACCGTGGCGGCGCGGTGGCGGCAGCGGTTCACCAGGACGTTGATGTCGCCCTTGCGGTCGCGCACCACGATGACCGGCTGCTGGCCGACCCAGGACAGGATGAAGGACCCCTTCTCGGGCACTTCCGAACCATGGGCGACGAACACCCAGGTGTGGGCGAAGATCTTCTCCATCTCCTGGTCGAAGAGGGCGGCATCCTCGTACAGCGGCGTCTGGACCCGGTCATGCTCGACAAGGTCTTCCGGGCGGGTTGGATTGTGTTGGGCCGGGCCATCGTGGGCCGGGCTATGGTCGAGAGACATGGGTTCTCCTTTGGGTTAGCCGGCTTGGTTCGCCGGCCGGCTTGCCGGGGGATCAGAGTTCGGGCGTCGGCAGCGGCCGGCCCATGCGCGCCTCGATGCGCATGTAGCGCCACAGCCGGTGTCCCTGGTCGCCGACCTCGATGGTGCGGAACAGGTTGCAGGCCGCCACCACCGCTTCTCGGTCGGGGAAATCGCCCAGCAGGTAGCAGGTCCAGGGGAACCCGGTGGGCGAGGTGCCGACCATCGTCTCGTCGTCGTCGAAGGTGCCCAGCACGGTGACGCCCGGCATCTTGTGGACGGTGGCCAGGAACTGCTTCGTCGCCGTCCATACCGGACCGGTCTGATCGAAGGGAAGGTCGAAGAAATTCTGCTGCACGGCGATGCACAGCATGGTGCGGATCGGCTTCTTCTCGCTCATCGCGTCGGTTCCCAGTCTTGAGGTTCGTTTGAAAGCCGGAGCGGCCGGATCATGGGAATCCGGGGGCCGCCGGCTGGTCGAGCAGTGCGGCACCGGCCATCTGCCAGCTTCCGGCGCCGATGAAGGCGTGCTGCGCCACGCAGGCGGCGTCGATCATGAAGCGCCCCAGCGGGTGGCCGCTGTTCATCGAATCCGACCCGCCCAGCACGAAGGCGATGCGCGCGGCCTCGGCCCCGTCCTGCGCCGCCTTGGAAGCGACCTGCCGCAGGCGGATCTGCATCGGCCGGTCGACCTCGCCCTTGGTCAGCATCTGGTCCCAAGCCTGTTCGATGGTGTCGTAGAAGGCCGCCCGCGCGCCGAGAAGCAGTCCTTCGGCCTGGGCGACGCCCATCTGGACATAGCCGCGCGCCGCCGGGCTGGGCGCGCCGGTGATCGAGTTGCGGCGGAGCGCGTCCTGGCGCACCCAGTCGATGGCCGCCCGCGCCGTGCCCAGAGCCACCACGGCCAGCACCTGGGAGGCGAGCGCCATGGCGGGATAGCGGAAGATCGCGTCGTCCATCGACGGCTTGCCGCCGCGGATGAAGGTCCATTCCTCCGGCACCACGATGTTCTCGACCGACACCTCGTGGCTGCCGGTGGCGCGCAGGCCGATGGTGTCCCAGGTCTCATGCACCGTGACCTTGGCGCGCGGCATGACGGCGGTGCGCAGCAGCGCGTTGGACTCCCCCTCCACCTTGATCCCGCCGCCGACGATCGACGCACCCATCACGCCCGAGCACCAGGGCCAGCGGCCGGAGAACTCCAGCCCGCCCGCGACCTTGCGCGTCGGCTGCGGCGGGAACAGCCCGCCGGCGAAGACCGTGTCGGGATCGGCGCCGTAGATGCCGGCGTAGGTTTCGGTCGGCAGCGCCGCCAGATAGGTGGCGGAGACGCCGAAGCTGGCGACCCAGCCGGCCGAGGCGTCGGCGGTCGAGATCTCCTCGACCAGCCGGCAGAACTCCGCCGGGGAGCAGCCGTCGCCGCCGAAGCGGGTCGGGACGAAGGCGCGGTAGACGCCGGCCTCCTGGAACTTGCGGACGATGTCGACGGGAATGTGGCGGAGCTTGTGGAACTCGTCGCGCCGCGCGCGGATTTCCGATTTGAGGGCTTCAAGCGCCGTCGCGGCCGACGCGTTGCGTGGAGTCATGGGAATGGTCCTTCGCCTGGAAGTTCGGTTCGGCCATGCAGAGCCAGGCCGCAATGGCGCAGAGCTGGGGGTCTTCGAATTTGCGGCCGACGATCTGGATGCCGCGCGGCTGGCCGCGGTCATCGACAGCCGGCAGGACGATCGCCGGATGTCCGGAAAGGTTGAAGGGACGCAGGAAACGGGTCAGCGGCAGGACCGCCTTCGGATCCCGCGCCGCGTCGAGGCCGGGCGGCGGCATCGGCAGGGCGGGCGTGACCAGGGCGTCGCAGTCGGCCAGCAGCGCGTCCACCTCGGCGGTGAAGCGCGCCCTGACATCCTCGGCCCGTGCCAGTTCCTCGTCGGTGACCCGTCCGGCGGCATCCAGGCGGGCGCGCACGTCGTCGCCCAGCGCCGCCGGTTCGGACAGGAGATGGCCGAATGCCCGGTGGGTTTCGCGGGCGATGACGGTCATCCCGGCCCGGAAGGCGTCGTCGAGCAGCGGCAGCTCCACCCAGGGCATGGCGGCGGCATGGGCGGGCAGGAGACCGGTCCACTCGCGATCCGCCCCGGCACCGTCGGGATGGCGGAGCAGGGCGAGCCGGGGAGGGCGGTCCAGCCCCTTGGCCGGCAGAAAGCCCGGATCCATCGCCACCATCGCGCGCTCCAGCATGCCGATGCTGCGCGCCAGCGGACCGATGCAGTCGAGCGAGCTGTCGGCGGGGCTGGCCCCCCGGCGGTCGATGCGGCCGAAGGTCGGCTTCATGCCGAACACCCCGCAGCAGGCCGCCGGCTGGCGGACGGAGCCGCCGGTGTCGGTGCCGACCGCGAAATCCACCAGACCGGCGGCGACCGCCACCGCCGATCCCGAAGAGGAGCCGCCCGGAATCAGCTCGGGCCAGCCGGGATTGACCGGGGTGCCGAAGCGGGCGTTGATGCCGGTCATGCCATAGGCCAGTTCGTGCATGGTCGTCTTGCCGACGATCCGGCAGCCCGCCGCCAGCAGGGCATCCACCACCGCGGCATGGCGGGACGCCGCCGGGGCCTGGTCGAACGCCGCCGATCCGCAACGGGTCGGAAAGCCGGCGATGTCCAGGCAGTCCTTCACCGCGACCGTCAGGCCGCCGGGAGCGCCAAGCTCCAGCAGATCCGTGAAGATCGCCCCATGATTGTTGCGTGGCGTCGCCATGGTGTCGTCCGGATGAAAGGGAGGGGGGATGCGGCCTCCGCGGCCGGTCTTTACGTGAAAATTACCGTAAACCAGCGCGCGGTCAACGGGAATTTTGAATTGCTCTCAAAAATAATCGTTTATTTTCAGCGGATTGCCGGGCGCCCATGACGAAGGGCCGCCATCCCTGCCGAGGCGGGCGTGACGGTTTTCAAAGATCGTCCAGTTTGCGGACTGTCTTGCAATTCAACATCACCGTAACATGATCGGTGACGTAAAATTCTCCCATCTTCTGCAAAAGTACTTTGCGTGAACCGGGAACCGGTCGGTCGGGGCGGAAAGCCGTGGAAGGGCAGGGGTTTCCACGCCAACGGCCTCGAATGGAATAAAATTACGTGATTATTACCGCTTGACGACGGAGGGGGTGCGGCTACGGTGTCTTGCAAATCCCGCTTTGCGGATGCTGGTGGTCCGTGCGTCGCATTCGGCCGTCCACCGCAAGCCATTCCCTTTCCCGGCAATCAAAAGCGAGACCCACAGCGATGACGAACTCAACAGATGGTGCTGCCGATGTTGCGGCCCTCGTCCGGCGGATCGAGGTTCTGGAGGCCGAGGCCGATATCCGCCGGCTGCAGGCCCGCTACATGTTCCTGTGCGACACGCCCAATCCCGAATTCGGCGTCGCCGACGATCTGGCTCGCATCGAGCTGATCCTGCAGCTCTACAGCGAGGATGCGGTCTGGGAAGGGGTTGGGGAGTATTACACGAACCAGTTCGGCCGCGTCGAAGGCAAGGAGGCGTTGCGCGGGCATTTCCGGAACTTCTGGGGCAGCCGGCAGGATCCGGCGCTGATCCTCAACTGCCATTATCTCACCTCGGAGCAGATCCATGTTCACGAGGGTGGGCGCACGGCGGATGGGCAATGGGTCCATATGCAGCCCTGGCTGTTCTCCGACGGCAAGGCGCTGCTGCGCTCCTCGCGCCTGAACAACGGATTCCGCAAGGAGCCGGACGGAACCTGGAAGATCACCCGGACGCGGACCGAGAACGTGTTCGTCGCCCCGCTGCCGGCGACCTGGGCGTCGGACTACCCGACCAGATCGGTGCTGATGCAGCCGTAAGCAATGGGGGCTGGTTCACGACAAGGGGAGCGTCGCCGCAGCGGTGCCCCCCTTATTTCGGACCGGCATCCCACTCCGCCTCGAAATCGTTCCGCGAGAAATACTCGACCAGGGCGTTGATGAACAGCCGGGTGCGGGCGGGAAGATGGGTGCGCGACGGGAAGGCCAGATTCATCGTCAGGCGCGGTAACTCCCAATCCGCAAGGATACGGACCAGCCGCCCGGCCTTGATGTCGGCATGGATGATGTAGGCGGGCTGCACGATGATGCCCAGCCCGTCGAGCGCGGCCTGACGAAGCACCTGACCGTCGTTGCAGATCATCTGTCCGACAAGCGGGATGCGCACCAGTTCCCCGTTGCGGGCGAGGTTCAGATGTTCGGGATCGTCGGCGAGGCTGTAGAGCAGCATGTCGTGCTTGAGCAGATCCCTCGGTTCGGCCGGTGTGCCCCGGTCGCGCAGATAGGCGGGAGCGGCGGCGATCAGACGCTTGGTTTCGGCGAGCTTGCGGATCGTGACGCTGCTGTCCATCTCGACCCGGCGGGTGCGGACCGCGAGATCCAGGCCGCTCTCCACCAGATCCTGATAGCGGTTCGAAATCTTCAGGTCGATCTGGACCAGCGGATGACGGGCGCGGAACTCGCGGATGACCGGCATCAGGTGCAGCAGCGCGAAGGACAGCGACGCGCCGACGCGCAATGTCCCGCGTGGCTGTGCGACGACCATGCTGACGCTCGCCTCCGCCTCGCGGAGCGTCGCCAGGATCTCCCGCGCGTTTGCGGAGAAGCTTTCGCCCTCGGGGGTCAGGAACAGCTGGCGGGTGGTCCGCTGGACGAGCCGGACGCCGAGCCGGTTTTCCAGGCTGGCCAGATGCCGGCTGACCCCGGAGACCGAGATGCCCAACGCATCCGCCGCCCGGCTGAGATTGCTCTCCTCGGCGATCTTGGTGAACACCTCGAGTTCGGTGAGTCTGTCCATTGTTGCGCCGTCCGGAATGAATTACGGTAATGTTCACATATCCAACGGATTTGGCAAGGGTTTGAATCGGCGAGGCTGGACGCTCCCGGCGAGGGTCGGGGCGATCCGTCTTTGCAGAACCTGCAACGCTCTTTCCCAAAATACGTGATTTATCCCGTAATCATCCGGTGTCAGCCTCCGATGATCCGTGTGGGCATCAATCCCTGTCTCCCGCTGTCTCGGCGTCCGGAGCTTTCCCGCCAAATCCCAAGGAGCTGTCGATGAGCGATCGTGCAATCGTCCGGACCCCCATCCGCCACATCGTCATGTGGCGGGTCACCGGTACGACGGTCGAAGAGAAGCGGATCAATGTCGAGGCGGTAAAGCGCGGCTTCGAATCCCTGCGCGGGCTCATCCCCGGAATGACCCATCTGGAGATCGGCATCGACGAAAGCCGGATTTCCTATGCCTGCGACATGGTTCTGGTCACCGACTTCGAGAGTGCCGACGCGTTGCGCACCTATGCCGACCATCCGGCCCACCGCAGCGTGCGCGACGCGCTCGACGGCCTGCGCATCGAGCGCCACCAGGTGGATTACCCGCTTCCGCAAGCCGGAGGAGTCTGACATGGATCCGCTCAAGGATTTCACTTCGGAACCGCGCAGCTTCACCTATGTCGGCAATCCCGCCCGCGTGATCTTCGGTCCCGGAACCATCGCCCGGCTGCCCGACGAGGTCGACCGCCTGGGGGCGAAGCGGGCGCTGATCCTCTCCACCCCGGCCCAGCAGGGCGATGCCGAGCGGCTCGCCGATCTGCTGGGCGCGCGTGCCGTCGGCGTCTTTCCCGGCGCGGCGATGCACACGCCGGTCGACATCAGCGACTACGCCACCGACCGGGCGCGCAGCCTCAAGGCCGACGTCCTCGTCGCCATCGGCGGCGGATCGACCACGGGGCTCGGCAAGGCCATCGCGCTGCGCACCGATCTGCCGCAGATCGTGCTGCCGACCACCTATGCCGGGTCGGAGATGACGCCGATCCTGGGTGAGACCAGCAACGGCCAGAAGCGGACGCAATCGTCGCCCCGCATCCTGCCGGAGGTGGTGATCTATGACGTCGAGCTGACGCTCGGCCTGCCGGCCGGCCTGTCGGGCACCAGCGGCATCAACGCCATCGCCCATGCCGTCGAGGCGCTCTATGCCCGCGACAGCAATCCGGTCATCGACGCGCTGGCGGTAGAGGCCATCGGCGCGCTGGCCGGCGCGCTTCCGGCGATTGCCGCCGATCCCCTGGATCTCGCCGCCCGCAGCCGGGCGCTGTACGGCGCGTGGCTGTGCGGCGTCTGCCTGGGATCGGTCGGCATGGCGCTGCATCACAAGCTCTGCCACACGCTGGGCGGCAGCTTCGACCTGCCCCATTCGGAAACCCACACCATCGTGCTGCCCCATGCGCTGGCCTACAACGCGCCGGCCATCCCCGGCGCGATGGAGAGGCTTGCCCGCGTTCTCGGTCCCGATCCGGCGGCGGCGCTGTTCCGCATCGGCCGGGCGGTCGGCGCCCCCGCCGGGCTGAAGGATCTCGGAATGCCGGAGGGCGGGATCGACCGCGCCGCCGATCTGGCCCTGTCCAACCCCTATTGGAATCCCCGCCCCCTCGAACGTCCGGCCCTGCGCGACCTGATCGCGCGTGCCTGGGACGGGGCGGAACCGCTGTCCTCGTGAGGAGGGACGATGTCCGGCTATTTCAGTGAAGCCCGTTCCGCCGAGACGGTGATCGACCGCATCGGTGCCGGGGCGGATCCCCGTCTGCGGCGCATCATGACGTCGCTGATCACCCATCTGCATGGTTTCATCAAGGACGTCGCGCTGACCGAGAAGGAATGGGAGCAGGCCATCGGCTTCCTGACCGAGACGGGCCGGATGTGCAGCGGGACCCGGCAGGAGTTCATCCTGCTGTCGGACGTGCTGGGCGCGTCGATGCTGGTCGACGCCATCAACCACCGGTGGCCGGCACCGGCGACCGAGAGCACGGTCTTCGGGCCGTTCCATGTCGATGGCGCGCCGGTCCGGCAGATGGGGGAGTCGATCAGCCTCGACGGCAAGGGCGAGCCGTGCCTGTTCCGCGGGCGGGTGCTCGACACCGACGGAAACCCGGTCGCCGGCGCCTCGGTCGATGTCTGGTCCGACAATGCGGATGGCTTCTACGACGTCCAGCAGCCGGACATCCAGCCGCCCTTCAACAACCGCGGGGTCTTCGTGACCGGGGAGGACGGACGTTACGCCTTCCGCGGGGTCAAGCCGGTGTCCTATCCCATTCCATCGGACGGACCGGTGGGGCGGATGCTGGCGGCGCTGGGGCGCCATCCCTGGCGGCCGGCGCACATGCATTTCCTGATCGGCGCTCCGGGGTTCGAGCGCCTGATCACGCACATCTTCGTTGCCGGCGACAGCTATCTCGACTCCGACGCGGTGTTCGGGGTCAAGGACCGGCTGATCGTCGATTTCAAGCCCGCCGATAACCCGACGGACGGGTGGCTGGCCGAATACGACTTCGTCCTGGTCCGCCGGACCCAATGACCGCGGCACCGCCGACAATGAACAGGGAGACATCATGAAAATCGCACAGCCCGACAGCGCCGTGGAGCAGCTTTCCCCGGCGGTCGTCGACTTTCTCAAGGCGCCGGCGATGGTGATCGGCGCCGGGTCGGTTCCGGCCCTCAGCGGCCGCACCTATCCGGTCCACAACCCGGCGACGGGAGAGGTTCTGGCGCAGGTTCCGGCCGGCGGGGCGGAGGATGTCGATGCCGCCGTCAAGGCGGCGCAGGCGGCCTTCGAAGGGCCGTGGTCGCGCCTGCCGCCGACGCAGCGTCAGGCGGCCATGCTGCGGCTGGCCGACCTGATCGAGGCAAACGGCGAGGAGCTGGCGCAGCTGGAGACGCTGAACAACGGCAAGTCGATCATGATGTCGCGGCTGCTGGAGGTTCAGGGAACGGCCGAGTATTTCCGCTACATGGCCGGCTGGGCGACCAAGATCGAGGGGTCCACCCTCGACGTGTCGATCCCGATCCCGCCGGGCATGCGCTATCAGGCCTTCACGCGGAAGGAGCCGGTCGGCGTCGTCGCGGCGATCACGCCGTGGAATTTCCCGCTGACCATGGCCGCCTGGAAGGTGGCGCCCGCCCTGGCCGCCGGCTGCACCGTCGTGCTGAAGCCGGCGGAGGAGACGCCGCTCACCTCCATCCGGCTGGCGCAGCTCTGCCTGGAGGCCGGCATCCCGGAGGGCGTGGTCAACGTCGTCACCGGCATGGGCGAGGAGGCGGGCGCGCCGCTGGTCGCTCATCCCGGCATCGCGAAGATCAGCTTCACCGGCTCCACCGAGACCGGCAAGCTGATCGGTGTCCAGGCGGTGCGCGACATGAAGCGGGTGACGCTGGAACTCGGCGGCAAGGCGCCGATGATCATGTTCGACGACATGGACCTGGATCTGCTGGGCGTCGCCGCCGGCGTCGGCAGCTTCTTCAACACCGGGCAGACCTGCTGCGCCGGTGTGCGCATCTATGCGCAGAAGGGCGTCTACGACCGCGTGCTGGACACCATCTCCGCCGTCACGCGCAGCCTGTCGATCGGCTCCGGCCTCGACCCGCGCCACCAGATCAACCCGCTGGTGTCGGCGCGCCACAAGGCCCATGTCCAGGCCTGCATCGCCCGCGGCGTCGAACAGGGCGCCAAGCCCGTCATCCGGGGCAGCGCGCCCGCCGACGGCTTCTATGTCGCGCCGGAACTGTTCGTCGACGTGCGCCAGGACATGGCGCTGATGCAGGAGGAGGTGTTCGGCCCGGTCGTCACCGTCACCCCCTTCGACGATGCCGACGAGGCGATCCGGCTGGCCAACGACACCCGCTTCGGGCTGGGGGCGTCGATCTGGACGACCGACCTCAACAAGATGATGCGGTATGTTCCCAGGATTCAGGCCGGGACGGTGTGGGTGAACAGCCACAATCTGCCGGACCAGAACATGCCCTTCGGCGGCTTCAAGCAGTCGGGGATCGGCCGGGAGCACGGGCGCGGCGCGCTGGACAATTACCTGGAGACCAAGTCTGTCTGCGTCGCCTTCCGCTGAGTTCGGGCGAGGGGCGGGTTGCCATGGCCCGCCCCGTCTTCACGCCATCCGGCTTCGGCCATCGGCGCCGCCGCATTGTGGGAAATTCAAGACATGCTGGATGCGATCCTTGCAGGCCGGCCGGGCGGCCGGCGGTTCCGGCGGCACCTGTTCCGCCATATCTTCGAAGCGTCGCCCGATGCCTTCATGCTGGTGTATCGGGACGTCGTCGTCGACTGCAACGATGCGGCGTTGCGCATGTTGGGCTATGACAGCCGCGAGGCCATTCTCGGCGTGTCGCCGGACGATTTCGATCCGGAATACCAGCCGGACGGCAGGCGGTCGGCCGATGCCAGCCTGGAGATCGTCGAGCTGGCCCAGCGCAACGGCCACCACCGCTTCGAATGGCAGCATGTCCGCAAGGACGGCACGCTCTTTCACGTCGTCATCACCCTGATGACCTGCAGGATCGCCGGCTACCCGGTGATGCTGAGCTTCTGGCAGAACATCGATGCGCTGGTCGCGGCGCGGCAGGCGGAACAGCGCAGCCAGCGCGAGCTGGGCGATTTCCTGCGCGACCTGTCGGGCGCCTTCAGCGCCACCGTCAGGACCGTCGAGGCGGATCTGTCGCGGAAGGTCGGCGCCGCGGTGCAGGAGGCCGCGAGGCTGTCCGAGCTGGCCGTCGACGCCAGCCGGCTGGCGAAGGTCGGCGCCGATGCGGTGTCGTCGGCGAACGGTGCGGCCGACGGGGTCGCCTCCGCGGCGATCGAGCTTTCGGCCTCGATCTCGGAAATCGGCCGCCAGCTTCTGTCGGGCCTCGGCGTGACGGAACGGTCCGACGGGCAGGCCGATCAGGCCCGGCAGATCGTCGGCCGTCTCGATGCCGCCGCTCGGCGGATCGACGGCATCGTCGATCTGATCCGCACCATCGCCAACCAGACCAACCTGTTGGCGCTGAACGCCACCATCGAGGCGGCGCGCGCGGGCGAGGCGGGACGGGGGTTCGCGGTGGTCGCGACCGAGGTCAAGGCGCTCGCCGGGCAGACCGCCCGCGCCACCGAGGAGATCGGCGCCGAGGTCGCGCGCATCCAGGCGGTCGCGCGGGAGGCGGCGGAATCGACCGGCGCCCTGGCCGGCGCCATCGGCACGCTGGGGCAGGTGATGGCCGGCATTTCCGCCTCCGTCGAGCAGCAGCGCGCGGCGACTGAGGAGATTTCACGCGGAATCCAGCATGTCGCCGACCGGACGGCGAGCGCCGCCGACCGCATCGGCGCCTGCGAGGCGTTGACGGGCGACACCCGCGACGCGGTCGGCGGGCTGGCGCGCGACGTCGGCGACGTGAAGGCGCTGGCCGATGCGCTGGGCGGCCATACCGAGGAGTTCATGCGGTCCCTCGGCCGCCGCCAATCACTTGAGTGAAAAGTTCAGTCGGGATCGGCTTCGCCGGCCGTCCCATCGGCGTCCCGCTGGGCATCCCGGCGGAATGCGCTGGGTTCCACCCCGGTCCATCTCCTGAAGGCGCGCCAGAACGCCGTTTCGTCCGAATAGCCGAGCGCACTGGCCACCTCGGAGATCCGCGCGCCCTTCTGGGACAGGTAGACCTGGGCCATCTGCTGCCGGTGCTGGGTCAACAGGTCGCGCAGGCTGGTGTTTTCCTCGGCCAGCCGGCGCTGGAGGTTGCGGGACGACATCCGCAGATCGCGGGCGAGCGTTTCGACCGTGATCGGCTTTTGCCCGAGATAGAGGCCGATCAGCGCGAGCACCTGCTCGGCAATGGTTTCCTCGGCATATTCCTGTCCGATCAGATCGGCGATGTGGTGTTCGAGGATGGTGGTCAGGCCACGGTCTTCCGTCCGATGGATGCGCGAAGCGTCGTCGCGGCGCATGACGAAGCGGTTTCCCGACTGCCGGAACAGCACGGGTGCCCGGAAAACCCGCTGGAGAAGGGCGGCGTCGCCCTCCTCGGCATGTTCGAAATGCACCTCGACCGGCCGCCAGTCCTGCGCGAAGCAGGATCTGACCAGCTGGCAGTTGGCGACGAGGGTGTATTCGGCATCCTGACGGCGCGGCCAGAGCGCCGCGTCGGCGATGCGGTAGCTCCACACCAGATCCTCGCCCACCTCGAACAGGGTCGACTGGGTCCCGCCCTGCAGGGCCTTCACGTAGGTGGAGAGCCGCTCAAATCCGACTCTCACCGTGGGAGACAGCGAGAACAGAACACCCATCGGCCCGATGTCGGCCGGGCGGATCTTCAAGCCGAGCTTGATCCCCAGATTCGGCTCCGCCAGGTCATCTGCCGCGCTCTCGAACAACCTGACATATTGCGCCAGAGGAAGCCTTGAATAGGGATCGGTCACCATGCCCTGAATTAAGCCATGCCTGCCCAAAAACTCAGCAATATCCATCTTGTACTGGGACAGATGGGTAAAGAGCGGGGCAAGAGCAGAGGCCCGGATCAGCGCCGATCTCCGGCTGGCGGATAGAGTATTGGCAGGGGGCATGGGGGGCGGTCCGCAGGCGGGGGGTTGGCGCACTCTATCGGAAAAATGGCGCGGAATACAATGGGGCCGGCTGAAAATACGTTCATAGTCCAGACACAATAAAAACCTACGCAGGGAGTCAATCTCATGTCCCTCGACGCAACCGCCCATGCGCCCAACGGTGAGCGCCTGTCGCGGAATTCCATCGGACTTGCCCATATCGTCTTTTTCGTCGTCGCCGCCGCCGCTCCGCTGACCGCGGTGGTGGGGGCGTCGCCCGCGGCCTTCGCCTTCGGCAACGGCGCAGGCGTCCCCGGCGCCTTCGTGCTGGCCGGGCTTCTCTACATCGTCTTCTCCGTCGGATTCACCGCCATGAGCCATCATGTCGGCGGCACCGGGGCCTTCTATGTCTATATCGCCCAGGGCCTGGGCCGGCATCTGGCGGTCGGCGGCGCGCTGATCTCGCTTCTGACCTACAGTTCGGTGCAGATCGCGGTCTATGCGCTGGCGGGCGTCTTCCTGTCGGGAATGCTGGCGGGCCAAGGCGTTGAGGTGCCGTGGTACGGCTGGTCTTTCGCGATGCTTCTGCTGGTGCATCTGTGCGGCCAGCGCAACATCTCCTTTTCGGGCAAGATCCTCGGCGTCGCGATGATCCTCGAATTCATCGTGCTGCTGATGCTGGATGTCGGCATCCTGTTCCAGGGCGGCGGCCCCCAGGGGCTGAGCCTGGACAATTTCTCGCCCTCGGTCGTGTTCGGGCCGGGGCTGGGCATCGCCCTGGTCTTCGTCGTCGGATCCTTCATCGGCTTCGAATCGACGGCGATCTTCGGCGAGGAGGCCCGCGATCCGGCGGTGACCATTCCGCGGGCGACCTATGTCGCCGTGCTGCTCATCACCCTGTTCTACGCCTTCTCCACCTGGGCCATCGCCCAGTATTACGGCTCCGCGCAAATCCAGCAGGAGGCCATGAACAACAAGGAAGCCCTCTATTTCGTGGCGGCCGAGAAGGTGCTGGGCGGCTGGTCGGTCGCGCTGATGAACGGGTTGCTGGTGCTGTCCTTCTTCGCCTGCGTCCTGTCCTTCCACAACACGCTGAACCGCTATTTCTTCGCGCTGGGCCGCGAGGGTGTCGCCTGGCACAAGCTGGCGGCGATCCACCCGGTCCACAATTCCCCCCATGTCGCCGGAACAGTGCAGACCCTCTCTGCGGGGGCCATCCTGCTGGCCTTCGTGCTGGGCGGCGCCGACGGGTTCGCGGTGGTCTTCTCCTGGATGTCGGCGCTGGCGGTGCTGGGAATCCTGGCCGTGCAGATCATGGTTTCCCTGGCGATCATCATGTATTTCCAGCGCAACCACCGCGGCGAGCATGGCCTGCTCTCCACCCTGGTCATGCCGGCCGTCGCCACAATCGGCCTGATCGGGGCCTTCTTCCTGGTCACCGAGAATCTGGAACTGCTGACCGGCAGCGACAGTCACATCGTCCAGGCCTTCCCGGTGGTGGTTCTGGCCTTCGGGCTGGGCGGGCTGCTGCTGGCCCGGGTGATCCGGCTGTGCAAGCCCGACCTGTACGAGAATCTCGGCCGGGTCTTCGACTGAGCCCTTCGCGATTGCGGAGCCGGGCCGGACGTCGGCAGAGACGTCCGGCCCGCCGTCATTCCGTCTCCGCAATCGGATCCTGCGTTCGGTGCCGCTTCCGGTACATCGACGGCGTCATGCCGAACCAGCGGCGGCAGGCGCGGGTGAAGCAGGCGCCGTCGGCATAGCCCAGGACATGGGCGATCTCCGTGATCGACAGGTCCGATCCGGTCAGGTAGTTCGCCGTCAGCGCCCGCCGCTTGTCCTGCTTGATGGACGAGAAGCTTTCCCCCGTCCGGCGCAGGGACCGCTGCAAGGTGCTGGGCGACAGGCCGAGGGCATGGGCCGTCGATTCCATGCGGAAGCAGCCGTCGCCGGGGAAATGATCCGACGCCATGCGGCGGACCTTGTCCTCCAGCGACTGGGTGGGCGCAGCCCGCTCGCGCAGCATGCCGAGGTAATGCTCGACGAAACCGCTGACCCGCTGGTCGACGCCGCTGCGGGAAATCGCGAGATCGCCGGCGGGAAAGATCAGCTCGTTGGCCGGCTGGTTGAAATAGAGCGGTGCCTTGAAAACGGCGTCGTGGGTTCTGAGGCTGGCCGGGGCCGCATGCTCGAAATGCACCTCCAGCGGACGCCATCCCGGGCCGGCCAGCGACCGCATCATCTCGACGACGATGGCCAGCGAGAATTCCGCGTCATGCCGGCGCGGAAAAATCCGCTTGTCTTCGATGCGATAGCGGAAAACGCATGCATCCCCATCCCGCGTCATGCTGCAGGTCGTCCCCTGCTGGACCAGCCAGTTGTATTCGATGAATCCGTTGAGTGCCGCCCCAAGCGTGGGTGCGGTGGTGAACAGCAGCCCGACCGGCCCGAGGGTGAGCGGTGAGAGGTTGCGGGCGACGGACAACCCGAAATTGCCGTCCTGGACATAGGCGGCGGCCGCTTCGAACGCGGCCACATAGTTGCGCAGGGGAATGTCGCGGTAAGGGTCGCGCGGCGTCGCTTCCGACAATCCGAAGCGGCCGAGCAAGGTGTCGGGCGCGTAGCCCCGGCCTCTCAGCGCGTCGATCAGGCTCTGCGTGACCATTGCCCAAATTTTGGGCTCATCGCCGGAAGACGTCTTCTTCGGCATGATTCGGATCCGGCTGCGGGATTATGACCTCGAATATCAAATTCCTGCCCGCAGTTGGCAAGCGGAATCGGTTGGCGGTTCCCTGTCGAAGGACTGAAGGGGGCGGGAACCCGGATGCGGAGCCGGAGCGGGGGCCGGATGCCGGTCATCCGTCCGCGCCTGCCGAATTTGTGCCGAATCCGGATAACCGGGGTAAATGTTGGCTGCCTAAGCTTTCTGCACAAAGCAATTTTCAAAAAGAGCAGGGAGCAACATGAGCAAACTAAAATCGATGCGCCGCTTCTGGAGTCCGGTCGCGCTTGCCGTCGCCGTCTGGGCAGGCCTGACCGCATCGCCCGCGCTTGCAACCGAGAATGGAGCGCCGACCACGCCTTTCGGCGTGTTCGAATTCGGCGCCGGCATCCTGCCGCCCCCGACGCCCTACGGTACGGTCGGCCTGCGCACCAATTACTATTCGGCCAGTTCGGTCAAGGACGGCGGCGGCAACACGCGGCTGTCGGATTTCAATATGCATGTGCTGTCGCTTGGCGCCGCCTACATCAAGATGACCGAGACGCAGTTCCTCGGCGCCAATGTCGGCTTCGGCGGCGTCGTCCCCTTTCTCGATATGGGCGGGCATGTGACTGTGCCGACGCCGGGCGGGCCGCTGACCCTCGAAAGCCAGACCTTCAAGCTGGGCGACATCCAGCTGTATCCGCTCATGCTGCAATGGAGGTCGAAGTCGCTGTTCGTCAACGCGGTCGCCCAGATCCAGGCGCCGACCGGATCCTATGACGCGAACCGCCTGTTCAATCCGGGATCCAACCATTGGTCCTTCGCCCCGGTGGTCGGCGTGACCTACATCACCGAAGGCGGATTCGAGCTGTCGTCGAATTTCGAACTCGACATCAACACGGTAAACCATAAAACCGACTACCGCAGCGGCATGGAATTCAAGCACGAGTTCGCCGTCGGCCAGCATTTCGGGCCGGTCGTGGCCGGTCTCGGCGGCTATTGGTATCAACAGATCACCGACGACAGCGGACCGGGATCGGGGGACGGCAACCGGGCGCGCGTGTTCGCGCTGGGGCCGGCGGTCAGTTACGTCGAACCGGGCATGCCGCTCGTCGCCTTCCATGCCTACAAGGAGTTCGGGGCGCGGAACCGGGCCCAGGGCTATGCGACGGCGCTGCGCGTCGGCTATTCCTTCTGAGGGGGCGGAACGATGACCGAACCCTCATTCCTTCCATCGACACCGCCACGCCCGGCCACGGCGCGCCAGGGCGCGGTGATCCTGCTGGGCAGCAGCCTGACCATCGTCGGCGCGGTGATGGTGGCACCGGTGCTGCCCAAGCTCGCCGCCGAGTTCGGCCCCACCACACCGCATGCCGATGCGCTGATCCCGCTGGTGGTCGCCGGGCCGGCGCTCGCCATCGCGCTGTTCGCCCCGGTCGCCGGCTGGCTGGCCGACCGTTTCGGGCGAAAGCCGATGCTGATCCTGGGGACGCTGCTCTACGCCCTTCTGGGCGCCGCCCCCAGCCAGTTGAACGACCTGTCGCTCATCCTGCTCTCCCGCCTGCTGTTCGGCTGCGCCGAAGCGATGGTGATGACCTGCTGCACCATCCTGGTCGGCGATTACTGGAGCGGCGCCGAACGCTCGCGCTACATCGGCCGGCAGGTGGTGACGATCGGCGTGGTCGGGTCGCTGTTCTTCGTGATCGGCGGGGCTGCCGGCGAAAGCTCGTGGCGCACGCCATTCCTGCTCTATCTGCTGCCGTTGCTGCTGCTGCCGGCCATGGCCCTGGTGCTGTGGGAGCCGGTCCGCACCCCACGGTCCGAGCGGCCCAAGGCGGCCTTCGACCGGGACAACCGGCGCAGGATGGCCGTGGCCTGCCTGCTGGTGTTCGCCGGCATGCTCGGCGCCAACATCGTGCCGGTGCAGGCGCCCGGCATCATCGCCGCGCTGGGCGTCAGCTCCTCCACCCTGATCGGTCTGGCGGCCGGGCTGGGGCTGCTGTCGTCGCTGTTCGGTTCCATCATCTGGCCGGGCCTGCGCCGCCTGCTCGGCACCCGGATGGTCAACGCGCTGTTGCTGGCGCTGATGGCGGTGGGTCTGTGGCTGCTGGTCCATGCCGGCACTTACGAGATGGCTCTCGTGGCGGTCGCCATCGGCGGGACCGGCGTCGGCCTGCTGGTTCCCAATGCGCTGGCCCCGCTGCTGGAGCATCTGCCGGAGGCCGCCCGCGCCCGCGGCGTCGGCGGCTTCACCTCCTGCCTCTATCTGGGCCAGTTCGGCAGCCCCATCGTGATCGCGGCCATCGCCGCCCATGTGCAGGGCGATGCCCAGGGGGTTCCGGCGGCGATCGGCGTGTTCAGCCTCGCCCTCCTGGGGCTGGCCGGCGTCTGGCTGGTCATCGGGCTTCGCCGCCAAGTCCCGGCCGGTGAGGCCGGATCGGCCTGAGCTCCCCGCAACCATTGCCGCGGGAGCCTGCTCCCGCGGTCCCCGCCTCAGCTTTGTTCCTTGGAGATCGCATCATGCAACACCCGACATCGACCGCCCCGTGGCGGGACGGGCTCGATCTGGCGGAGCGGATCCGCCGGGGTGACGTCACGCCGCTGGAGGCGCTGGATGACGCCCTGTCGCGGCTGGACCGGGTCAACCCGACGCTGAACGCCATCGTAGAGCCGCTGTTCGAGACGGCGCGCGACGCCGCCCGCAACCAGGAACGCGGTGCCGGCCCCTTCGCCGGGGTGCCGACCTTCGTCAAGGATCTGTTCCTGCCGGTCGCGGGCGCCCGCATGACCAACGGCTCGCGCCTGTTCGAGCAGGCGACCGGCCCGCTCGATTCCGATCTCGTCCACAGGCTGCGCAAGGCAGGGGCGATCATCGCCGGGACCACCACCTCGCCGGAGTTCGGCACCTCCTACAGCACCGAATCCCAGCTGTTTGGCGCCACCCGCAATCCCTGGTCGCCCGGCCATTCCCCCGGCGGATCGAGCGGCGGTGCGGCGGCGCTGGTGGCGGCGCGCGTGGTTCCCTTCGCCCAGGGCAACGACGGCGGCGGCTCGCTGCGGGTTCCGGCCTCCTGCTGCGGTGTGTTCGGCCTGAAACCGACGCGCGGCCGCGTTCCGAACGGCCCGCTGATCGGCGAAGGCTGGGCCGGCATGGGCATCGGGCACGCCATCACCCTGTCGGTGCGCGACAGCGCCGCCCTGCTCGACGCCACCGCCGGCACCGCTCCGGGCGATCCCTATGCGGCTCCGGCGCAGGAGGGCCGGTTCCTGGATGCCGTTGCACGGCCGCCGGGCGCACTGCGCATCGGGCTGGTGCGGTCTCTGGCGCCCTGGCCGACCCATCCCGACTGCCTCGCCGCCGTCGACCACACCGTCCGCCTGTGCGAAAGCCTCGGCCACCGGGTGGAGGAGACCGAACTGCCGGTCAGCGCAGCGGAGTTCTACGACCGCGTCTTCACCATCATCGGTGCCCAGACCCGCAGCCTGCTCAATATGGTCGGCGCCATGTCGGGGCGTCCGGCCGATGAATCGGTGCTGGAGCCGCGCACCCGCATCCTGTTGCGCGCCAAGGGCGAGGTCAGCGGCGCCGCCTATGCCGCCGCGGTGGACTCGATCCACATGCTGGGGCGGCGCATGGCCGCGCTGCTCACCGGTTTCGACCTGCTGCTGACGCCGACGCTGGCCAAGCCGCCGGTCGCCATCGGCGCCTTGGACATGGAGGATTCCCAGACGCTCGACGAGTTGATCGACCTGTTCCACAGCTACTCGCCCTTCACTGCGCTGTTCAACGCGACGGGCCAGCCGGCGATGTCGGTTCCCCTCTTCTGGTCGGCGGACGGCTTGCCGGTCGGCTCGCATTTCGCGGCGCCCTTCGGCGGGGAGAACCTGTTGTTCTCGCTGGCCGGCCAGTTGGAAGCCGCCCAGCCCTGGCACGGCCGGGTGCCGCGCGTCAACGCGCTCTGATCCGTTTCGGTGTGGTTGCCGCCCGTGCGTTCAGTCGCGCGGGCGGCGCAGCGTTTCCGACGGCAACTCCCCGAACAGGGCGCGGTATTCGTTGGCGAAGCGGCTCCAGTGCCAGAATCCCCAGCGGGCGGCGATGTCGCCGATGGAAACCGGGCCACGCCCGGCGGCCCGCAAGTCCCGGCGGACTCTGTCCAGCCGCATCGTCCGCAGGAAGTGGGTCGGGCTGAAGCCGAAGGTGTCGTGAAAGCAGTTCTGCAGCTTGCGGCGGCTGACGCCGACATGGCGGCAGATGTCGTCCACCGAGGGCTGCAACTCGGCATGCTCCATCACATAGGCCCGCGCCTTCTCGGCGATCCGTTTCTGCGGCGTGTCGATGCACAGCCGTTCCTCGTCCTCCGACAGGATGTCCAGCAGCAGATCGGCAATCTCATTCTCGATTGCCAACCGGCTCGCGGCCTGATCCAGGGCGCGGGCCAACACCGGCAGATCGGCGAAGATGTCCGAAACGGCGGTCTTCAAGGGCCACATCCGCGCTGTATCGCCGTACAGGAACGGCTGTATCTTGCGCAGGCGGCGGGCGGCGGACGCCCGGCCCTGGTTTTCCGCCATCTCCAGAAGCCATCGGCGCTCGACTGCGATGCAGACCAGATCGAGCCGGCGGGGGGAGCACAGTTCCGACAGCTCGCTGCCGGAGACAATGCAGGTTGGGAAGGTCAGTGCCCGTCCGGCGAAACGCCCCTCGCCGTGGGCGTCCATCGGCAGGTTGAACACCATGGTGCCGCTGGGGGCTGTTCCCTGCTTGGCGAGGGAGGCGTTGGCCACGTCGCGCAGGAGCTGCATGCGGTCGAGCCGGATATCGGTCAGCCTGCCATCGAAGCGGCCGCCGGAAAGCTGGACGAACCTCATCGACCATCCCCGTGCCTGCCCGGCACATTCGTCGATGTCCGATGTCCGGACCGTCGCAATCCGCGGAAGGTAAGGGCCTGCTCCCGATGGATTTGGCGTGATGTCCAGCAAAGATGCTCCTCCAGAAGGATGAGAGGATCGCGACCGCCAACGGTCCCGCCCGGCTTTCGGGAATGGCGGAACCGGCCCGGCCTCGGTCGGGGGCTAGGCCGGCTCATGCACTGTGCCACCCGTCCGATGAGCCGAGAACCATAATTGCTATTATAGATGATTGTTATGAGAAATACGAAGAAAATCGCCGGGCCGGGCCCTGCCTTTCAGGCACGTCGGCTTCGTCCGGTTCGCCAATCCGGATATGGCAGGGTGGAAATGTTGCGCGTGAGGGGGAGGCTTCGATTACTGCAGGCGGGCGAGGCGGTAGGGGGTCGGATCCACGATGGGCGCTCCGCCGGTCACGAGATCGGCGGCGAGCTGCCCGGCCGCCGGGGCGGTGCCGAAACCGTGGCCGGAGAAGCCGGTGGCCAGCGTCAGGCCGGGGATCGTCTCGACCTTGTCGATCACGGGGAGGGAATCCGGCGTGATGTCCATCGTGCCGCCCCAGACCTCCTCGATGCTTGCCTTGGCGAAGACGGGCCAGGCCGACCTGATATTCTCCATCGCCTCGGCGTTGATGCCGTGATCGACACGCGGGTCCATCGTCCGCACCTTTTCGAACGGCGTGGCGGCGGAGGGACGCCAGCGGCGCGCCAGCATGAGATCCTCGAAGAACTCCCTGCCGAAGCTGATGCGCAGTTGGCTGCGCCCTTCGCGGAACATCGGCAGATAACGCATGCCGAGCAGCGCATGGTCGAGGACCAGCGGCGAGCCGACAGCCCCGCGCTGGCAGATGGTGAAGCCGCCGTCCTTGCGCTTGCGGAAGGAGAAGTTGGGAGCGCCGACGGCGATGTCGGTGGGGCCGTCCATCGGCGCGGTGCGGATCGCGTAGCACACCAGCGGCAGGGTGGGCAGGAAGACGCCCAGATTGCCGAGAAAACGGCGGGACCACAGTCCGCCGGCGAGAACGACCTGCTCGCAGGCGATCTCCCCTCTTTCGGTGACGACGCCGCTCACCCTGCCGCCGGTCCGGGACAGGTCGCGGACGGCGCAGTTCTCCACGATGACGGCGCCCTTCGCCATCGCTGCCGCGGCGATGGCGCTGGAGGCGAGGGTGGGTTCGGCGCGGCCGTCCGACGGGGTGTGGATGCCCCCGGCCCATCCGCCCGTGCCGCCCGGCACCAGCCGGTCGACCTCCGCCGGCGAGAGGATCCGCGTGTCGAGCGACAGGGCCTCGGCCGTCTTCATCCACCGGCGATGAACGTCGAGTTCGGCCTCGGTCCTGGCGAGGAACATGATCCCGGCCTGCCGGTATCCGACATCCATGCCGGTGCGCGCGTTCATTGCGCCCCACAGCCGGTCCGATTCCAGGGCCAGCGGCAGGTCGGGGGCGGAACGGGAGGTCTTGCGCACCCAGCCGAGGTTGCGGGACGACTGCTCTCCCGCCAGCCGCCCCTTTTCCAGAACCACCACCGGAATGCCGCGCTCGCTGAGGGTCAGGGCGGTCACCAGCCCGACGATCCCTCCCCCGATCACGACGACGGTCGTCGACTTGGGCAGAACCGTGGATGTCTGAACGGGAGAGATGACCGGGGCCATGGCGGATGTCCTTGATGCGAAAGGCGCGGGGAAGGTGACGGGCAGGGGGATCAGGGGGAGAGTGTGATGCGCTCCACCTCCGCCCTGCTGCTGCCCCGGTAGGCGGTCACCTCGATCTCCACCTTGTAGGTGGTCGAGCCGAGCGGCGGGCAGGTGACGGTCGTGGTCGGATCGACGCCGCGGAACCGGTCGCCGAAGATCCCCATGACGGTGTGGGTGTCTTCCGGATTCTGGATGAACACCCGGGTCGCAACCACATCGGCCAGGCTGGCGTCGACCGCCTTCAGCGCCCGTTCGATGTTGTCGAACACCTGATTGGTCTGGGCGGTCACGTCGGCCGGAATCTCCTTCGTCTCCGGATTGCGGCCGGCGGTGTTGGACACGAAGATCCAGTCGTCCACCGCGACGATGCGCGAGTAGCTGCTGATCTCTTCCAGCTTCGTGCCGGTTTTGACTTTGGTGATCTTCACCATTTCGGACGCTCTCAAATGCCAGGGGAAAGGGCCAGGGGGGAACGGGTCAGCGCAGAACCGGCGTGTCCCAGAGATTGAGCGTCACCCCGATCCCCTTCTTCACGGCATTGCGGTAAACGACGGTGCCCCAGGCGACGTCCTCGACCGGCATGCCGCCGACCGACAGGATGATGATCTCCTCGTCGTTGCGGCGGCCCGGCCGGGCGCCGGCGCAGATCGCGCCCAGATCCTCGAGTTCCTCGCGGTCCATCTTTCCTTCATGGATCATGTCCATGAAGCGGACGCCGATGACCGGGACATGGACATGGGCGGGCTTGGGCAGTTCTTCGAACCACGCCTCATAGAGGCCGATGTTGTCCATCACCTTGCGGATGTCGGATTTTTCCATGCCGGCGTCGATCTCGCAGGATGCCGGCATCGACAGGAACGCGCCCGGCTTGACCCAGTCGCGCCTGACGATGGGGTATTTTGAAACGTCGCCGGTCTCGCCGGATGCGCAGTAGGTCACGATGTCGGAACCGCGGACGATGGTCTCGATGTCGTGGACGACTTCGATCGTGGTGATCTGCGGGTAGGTCTCCCGCGTCCAGGAGATGAAGCTGTCGAGGCTCTTCTGCCCGCGGCCCTGGACCTTCACCGTATCGATGTTCGGGCAGGTCGCCATGAAGGCCGCCAGCGAGGTTTTCGCCATCACGCCGGGACCATAGACGCCGATCACGCGGGAGTCGCGGCGGGCCAGATGCCGGGCCCCGACGCCGGGAACCGCACCGGTCCGGTAGGCGGAGAGCAGGTTGGCCGACATATGCGCCAGGGGAGCGCCGGTGTCGGCGTCGTTCAGCGTGAACATCAGGATCGAGCGGGGAAGGCCCTTTTCGCGGTTCGCGATGTTCGAGCCGTACCATTTCATGCCCGCGGTACAGTATTTGCCGCCGAGATAGGCGGGCATCGCCATGAAGCGGCGGTCGGCCGTCGGCTTCGGCATGGTCGGGAACGGCGAGTTTTCCGGGAAGACCACCATGGCGCCATGGGAGTCGTTGTTGGCGCCGGCCATCCGGTAATCGCCGGTATGCAGCAGCACGAACATGTCTTCCATCGTGTCCACGCAGGCGGCCATGTCGGTCACGCCGGCTTTCACCATGTCCTGTTCCGAGAGATAGAGGAAATCGATCCTGGGCAGGTCGCTCATCGTGTCGTTCTTTCCTGAAGGCGCCGGGGGCGAGCATTCCTGCGCTCACGATGGCGGCGGAGGCCGTTCGCCCGGCGGGTGCGGGTGGTCGGGAGGGAGCATCCGAAGAAATGGGATCGGATATTTCCGGTCCTTCGGATATTTATCTTAATCAAATCGGGCGTTGGAACGAAAATGTGGGCGCGAATATTTTAAAAATGGAATGCCAAGCGACGCGTTATCGATCATCGAACATGGTCACAGAGATTTTAATCTTGTTTTCTGATGGAACGACTCGAATCTCTTGGTCGAGGCGCCGGGGAGTTAGTGATTTCCCTGAGCTTGATCGGTGTTGCACGGATAGCGTCCTTCTTAGCGGAAGCTTGGTCGGTGGGCTCAATTGCTGCCGATGCCGATAGACGACTTGCCCAATCAAGATTTGGGAAATGGCTCCAAACTGCTTGATCGGATCGGTCAATTTTTTGATATTTCAGGTCAGTCGATGGTTTCGGTCTCTCAAACCGCTTCGACGGGACGCGGTGAAATCGGCTGTACCCGGCCAGCCGGTCGCGATCTCTCCGGCCGTGACCTCTCCGGCTGTGGAAAGTGGGGCCGGGACGACCGCGGCGAGGGTCTTTTCAACTGCGTGAGCTGTGAGGCGCCGTCGGCATGATTATGGAGAGTAGGCATTCCTCTGGCGTGGGAATGGACGATATCTATAAATATAGACGCAAATAATAATGCCTATAATGCCATATATAGCAACAGAATGAATCCAAATATGTTGCCGATTCGCAAAATATACATTGACAATGCTGCCGATGCGGCGGTATGTTGTTTCTGCACAAAGGGCATTTAACTCTCGGAAGCCTGCCAAATATCCATTGGCAGGCTTCTTTTTCTGCCCAGTGACGCTATCCGTGGGCTGCGCTCAATGGTTGAGGCAAACGCCGGTCGGCGTCGTCCTGCATCGGTTTCCGGCGACAGGCAACGACAACCTGTGACTGGGCGAGCGCCAGGACGCCTCGAGCGATTCGCGGGCTTGGCTGGTCGGGCCGGCCAAGGCGATCCGTTGAGCCGATCGTCCGCCGGAGCCTGGGTCAGCGCCGTTCCGTTTTCTCCTTCAGACCTCCAAGCCCGGCCTGTATGAATTTGGTCATCGCCGCCTGGGCGGCTGCATCGTCGAGTGTCTCGGGCGGGTAGTTCCCGGTGTCGCCGCGGTAGAAGCGTGCGGACCATCGCACCGTGCTGCCGTCGTTCGGGGCTTCGCTCACCGTAAGCGTGGCCGAGTAGAAGCTCACGGGAAAGCTGTCGAGGTTCGGCTTGATCAGGCGGTAGGAAAGGCTCCGTCCAGCGGCATCCATCTCGTCCAGGCTCTCCACCAGCGCGCCGCCGTCGCGCAGGGTGAGGGTCCGTTCGACGTTGCTGGCGGTCTCTGCCGCAACCGTGCAGGTCGCGACCAGCGGATGCCAGCCGGCGAGACCGGCGAAGTCCGCAAGCTTTTCCCACACCACGGAGGGGGCTGCCGCGATGACGATGCTCTCCTCCACCTTGTGCGGGGTCGGGCCATGTGCCGAAGCGGGGGTGACCGATAGGAGGAGTGCGGCGATCAGAAGGAATCGTTTCAGCATCGGGTCAACCTTTTGCGGTGAATGGATGGGCAGGCCGGCGGCGGCGACGCCGCTCCAGGATCGGCAGCAGGCCGTACAGCGTCAGCAAGGCCAGCAGCGCCAGGCTTGCGGGAAGGGGGCTGAGGTCCACCGCAGCCACGATGGGGCGGCCGGCGGCATGGAGTTGCAGGGCGGCTTCGAGGGCGTCCGTGCTGGTCAGGTGGACGTAGCCCAGCCCGGTCCGTTGCGCCAATCCCTGCAGATAGGCTTCGCGAACCGAGGTGAGATGCTCGGTGCCGGCCACCGGGATCGCGCCGAAGGGGGCGTTGCGCGGGTGCCAGCCTTCGCGGGCCGCCGCACCCGCCGGCGGCGGTCCGAGGCGCGATTCGTGAGGCACGTCCGCAGCCTGGACGAACCCGATCTCATGCCCCCGGTCGTCGAAGCGGGGGATCGGCACCGGGACCGTGCCGCCGACACCGACGATGATGCCGTTCACCGCTCCCGGCCTCCGTTCGAATGGTGGCGGACCGGACGCCGGCGGCGGCGGGGCCTCCTGCCCGTCGGTCAGGAAGACCAGGCTGCTTTTCAGGTCGCCGGCAATGGCGATGGCGCTGTCGAGCCCCGAAACGATCCGGCTGTCACCCTCCCAGGCCATGCGCCAGTCGAGGGAGGCGATTGCCCCGTCGATGGCCGCATAGCTGCCGCAGGTCTCGACCGGCTCGAACAGCAGGAAGCTGCGCCGCTCCGTGAAGATTCCGAGGCCGGCGCGGGAGCCGCAAGGCAGGCGGGCGAGCAGATTGCGAAGCCGATGCTTCACGAACTCCAGGCGGGCCACCGCGCGACCGTCGAGCGTCTGGTCGCGCGCGTTCATGCTGCCGGTGATGTCGGTGACCAGCAGCAGGTCGAAGCCGGGACGCGACGCCGTGGTCTGCGGCCGGGCGAGTGCCGCCAGCAGGCCGAGGAAGGCCAGGACGAGAAGCCGGAAGCGCAGGTCGCCGGACATCCGCAGCTTCATGGCAGGCCCCTTGGCAGACCGGGAAGGTCCGACCACAGCCGCACCGGCAGATCGGGAGGCTCCTCCTCCGACATGCGGTCGATCTGGGGGAAGTCCCTGATCAGCCGCATGGCGACGTCGAGGTTGTATTTCGCGTCCCACAGCCCCGGATCGAGGGCCAGCGAACGCCGGTAGCCGTCCTTGGCGAGGCGGACCAGCGGCCCGGCGGCATCGATGCGTCCGGCTTCCAGCTGGGACAGCGCCGCCCGCAGGCGGGCATTGGCGAGGTCGTACTGCCCCATCGCCGCGACTCCGTTCCGGCCGGGCGGCAGGCGGTCGACCAGGATCTGCGCCTCTTCGAAGCGGTCCCGCGTCATCAGGAAATGGGCGCGGGCGAACCGCGCCTGCGGGGCGGCCGACTCCTCGACCGGCAGGTCCCGGCCGGCCGAAAGCCCGGCGATCAGACGGTTGTCCCGCAAGGTCAGCAGCAGCATGCCGGAGCAGACCGCGCAGACCACGAGCGCCAGCCCGAGCAGGCTCCAGCAGATGGCGGAGAGGACATGGCCGCGTGGCCATCTCCTGCGGGACGGGCCGGCCCGCCCGGCGGGCGGGGCCTGACGGGTGGCGGAGATCATGGGGTCTGCGCCCTCCCGTGCCGGATGGCGCCCTCCGCCGGACCCTGGCTGCTGCCGGACCGCCGTTCGGCCAGCTTGGCGAGCATGAGGACCCCGACGCACACCGCCGCGCCGCCATAGGCCGCGCCGGACAGGTCGCGGCGGGGAATGCGCTCCCAATAGCGGGTCGGGCGGGATTCGAGTGAATCGATCTCGCCGATGGCCGCTTCGACCGCCTCGGCGCTCGTCGCTTCGAACGCGCGGTAGGAGGCGCCGAGCCCGGCGAGGAAGCGGTGAAGATGTCGTTCCGGCATCGCCTGCGGCGTATCCTCCCCCGCGCTCTGCGGTTCGTCGAAGATGCCGCGGCTCCCCTTGGTCCGCAGGAACAGCCAGTAGAGGTGGAGCGGCGTGCGGACGGCGGCATCGCGCAACGCCTCCTGCACCCGCCGGTCGATCACCGCCGCGCCGTCCGACACCAACAGAACGGCATGGGCTATGTCGGGCCTGTCCAACTCCACCATCGAGAAGGCGAGCACGAGGCCGCGCCCGACATCGGTATAGGCCAGGCCGGGCCGGTCGATGGCGTCGATCGCCGCCAGCACAGCCGCACGCTGGTCGGTGATCGGCAGCACCGGCATCGGCGCGGTGGAGAAGGCGACGATGCCGACGCGGTCGTTGGGCCGGCGGGCCAGAAGCTGGATGAGCAGCCGCCGCGCCGTGGCCGATTTCGTTTCCTCGTCGCCATCCGGCGGACGTCCGGCGAAGCTGTCGTCCATGCTGCTGCTGCGGTCGAGCAGCAGCACGATGGGCGCCCCCCGGCCGATCCGCTCCTCCTGCAGCGCCACCCGGTGCAGACCGGCCAGCCCCAGGACGATGGCGGCAATCGCCCCGGCTGCGGCCAGCCGGAGACCGATGTCGAAAGCGGTCGATACCGGATCGCGGGGAATGAGCGAAAGGGAAGGCCAGGACGATGGAACGAGGAGGGGCGCCACCAGGGGAAGCGCCGCGAGCGGCAGCAAAAGGAGTATGGCGGGGGCGTCGAAGGCCAGGGTCATCCCGCCGCCCTTTCCGCTGCGGCCAGACGGCCCGCCAGAACCAGCAGCGCTTCGGGCGGCAGGAGACGAACGGCCGCTGCGTCGTCGCTGCGAAAGAACGCCTGCCGGGATGCGGCGAAGAAGCGCTCGATGTCGCCTTGCAGCGGACGGAATGTCGGGGCCGCGTCGAAGAAGATCGGAAGATCCTCCGACAGCAGCCGCCGCTTCGCGGTGGCGTCGAAGGCGCGATGGAGGGTCTGCAACGCGGTGCGGAAGGTCCGCTCATCGGCGCGGTTGCGCAGGCTGTGCCGCAACTCCCGGACGGCGCGGGCGAAGGGACGCCGGGCACGGGTGCGGAACGGCCACCAGCCCCGGTGACGGGCGATCAGCCCGGCCAGCAGGAGGGCGGAGCCGCCGGACCCGCCGGTCGCCACCAGCCAGCCCGTCAGCGGGACGCTTCGCGGCGCCGCATCGGGCCGCAGATAGGTGCCGGTCTCGTCGCGCTGCGGACGGATTTCGCGCAAGGAGGATGTCAGGAACCTCCAGGCCGGGACCGTGGCCTCGGCCCGCTCGTCACCATCCTGCAGCGTCAGGGTGAAGGCGGGAATCTCCAGAGCCAGCGTTTCGAGCGGCGCGTAGAAACTCTGATACTCCAGATGCAGCCGGTGGCGCCGCACCCCGCCGCCGGTGCCGAGATCCTCCAGGTCGATCCCCCTCAGATCGAGCCAGTAGGTCAGCGGACCCGGCCGGGGCAGCGAGGCGGCCACCATCCGGAGACCCGGATCGGCGGTGATCGTGACCTCATGGCGGATGACGTCGCCGATGAAGACGCCGAAGGGCCGCGGGCCGGAGAGCTCCACCGAACGGACGGCTGCGGCGGCCGGAAGCGGACCCATGGCGCTGCCCGCAATGATGGCGAGGACCAGGGAAAGGGCTGACGGAAGGCGCATGGCGGGGCTCATCCGGCGGCCAGATGTTCGGCCAGGGCATCGGGATCGAACGGATCGGTCAGGATGAACGGTGCGCGTCCATGCCGCCTGAACAGACGGTCGAGCGCGGTCCGGTGTGCCTGTGCGGCTTGGCGCCATGCCGCGCGCAGCCCTGGCCGCATCACGGCGAGCCGACGCTGTCCGGTTTCGAGGTCGCGCAGAGCCACCAGCCCCCAGGCCGGCAGGTCGGTTTCCTCGCCGCTGTCGCGGAGCAGGACGGGGAGGACATCGTGCCGCCACAGCCGGTCGAACACGGCCCCCACCAGATCGAGCGGCAGCAGGAAGTCCGAGATCAGCACGACCAGGCTCCGCCGTGCCGGCAGCCGGTCGGCCGCTTCCAGCAGCCCTTGCGCGCTGGCTCCTTGCGGCACCGCCGCCAGAAGACGGGCGCAGGCATCGGTCTCCACGCCCCGGCGGTGGGTGGCCGGGATGAAGACATCCTCGCGCAGGCCGGCATCGCAGCCGATCAGGCCGAAGCGGTCGCCCATCTTGCCGGCCGAGACGGCCAGCGTGGCGCAAAGGGCGGCCACCATCTCCATCCTTGCGGCCCGCCGGGAGAATACCCCATCGAAACCGCCGTCAAATGCCATGGATCCGGTGAGATCGACCACCGCCACCACGGCGACGGCGCTGCGGCGGGCGAAGCTGCGCACCTGCACGTTGCCCAGCGGATCCCGAACCGTCTCGCGCAGATCGATGCGCCGCGGGTCGGGGTTCTGCCAGAGCGGCCTGTGCCGGAGGAAGACGCCCTCGCCGCCCTCGCCGCTGCCGGGATGCGCCCCGGCCCGCGCCCCGCCGGGACGCCAGCGCAGCCGGTAGGGAATGGGCGTGGCCGGCATCATGGCGCTGGCACCCGTTCGAACAGCGCGCGGCACAAGCCCTGCACGATGGGGGTGCGGCGCCGTTCATAGACCGGGTCCAGGAAAATCCGGTGGGCCATGACCTCGAAGAAGACGTCGCGCAGATCCTCGGGAACCACCATGTCGCGGCCTTCCAGCCACGCCCTCACCCGCGCGGCCCGAACCAGGAAGGAGACGCCGCGGGGGCTGGCGCCGCCGATCACCAGCCGCTCGGTGTCGACGCCGTCCAGCAGGATCCCATGACGGTGCGGGTCGCGCACCGCTCCCCAGAGCGCGGCGGTGTAGGTTTCGATGGCCTCGCTCGCCCGCACCGTGGCCTGGATCGCCTCGGCGGCGGCGGGAAGCCCGGTGACGTCGAGGATGCCTTCGGGGACGGTGGCGACCAGCCGGTCGATGTCGTGGAAGCGCGGATCGAACACCAGCCGGCGCCGGATCGCGTCATCCGTCGGCATCGGAACCTCGATCTCCATGAAGAAGCGGTCCCTGGCCGCCGCCGGCAGCTCGAACGTCTCCTCCTGCTCGACCCGGTTGCGGTCGGCGAAGAGCTGGAGATGGGGGAAGCGGTAATCGCGATTGAAGGCGGAGACGCTGCGCTCGGCCATGAGCCGCAGCAGCAGCGAATGGACCTGGGGGCGGGCGCGGTTGATCTCGTTGAAGAAGAAGATCGACAGGTCCTCTCCCTGGCGCAGGAGCGGTCCGGGCTCCACGCGCGGCCGGCCATCCTCGGCGAGATGGGCGTGATAGACGAGATCGGTCGGCATCAGGTCGATGGTGCCGTCGATGCGCTCGAAGGTACCGCCGATGGCGCGGGCAAGCGCGCGCAGCAGGGTCGTCTTGCCGACCCCGACATCGCCCTCCAGCAGCACATGTCCGCGGGCGAAGACGGCGATGGTCAGCAGGCGGATGACCCGCTCCTGGCCGACCACCACCTTGCCCACCTCCCGCTGCAGTTCGTCGGCACAGGCCAGCCAATCGCTCAGCGTCGCGTCGGCGTCGCGGACAGAACGCATCATCGCCCCTTCCAGGTCCCTTCCAGGTCATGGCCGACCGATGCCCGCCGGTCACGACCGGCGGGACACCGTTCATTGCTTCGGGATCTTCTTCACGTCGTAGATGAAGGTGCCGGTCTTTTTGAAATGGTCGACCCGCTGCCGGTTCCGCTCATCCATCGCCTTGATGGATTCCTGCTGCTTGTTGAGTTCCATCGGGTCGTGTTTGGGATCGTATTTGGAGCCGGCGATCTTCGCGGGATAACCCGGCTTCGGCTCCCAGCAGTTGCCCGGCGCCTTGCAGTTGGTGCCGTCATAGGCCGCCGCCGGGAGGGGCGTTCCGGCAAGCACCGCGGCCACGGCCAGGGCGGCAAGCAGGGTGCCGGTGCGGTCGGACCGGGGCATCGACATGGCTGACGGTCTCGTCATCGGTTTGATCCTTTCTCGCTTGTTGGGGCGGCCGGATGTGCCGCCACGGTCTCGGTCCTTTGTCCGACTCGAAGGCATCAATTCGGCACCGGCCGGCATTCGCCGGCATTGGCGGGAGCCCGTGCCGTTTCCACCCGTGCCGGCGAGTAGGGTGTGAAGGTCCGGCGCTGCTCCTCGCTGAGCCATTCCGCCCCGTTTGCGGGACCGGTGTAGAGATGCCGGACCCACGCCATCACGAGCAGCATGTCGTTGAGCGACAGCGAGCCGTATTGCGGCCCCATCTGCCCCTGGGCGCCGCCGAAGATCGTCTCGAACAGTCCCTTGTCCGTGGTGTTCTTCGGGTAGGTCCAGTAATCGTCGTTGAGGCCGGGTCCGATCTTGCCTTCGGCCACATGGCCATGGCAGCCGGAGCAGGCCGACAGGAAGATCTCGGACCCGGCGGAAAGGCAGGAGGCATTCTCGTTGTAGGGGTTGCGGCCGGACTCCAGGAACTGCTTGACGGCCGGCGTGTCCCGGCCTTCCGGCAGTCCCTGGCTCAGGTCCAGCACCTCTCCGGTGACCGTATTGTTGAAGGTCAGGGCCGCTTCGGCCCCCAAGGCTCCCGCGACGCCGAGAAGGGCGCCGAGGGCGATACCAACGATTGTCTTTCTCTTCATCGTGCTCCGTCGCTCCCACGGCGGCCATGACGGATCGACTGCGTGTCGGGCGGCGTTTCGGGCAGGGTGTCGGGCGCCATCATTGCCCAAGCCCCGGTTCCATCGGAGGAATGCCCTCCTCGCGCAGGATCGCCACGATTTGCGGGCGCACCTTGGCGATTGCCGCATCGAGTTCGGAGCGCAGCGCGGTGTCGTCCTTGCGCACGGCCATCGACTGGTCGAACTGCTGCGGAACGAGCTTGCCGGCGGCGGTCATGCCGTTGCGGTCGATCATCGTCATCCGCAACGGAACGCCGGACGCCTTCACATAGCGCGCCACGTCCGGCGCGAAGGCGACGGCGACATCGGCGGCCCCCTTCGCCACCTCCGACACGAGGACATCGCCCGGCACCTGGGTGTATTGATTGCGGCGGTCGGTGAAGTTGATCAGGGAGTATTGATAGATGAGGTTGTCCTCGTAGAGGCCGGTCTGCTTCAGCATCTCCTCGGACGGCGAATGGAACTGGTAGGCGATGCGCCGCACGCGCGACAGATCGTCGTCCGACCAGCTGCTAAGTTTCAGCGGGCTGTCGGCGCGGGTGATGAAGGCGTAGCCGGTGCGGTAATAGGGGGCGGTGGTGAGCACCCGCGGATCGCCGTCGTCGACACCGACGATGACGTCGCAGGCCCCCTTGTCGAGCATGTCGCGCACCAGGAAGATCGCCGGCTTGTCGGTCCAGACGAATTCCGCCTTGCGGTTCATGGCCCCGGCCACGGCGGCGGCGATGCGGTTCTCGAAGCCGCTTCCGTCGACGGCGGCGTAGGGCGCCGCGGCCTTGGAGGCGCAGACCCGGAGGGCCGGAGGGTCGGCCCGAAGAACGCCGATGGAGGCCAGCGAGAGAGGAAAGGAGAGGGCGATGGCGGCTGTCGCAAGGCGCCGGCCCCTGGCGGACGCATGCGCCGGCATGCGTGAGGCCGATCGGGGCGGCCCCGGTTCGTTGAAGGCACGGGTCATCGTCGGATGAACTCCAGATGGCATGATCGGCTTGCGGTCGACCGACCGCCGGCGGCGCATGTGAAGGCCGCCGGCCATCGGCAATGCTGTTGCGGCAATCCTGCCGACGTCACCGGACGCCGTGTCAGCCGCCGTACTCGCCGACGCTGACGTTGTCGAAGGGGCTCTGGCCGTTCAGCGAGAAGACCATCACGCCGCCGCCCATCTGCGTGTAGTGCTGCAGGTTCTTGAAGGCGCCCACCGCGCCGAGGCCGGCGGTCGGATCCTGCAGGTCGAACACCAGACCCACGCCGGGCCAGCCGCCGACCCCGTACATGATCGCCACATACTGGGTGCCGGCATGCTCATAGGTGATCGGATAGCCGATCACGCCCGAAGGCAGCTTGAACTTCCACAGCAGCTCGCCGGTGTCGCTGTGGCGCGCCTTGATGAAGCCGTCGAGCGTTCCGTAGAAGACGAGGTTGCCGGCGGTGGCGAGCGTGCCGCCCCAGACGGCGAAGCGCTCCATCTTCTCCCATTTGAAGTCGCCGGTGATGGAGTTGTAGGCCTTGATCTGACCGAGGCCCTCATAGCCCTGGCGGTCGCCCTTGGGTCCCGGATACATGTTCAGCGTCGCGCCGACGAAGAACTGCCCGGCCCGGTAGGGCAGCATGAAGGGCTCCCAATCCATGCAGATGTGGTTGATGCCCATGAAGAACAGCTGCTTGTTCGGATCGTAGGAATCGTGACCCTGGTTGTGATAGCCCATCGCCGACGGACAGATGTCCCGGCTGGTGTGGTCCATGCGGGTCGAATATTCCGGATTGCGCACCGGCACGCCGGTCTTCAGGTCGACATGGGTGAAGACGTTCACCGTGTCGTCGATCTTGTCGGCCGAAACGAGTTCGCCGTTGGTGCGGTCGAGCGTGTAGACGATGCCGTTGCGGTCGGGATGCGTCAGCAGTTTGCGCGTCTTGCCCGACTTGTCCTTCTGCTCGCTCAGCATCATCACGTTGACGCCGGCATAGTCCCACTCGTCGTGCGGCGTCTTCTGGTATCCGAACTTGGCCTTGCCGGTGGAGGCGTCGCGCGCGAAAATGGTCATGGTCCATTTGTTGTCGCCGGGACGCATCGTCTCGTTCCAGGGCGCCGGATTCCCCGTTCCGTAATAGAGGAGGTCGACGCCGGGATCGTAGGCGTACCATCCCCAGTTGGTGCCGCCGCCGATCTTCCACGCATCGCCTTCCCATGTCTGCAGGCCCAGCCCCTTCTGGCCGTAATGGGGGTTGCTGGCGTTGAAGTCGTCGCCGATCAGCATGGCTTCGTCGGAGCCGGTGGCGAAGGCGCGCCAGGCCATGGAACCGGTCTTCACGTCGTACGCCGTCACATAGCCGCGGACGCCGAGCTCGGCGCCCGAGGAGCCGATGATGACCAGATCCTTCACCACATAGGGGGCGATGGTCAGCGTCGAGCCGACGCGGATGTCGGAATTCTCGATCTTCCAGTATTCCTCGCCGCTGTTCGCGTTTAGGGCGACGACATGGCCGTCGAGCTGCGTCTTGAGGATCAGCGGCGGCACGCGGCCGTCGCCGGGCCAATAGGCGAGGCCGCGGTTGACGATGTCGCAGCAGGCGACGGAGCGGGCGACCGGATCCTGCTTGGGCTTGTGCTGCCAGAGGATGCGGCTCGGATCCTTCAGGTCGAGCGCGAAGGTGGAGTTGGGGAACGCCCCGTGGACATACATCTTGCCATCCACGACCAGCGGCGCGCCTTCATGGCCGTTCAGGACCCCCGTCGAGAAGGACCAGGCGGCGCGCAGCTGCTTGACGTTGTCCGAATTGATCTGGGTGAGCTTGCTGAAATTGTCGGAATTGTAATTCTTCCCCGGCATGACCCAGTTCTGTTCGCTTTCGGACAGCTGGACCAGCTTTTCATTCGCCAGAGCCGGCGTGACCGCGCCGATCTGCCCTCCCGCGGTGATTGTCGCCGTAAGTGCCACAATGGGCAACGACGTCAGGAAGCGGTTCATCAACGTTCCCTCCGATGTTTTTCTTTGACAGGGCGGTGGGCTCGCGAAGACCCGCCCGGTGCGGTGCTCAGCGATGGCCTTCGCTCCCGCCGCCGTCTCGGCCCCTGCGCTTGCGATCCGTCGGCAGCCCTACCCAGAGACCGATTGTTTCACTGACCAACATTCCTGTCTTGAGGAAGTCTGGCAAATCCGACCGGGAGTTTTTGGCAATAATGACCGCCGTCCTGCGGCGGCGAAGGCGGGCGATTGCGGCGGGCGGCAGCGATACCCATAGCTGCGGGAGCCGGCTGCGACCATGCCGCCGCCGCCAAAATCGCTGCCAAAATCGCTGCCCAAGTGGCTGCCAATGATCGCAGGGAACGGAGAAGGCCGTGTCGTGCTGGCTTCGATATGCAAGGGGTCGCGATTGCCGGACCGTCCTGTCCGCACCGGCGGCCTTACGGTCCGGCCTGCTGCTCGTCGTCCTGCTGGCGGCGGCGGTTGCCTGCGATTCCCAATCCGACGGGAATTCCTCGGCGGAGCAGGGCACGGCGCCGCTGGAGCCGCTGCCGGCGGTGTCGATGGCGAACAAGAACTGGCTGGAGGCCGGCGACCGCACACCGCCGGAACAATGGCTGGCCAGTCGGGCGGCGCATGCCGACCTGCCCCTGTCCGCCCCCTCGGTCGCGGCGTTCCACACGCTCCTGGCCCAGGCCGACCATGCCTATGTCGAGACGCCGCGCATGATCGCCAATCGTGTCGCGCAATTGCAGGAGATGCTGGCGGGGCGCGGCATGACGGAATCCGCGGACACCCTCATCGAGGGGTTCCTGTCGCTCGGCAGCGACGGCGGCAGCCGGCGGTTCGGCGAGGATTGCCAGCATTACTTCAACCTTCGCAGCACCAACCACGATCATCGCGACGTTCTGGCGGCGCTCAGGGGGGAGGCGGGCGGGCAGAATCGGTGAGCGTGCTCCACCGGACCGGTGGCGTCCTTCGTTCCGTCACCACATGACCATTGGTCAGCTATGCCGATAATTCGCCGAAAGAGCGATTGCGGTCTGCTCACGCACTCGTCCACACTTGAACAACTTTGAAGTTCGGCGATGACCGGGCAACCACACCGGCCAGCGCCGCGGCACGATGACACTAAAAAAAACGGCAGCCGTGAAGCGACGAACACCGCCTTCGAATCGTCGGACGCGGGTCGATCCGGAAGTCCGGTAACGGGTGCTCCTGCCGGGGGGAGGCTGGATGAAAATGGCCGATGTCGGCGTGAAAGACGACTCCAGCGCATCCTACCGCTTGCGGACGGCCGACACCGCTCCTGCGCCCGGCCGGGAAGCGGGCGCGGCCAGGCTGGCACGGCTGCTCGGGTTCAAGCGCACCATCCGCAGTCAGATCCTGTGGGCCTTCATCCTGATCAACCTGCTCGCCTGCGTCGCCACGTCGCTGCTCATCGTCTACAACGCCCGGCGGGCGACGCTGGTCGAGATCGGCGCGTCGATGGAGATGGCGGAACGGCTGGTGCGGACGGCGGTCGACGATCTCCAGCGGGTCAGCCGGGGCGGCGCAGGGCTCCAGAAGCTTCCGCTTCGGCTGAGCGGGCAAAGGCATGTCCGCATCCTCGTGACGACCGCCCAGGGGGAGCCGGTGTGGCCTCCCCAATCCACGCTTGCCCAATCCACGCCTGCCCAACCGGCGTCGCGGGAAGGAGCCCCGGATTGGTTCGCCTCGCTCGTCGGCGTCGAGGTTCCGAACCGCGATGTGCCGGTCTTCTCGGAGGGACGGAGGATCGGGACGGTGACCATCGTCAGCGAAGCATCCGACGAGATCGCCGAGGTCTGGGACGACATGACCGATCTGGCGCTGGTCGCGCTGATCGTCAATGTTCTCGTCATCGGCGTGCTTCACGTCGTATTGGGGCAGGTGCTGAATCCGCTGCTTCGCGTCGCCGCCGGCTTCCGCGAGCTGGAACAGGGGCATTTCCAATACCGTCTGCCGTTGCCGAGGGGCGGTGAACTGGCGGATATCGTCGCCCGCTTCAACGCGCTTGCGTCATCGCTTGCCGCGGCACAGGCGGACAACCTGTGCCTGAACCGGCGTCTGGTCGCGGTTCAGGACAGCGAGCGTCGGCAACTTGCGGTCGAGCTTCATGACGAATTCGGCCCGTGCCTCTTCAGCCTGAAGGCGAATGTGGCATCGCTCGCCCGCTTTGCGGAACAACTGCCGCCGGAAATCGGCGGTGCGGTGCGCGAACGCGCGGGCACGTTGCGGGACATCGGCGAACGGATCGAGACGACCAACCGCCGCCTGCTCAAGACCGTGCGCCCGATGGCCTTGGGCCACGTCCCCCTTGCGGATGCCATAGCGGGCCTCCTGTCGGAATTCGAACGATTGGCGCCCGACTGTGCCATCGAGTTCGCCACCGGCAAGCTGGCCTACAGCTACGGCGACCCCATCGACCTCAGCATCTATCGTTGCGTGCAGGAGGGGCTGACCAATGCCGTCCGGCACGGGGGAGCGCGGCGGATCAGGGTGGAGGTGGAGGAACTCGACCGTCCGGCTGCCGCCGGGGGCGCCAGGGCCAGGACCGGGGCCGGGTGCGAAATCCGCCTTTCCGTCCAGGACGACGGGCGCGGGATTGCGGTGGGGACGGCGACCGGTCTCGGATTGACCGGGATGAGGGAGCGCATCGCCGCGCTGGGGGGCTCGCTGTCGATTTCGAGCCGCTCGGGAGGCGGAACCTGTCTCGCCGTCGCGATTCCGCTGGAGGAGGATGAACGCGTGCCGGCGACATCGGCAACGAGGGGGGAGGCGGGCCAATGACCGGAGTCTTGCTCATCGACGATCATCCGATGGTGCTGCAGGGGTGTCGATGCGTCCTGCAGGACGCTCATGTCCAGGAAATCCATGAGGCCAACACCGCGATAGCCGGTTACCGTGCCTACCGTCGTCACCGCCCCGACATGGTGATCGTCGATCTTGCCCTGCAGGGGAATGGCCTCGGCGGTTTCGCGCTGATCCGCCGCATCCGTGTGCAGGACAGCCGCATCCCGATCCTGGTGTTCAGCATGCATGGCGATGCGGTCATCGTCAGCCGCGCGCTGGAGGCCGGTGCGAACGGTTATCTGCTGAAGGATACCGCTCCCGAGGATTTCCTTGCGGCGTTCCATGCGGTGCGCCGCGGCCAACCCTATCTCAGCCATCAGCTTGCCATGCAGGTCGCCACGCTGGGCATGCGCAGCCGCGAGAACACGCTGGGTTCGGTAACGCCTCGTGAACTCCAGACGATGGCCCTGATCGCCGACGGAAAATCCTATGGGCAGATCGCCGATGAACTGGGCGTCTCCTACAAGACGGTGGTGAATACATGTTCGCAGCTCAAGGCCAAGCTCGGGGCGCACAACCTGCCCGAACTGATGCGCATGTCGATCGAATTCCTTTCGTCGTCGCCAAGCCAGGCTCCGAAGGCACTCGCCGGCCATATCGCCTGGTGAGGTGAGCCGCGGTTCATCTTGCCGCTTTCGGAGCTTTGCGACGTGCTGCGCGACGGAGGGTACCGACGGCGAACTCACGCCGCAGAGGGATGAAAATCGGAATGCTGCGGGTCGATGTTTGTTAAGATGGCTCCGGGACCATGAGGAGCCGCTTCCTTGAGCACAGGACTGATCGCACTGCTCGACGACGTGGTCGGCTTGACCAAGATCGCCGCCGCCTCGCTGGACGATGCCGCCGGGCAGGCCGCGAAGGCGGGAGCCAAAGCCGCCGGCGTGGTGGTCGACGACGCCGCCGTCACGCCACGATACGTCGTGGGGTTCACGGCGGACCGTGAACTGCCGATCATCGGCAAGATCGCTCTCGGTTCCTTGAAGAACAAGCTGATCCTGCTGTTGCCGGCCGCCCTGGTGTTGAGCCTCGTGGCACCCTGGGCGATCACGCCGCTGCTCATGCTGGGCGGCGCCTTCCTCTGCTACGAAGGGGCGGAGAAGATCTTCGAAGCCGTCTGGCCGCACGCGGCCCATGACGGCCATGGTGCGGATGGCATGGCCGGCGGGCAGTCGGCCCGGCAATTCGAAGATTCCAAGGTGAACAGCGCGATCAAGACCGACCTGATCCTGTCCGCCGAGATCATGGCGATCACGCTGTCCGCCGTCGCTGCGGAGGTTTCCTCCTTCTGGATGCAGGCGCTGATCCTGGGCATCGTCGGAACCGGCATCACCATCGCCGTGTACGGCGCAGTGGCCCTGATCGTGAAAGCCGACGACGCCGGCCTTTCCCTGGCGCAGAACGACCGGCCGATCTCCAGCCTCTTCGGGCTGCGGCGGCTGGCCCCCGGTGCGCCGGGCGGGGCGGACCGGCTGCTGCGCCCGCTGACGCAGGGGCTGGGCCGCGGCCTCGTCTATGGAATGCCGCTGTTTCTCAAGCTCCTCAGCCTCGTCGGCACCGCTGCGATGCTCTGGGTCGGCGGCGGCATCATCATCCATGGGCTGGAAGGCTATGGGCTGGAGGAACTCGGGCATGCGATCCATGACACCGCCGCGGCGGTCGGCCACGCGCTTCCGGCGGGGGCGGCGGTGATGGAATGGCTGGTGGCCGCCGGGATGGCAGGGGTTGTCGGGCTTCTTCTCGGCGCGCTGCTGATCCCGCTGGTCCACCGCGTCGCCATGCCGGCCTTCGCGATGCTGAAACGCTGACGCGGCTCCCCGACCGCCCTGCTGCAAGCGAGTTCCGGAAATCGGCGCGCTAATCGGGGTGGAAACCACCACTTCGCCTGGCATGTGCCGAAGTCCTCGCCATTTCGGCCAACAGCTTGGCCGTCGCAACGGCGAGTTGGTTCTGCGTGTATGGCTTGGCAAGCCGCGGCAGGTCGGCGACGACGCCCTCCGGCAGATCGGCGTATCCCGTTGCCAGCAGAACCGGCAGGTCCGGGTCCATGGCGCGGGCTGCCTGGGCAAGCTCGACGCCGGTCATGCCCGGCATCGCATAGTCGGTCAGCATCAGGTCGACCGCCTGACCGCTGCGCAGAAGCTCCAGCGCCTCGGTGCCCGAACTCGCTTCGAGGACCGTGTGCCCGAGGTCGGCCAGCATATCGACGGTGCTCATGGCGATCAGCGCGTCATCGTCGACCACGAGGACCACGGCGGGAGACACGTCGACCACCGGGGCCGGCGGCGGCTCGGCCGCCTGGGCTGGTGTGGCAGCCTTCGGCAACCACAGCTCCACGACCGTCCCCTGGCCTGGAACGCTCGACAGCCGGAACGCGCCGCCGGACTGCACCGCCAGACCGTGGACCATCGACAAGCCCAGCCCGGTGCCCTTGCCGATGCCCTTGGTCGAGAAGAAGGGCTCCACCGCCCGCGCGAGCGTTTCCCCATCCATTCCCGTGCCGGTGTCCCGCACGCTGACATGCGGGTGGCAACCGGGCGGCAGTCCCGAAGCCACGGAAACCGGCGCCTCGTCCACGGTCACGGTGAGCGTGCCGCCGTCGGGCATGGCATCGCGGGCATTGACGGCGAGATTCAGGATCGCCAGTTCGAGCTGGTTGGGATCGATCAAGGCCGCCATCGTCGCCGGGGGAGCGTCGATGCGGATGACGATGCGCGGGCCGACCGAGCGTTCCAGCAGCGTTTTCATGCCGTCCAGCAGCCCGGCAAGGTCCACCGCCTGCGGCTGCAGATCCTGGCGACGGGCGAAAGCCAGAAGCCTTTGGGTCAGCGTCGCTCCGCGTTGGGCACCCTGCATGGCGCCGTCGAACAGGCGCTCCGTCGTCGGATCGGCGGGAAGGCGTTTGCGCAGCAATTCCAGATTGCCGAGCACCGCCATCAACAGGTTGTTGAAGTCGTGAGCGACGCCGCCGGTAAGCTGACCGAGGGTCTCCAGCTTCTGCGTCTGGCGCAGTTGCTCCTCGGCGCGCTCGCGGTCGCGGATCTCGTCGCGCAGCTGGTCGAGCGTCGCCGCCAGTTCGCGGGTGCGTTCCTGCACCTTGGTCTCGAGCGTCGCGGTAAGGCGCTGCAGCGCCTCCTGCGCCGCCTTCTGGTCGCTGATGTCGACGATGACCGCGAGCGCGCCGGCTGTCTTGCCGGTGGAATCCTGCACGGGCACGCCGCTGACACGGGTCCAGACCGGCTCGCCGCCGGCAGGACGATAGATGAACTCGATGCCGCTGACGGTCTCGCCGCGCAGGGCCCGCACCGCGACATACCGATCCCGCGGCAGGCGGCGGCCCTGCTCATCGTAGCCGATCCAGCTCTCTTCGCCGTCCGGCCGCTGGGACGGGATGACGGCATCCGGAAGGAAGCTCCGGAATGCCGGATTGGACAGAATGGTCCGGCCGTTCAGGTCCATCAGGTTCACCGCCACCGGCAGGTGTTCCACCAGCGTTTCGAAGCGTGCCCGTTCGTCGGCGAGGTCGGCCAGGAGACGCTCGCGCTCGGCAAGCCTCGCCCTCGCCTCGTACTGCCTGCGCCGGCCGCGCAGACAGGTCCGCACGACGCTGATCAGGGTGGTCGGGTGGAAGGGGCGTTCCACGAAGGTGACGTTGCCCAGCAGTTCGGTCAGGCGCGCCGCCTCGGGCGTGCGCTCGGCGCCGTCGCCCCGCAAGGTGAGCAGAATGACGGGAAGGTCCGACCATGCCGGCTGGGCGCCGATCCAGGCGGCAAGACATTGGAGATCGGCGGTGCGCACCGCCTCCTCCGCAAGGATGAGCAGCCCGGCCCCGTCCTCCAGCGCCATGCACAGTGCCGGCAGGTCGGGGCAGGCGTGCGCGGGGATCCCGACCTCACCCAGCAAGGCCGAAGCGACGGCGGCATCCCGTCCGTGCGGCGCCAGGATCAGCGCGCGCTCGATGGTCACGGCCTCGCTCAAGCAGGATCGTCCTTCAGCAGAGGTCCGCCTTGGCCAATATAGACCGGCACGCCGCGCAGCACCCCCTGGAACTCGTCCAGAGGCGGCCCCACGGCGATGCCCTTGTCGTTGATGCGGTACTCGCGGATCGTATCCTCATGCGGACCGGCGCGCTTCTTGATCACCGAGATCGCCCGCCGGCCCCGGCCCCGCGCCTCGAAATAGCGCAGCAGCACGACGGTATCGGCCAGATAGGTGACGCCGGCGGTGCCTGCAAGCACGCGGTGGAGCATCTGGCGCGCAATCGCCAGTTCCTGGGCGGCCTGGGTCACCGTCAGCCGAAGCTCGGGCAAGACGTGGTTGCGCAGAACGGCACCGGGATGAGGTGGAGGATCGGCGGACGGAGACAGTTCTGCGGACATCGATCCTGACCGGAAAACACGGTCGACCACATGTAACGCATCGCGCGACAAAGCGCAGCCTGTGCAATCCTCATCGACCCTTTGGCATAGAGGCTGCGCCGCTCTTTGGCTTGGCCGCCTTGCTGTTGCCGCTCGACCCCCGGGCTCGCGTATCGCTATAGTCGGAGCCCGGCCGTGCCGGGTCGGTCTCCTCTCCGCCAGCGCCTGGAATCGTGAATGCAAGCCCGCCAATTGGAAGTCTTCTGCATGCTGATGCGCTGTGGAACGGTTACCGGTGCGGCGGCGATGCTGAACATTTCACAGCCGGCCTTGAGCCAGATCCTGCTGCACGCCGAAGATCAGCTGGGATTCAAGCTGTTCGACCGGGTGCGCGGGCGTCTGGTGCCGACGCAGGAAGCCAACGAGCTGTATCCGGAGGCCGAGCGCATCTTCTCCGAACTGGGTGCGTTGCGCCGGCGCACGGTCGACATGCGCCATGGCCGAACCGGGCTTGTGCGCCTCGCCGCCTCGGCCCCGCCATCCATGTCCATCGTTCCGAAGGCATTGTGCGCCTTCCGCGAGGCGCACCCCGACATCGTCGTGCGGTCGCTGGTCGCCCCGATCGCCAACATCCTGGACATGCTGCGCAGCGGCGAGGTGCTGTTGGGGGTGGCGATGAACGACATGCCCCATCCCGATCTCGATGTCGAAACGGTCGGCCATGCCGAGCTGGTCTGCCTCATGCCGGAGGGGCACCGGCTGGCCGGACACGCCCAGGTCGGCTTTGCCGATCTGGCGGAGGAGACGTTGATTTCATACCGCGTGAACACGCTGCCCGGCCGGCTTCTGGCCGGGGCGCTGGAGGCCGAAGGCGGCGTCTACGCCCCGGCGGTGGAGATCGACCTGTCGATCACCGCTCTGCCCTTCGTGCGGGAGGGGATCGGCGTTGCGGTCGTCGACGGGCTTTTGCCGTGGACCCAGTTTTCCGGCATCGTCCAGCGGCCTTTCCGTCCCGGCATCCGCGTGCCCATCGCCATCCTCACCAGCAAGGAGCGCCCGCTGTCCGGCAGCCACGACCTGATGCGCGAGTGCCTGCGCCTGGCCGCCCGTGCCATCGCGCCGGGCGGAACCGAACGGCTTTGACCGGAGCGGCCGGCTTCCCGGTCAGAAATCGGCGACCTTTCCGGCGGAAAAGCCGGCGAAGCGGTCGGGGTGATAGGGGTTGGGATCGACGATGGGCGGCTGGTCGGTGACGAGGTCGGCGATCAGATGCCCGGCGCCGGGGCCGATGCCGAAGCCATGGCCGCTGAACCCGGCGGCCAGGATCAGGCCGGGCAGGGTTCCGACCTCGCCGATGGCGGGAACGCCGTCGGGCGTGCTGTCGATGTAACCGCCCCAGGCGGCGGTGATCGGCGCGCCTTTCAGGCCGGGCAGCAGCGTCATCGCCCGTTCGTGGGTGAGGCGGATGGTGCCGTGGTCCGGGGTGGGGTCGAGCACCCGCACCCGCTCCATCGGGGTCGGACGGTCGAGCCGCCAGCGCCGCAGCGTCTCGTGGCCGGAGCGCAAGCCCTCCAGCCCGCCGGGCATGAGGCTGCGCCAGCGTCGTTTGAACATCGGCATGAATTGCGGCGCGAAGCGGATCTGCTGAAGGGTCGGATCGACGCGCCCGCGCCCGCTGATGGCCAGCGTGTGCCCGCCGTCGCCGCGCCGGGTGATCGACACCGCGGCGGTGTGCAGGGCGTCGGGCAGACCCGCGGGGCTGGGACCTACCGACAGGATCGACGACCGGATCGAGGCGAGCGGGAGCCGCACGCCGACCTGATGGCAGAAGGAGGAGGCCCAGGCCCCGCCCGCCATGACCACCAGCTTCGTGCGGATCGTGCCCATTTCGGTGACGACGCCGCTGACCCGTCCGCCGGCGGTTTCCAACCCGCGGGCGGCGCAGCCCTGATGCACCGTGCCGCCAAGCTTCATGATCGCCCGCGCCACGGCGGGGGCGGCGCGGGCCGGATCGGCGATGCCGTCCGACGGCGAGAAGACGCCGCCCTTCCATGGCTTGCCGGTCGCCTGCCCGCGCTCGGCGGCTTCCGCCCCGCTCAGCATGTGGGTGGTGACGCCGACCGTCCGGGCGAAATCGCGCCAGCGCGCCCAGCCGGCAAGTTCGCCGTCGTCGTTGCTGAGATAGAGCAGCCCGCAACGGCTGAAGCCGGTGTCCTCGCCGCTTTCGGCGGCGAAGCGCTCCCACAAATCCAGGCTCTTGGTCGCCATCGGCAATTCGCGCGCGTCGCGGTTCTGCTGGCGGCACCAGCCCCAGTTGCGGCTGGACTGTTCCGCCCCGACCTGTCCCTTTTCCACCAGGGCCACCGACATCCCGCGCCGGGCCAGGAAATAGGCCGCCCAGACGCCGACGATGCCGCCGCCGATCACGACGACGTCCGCCTGGTCGGGGAAGTGTGGCGAGGACGGGATGGTTTGCAAAGGGGCGGGCATTGGGCGGGTCTCCGATTTCGGCGTTGCGCCATCTAGCCACGGCGCGCGGATGCGTGGGCGCTGCTTTGGCCGTTTCCACGGCATTATCTTCTGTCGATGCCGGTGTGGCCGATGCTTTGTTCTGCCGGAGGAAAGCCACTCGGTTATCGACAGGCAGGCAGCGCGTGCTAAGCTGTTGTGGCCCGATCGGCAGAATTTTCTGCTGTCGTCTTCCGTTCTCCCGCCCTCGAACCGGATGGGTTCCCCATGAAGCTGGACCGCATCGACATCAAGATTCTGCATCAGCTCCAGAAGAACGGCCGGATCACCAACGTGGAGTTGGCCGAACTGGTCAATCTGTCGCCCAGCCCCTGCCTGATGCGGGTCAAGAAGCTTCAGGCGGAAGGCTACATCGAAGGCTATACGGCCCAGATCAACGTCAGCAAACTCGGCCAGACCCTCACCGTCTTCACCGAGGTGACGCTGAAGAACCACCGGCAGGTCGATTTCGCCCGCTTCCTGGCCGCCGTCAAGAAGATCGAGCAGCTTCTTGAATGCCATCTGGTGTCCGGCGGCTACGACTACATGCTGAAGTTCGTCACGTCCGGCATCGGCGAATATCAGGAGATCATGGAGAAGCTGACCGACATGGACATCGGCATCGACAAGTATTTCAGCTATGTCGTGCTGAAGTCGCCCATCGTGCGCTCGCACATGCCGCTGACCACGCTGTTTCAGATGTGAGGCTTCGCATAGGCACCCGCGCGGCGGTGAACCGCGCGGGGTGCCGAGCCGGTCACGCCACCCGCATCCGGTCGGCGTCGATGTTCAGCGTGTCGAGCCAGGTCGGGTCCAGCTTCGGGACCGACGAGAACAGCAGCTTCGAATAGGGGTGCTGCGGCTGCTGCCGGGCGGAGGGGATGATCGTCTCCACCGTCTGTCCGCGATACATCACGATGATCTCGTCGCAGATCGCCTCGATCACCGACAGGTCGTGGCTGATGAAGATGTAGGACAGGCCGAGTTCGCGCTGCAATTCCTTCAGCAGGTCGATGATCGCCGCCGCGACCACGGTGTCGAGGGCCGAGGTGATCTCGTCGCACAGGATCAGTTTCGGCTCGGCGGCCAATGCGCGGGCGAAGTTCACCCGCTGTTTCTGGCCGCCCGACAACTCCGCCGGGCGGCGGTGGCGCAGGGCGCGGGGCAGGTGGACCATGTCCAGCAGCGCATCGACGCGCGCATCGCGGGCCTTGCCGCGCAGGCCGTGATAGAAGGTCAGGGGACGGCCCAGGATGTCCTCGATCGACTTGGCCGGGTTGAGCGCGGTGTCGGCGTGCTGGAAGACGATCTGCAGGTCGCGCAGTTGCTCGTGGCTGCGCTGGCGGGCGCTGTGCCACAACTCCTTGCCGTTGAACTGGATGTCGCCCTTGCAGGCCGGCAGGATGCCGGCGATGGCCCGCGCCAGGGTGGATTTCCCGCAGCCGGATTCCCCGATGATGCCGAGGTTGGTGCCACGCTTCACCTGCAGGCTCACCCCCTTGACCGCCAGGACCAGCGGTTGCCCGTTGGATTGCGGCGGGCCGTAGCCGGCGCTCAGCGTGTTGATCTCCAGCAGCGGGGCGGCAGTGTTGGCGAAGGCCTCCGCCGCCGCAACCCGCCCGCCGGTATCCGGGTGGAAGGCGTGCAGCAACTCCTTCGTGTAGGGGTGCTTCGGGCGCGTCAGGATGTCGTCGACGCTTCCGATCTCCTGCACCTCGCCGTGCCGCAGCACCATGATGTGGTCGGCGATCTGCGCGACCACGGCGAGGTCGTGGGAGACATAGACACAGGCGATCCGGCGCTTGGCGGTCACCGCCTTGAAGGCGCGCAGCACCTCGACCTGGGTGGTGACGTCGAGCGCGGTGGTCGGCTCGTCGAAGATCACCACCTTGGGATCGCCGATCAGCGCCATCGCCGCCGCCAGCCGCTGCAGCTGCCCGCCCGACACCTGATGCGGGTAGCGGTCGCCGATGCCGTCGGGATCGGGCAGCGACAGCGCGCGGAACAGGTCGACGGCCCGGCGGCGGGCCTCGTCCGGCGGCATCAGGCGGTGGATCTTCGTCACCTCGATGACCTGATCCATGATGGTCGCCGCCGGGTTGAAGGCGGCGGCGGCACTCTGCGGCACATAGGCAACGACCGTGCCGCGCAGCGCGGCCCGTTCCTTCTCCGACAGGGTTACCATGTCATGGCCGTCGACCCGCACCGAGCCGCCCGAAATCCGGCAGCCCGGACGGGCGTAGCCCAGCAGCGCCATGGCGGCGGTGGTCTTGCCGGACCCGCTTTCGCCGATGAAGGCGACGGTTTCGCCGGCGGCGACGTCCAGGGTGATGCCCTTGAGGATCTGGATCCAGCGGCCGGAATCGGTGGTGGCCTCGACCGTCAGATTGCGGATTTGGACGAGGTTCGTCATCAGGAGGCACTCCGGTCCCGGATCTTCTGCGGAAGATTGTCGATCAGCAGGTTGACGCTGACGGTCAGGCTGGCGATGGCCAGCGACGGCACGATCACCGCCGGGGCGGCGAAGGGCAGGCCGCCGATGTTCTCGCGCACCAGCGCCCCCCAGTCGGCGTAGGGCGGCTGAACACCCAGACCCAGGAAGGACAGGCCCGACAGCAGCAGGACGATGAAGACGAAGCGCAGACCAAGGTCGGCCAGCACCGGGCCGATGATGTTGGGCAGGATCTCAGATCCGATCAGGTAGGGCAGCTTTTCCCCGCGGATGCGGGCGACCATGATGAAATCCATCGTGTCGATGTTCACCGCCATCGCCCGGCTGAAACGGTAGGCGCCGGGGATGTAGATGATCGACAGGGTCAGGATCAGCACGGGGATGGACGACCCGACCGCCGCCACCACCATCAGGCCGAACAGCTTGCTGGGAATGGAATTGAGCGCGTCGAGCAGGCGGCTGACCACCATGTCCACCGGCCCGCGCAGCACCGCGGAGGTCATGCCCAGCACGACGCCGGTGAAGCAGGCGATGGACACCGCCGCCAGCGAGATGCCGACGGTGTAGCGGGCGCCGAAGATGACGCGGGAGAGCATGTCGCGCCCGAGATAATCCGACCCGAGCCACAGGCCGGGCCGCATGGGGCCGAAATAATCCAGGTCGACCATCTCCCCGACCGAATGGGGGGCGATGTAGGGGGCGAACAGGGCGACCAGCGCCCAGAACAGGACCACGAAGAAGCTGACAAGGCCGACCGGATTGACCCGGTAGCCCGACCGTGCCGCGAGGATGCCGGTGGGGGAGTGTGTCTTCATCGGAGCCTCGGGTTCGACAGGATGGCGACGATGTCGGCGGTGGTGATCAGGAGCAGATACCCGAAGCAGAAGATCATCGCGCAGGACTGGATCAGCGGCAGGTCGCGGGTGGACACCCCGTCCACCATCAGCTTGGCGATGCCCGGATAATTGAAGATCGTCTCGACGATGATGACGCCGCCCACCAGATAGGACAGTGACAGCGCCACCGCGTTGGCGATCGGGCCGAGCGCGTTGGGCAGGGCGTGGCGCAGCACCATCCGGGGCCGCGACGCCCCTTTCAGCAGCGCCATCTCGACATAGGACGTGTTCAGCGTCTCGATCACCGCCGCCCGGCTCATGCGGATCATCTGCGCCGATACCCCGAAGGTCAGGGTGATGACCGGCATTGCGTAGGCCCGGAACAGACCGGCGAAGCTGTCGACCTGATAGGTGAAGGACAGGGCCGGCAGCCATTTCAGGTAGACGGCGAACACCAGCACGGCGAGGGTCGCCAGCACGAATTCGGGGACGGAGATGATGCCGATGGTGGCGATGGTGACGATGCGGTCATAGAGCGTGCCCCGCCACATGGCGGCGGTGATGCCGAGCGTCAACGCCAGGGGAACCGTCACGAGCGTCGTCAGCCCCGCCAGCTTGAGCGTGTTGGCCAGCCGGTCGGCGATCAGCGTGGTCACCGGCATCTGGTTGGCATAGGAGGTGCCGAGATCGCCCTGGAACAGCCCGGCGATCCAGTAGAGGAAACGCAGCAGGGCGGGGTCGTCGAGATGCATGGCCGCGCGCAGGCCGGCGACCGCTTCCGGCGTTGCCGACTGCCCGAGCAGGATCATCGCCGTGTCGCCGGGCAGCATGGTGGTGGCGAAGAACACGGCGAAGGACACGATCGCCAGCGTGACCAATGCGATGAGCAGCCGACCAAGGATGAGGGAGGGAACGCGTGATTTCATGCCTGGCCTCCGCGAGGTGAGGCGCCCCCGGAGGGGTTGCCCGAAGGGGCGACGAGGGGCGGGGCGGCCGGGCCTTGGTCCGGACCGCCCCGTCGATCCGCTGTATCAGCCAGCCAGCCAGACGTATTCGGCGAAGGCGTAGCCCATCATGCCGCCGAGCGGGTTCGGTTGGAGGCCCTTCAGCTTGTCGGTGATGGCGTCCACGTTGGAGATGTAGGCCGGGATGATGGTGCCGGCTTCCTCGGCGATCATCACCTGCATCTGATCGTACAGTTCCTTGCGCTTGGGCCAGGCGAGCGTGGCGCGCGCTTCGAGCATCATCTTGTCGAACTTCTCGGACTTGTATCTGCTCTCGTTCCACGGCGCTTCGGAGGCGTAGAGCAGGGAGAACAGGATGTCCGGCGTCGGGCGCGGGTTGATGTTGCCGAAATGGATCGGAGCCTTCAGCCAGTAATTGCTCCAGTACCCGTCGGACGGGACGCGCTGGACGTCGAGCTTCATGCCGATCTCGGCGCCGGCGGCCTGGACCACCATGGCCATGTCGATGGCGGACGAGGCGGCATCCGACGTGATCACCGGGACGGACTGCCCCAACAGGCCCGCCTTCTTGAACAGGGATTTCGCCCGTTCCGGGTCGAAGGGCTTAGGCTTCAGCGCGGCATTGTGGAAGGCGCTGGACGGGGACACCGGCTGGTCGTTGCCGACCTCGCCGAAGCCGCGCAGGGCGGATTTGACGATCTGTTCGCGGTTGACGAGATACTTCATCCCGTCGACGAAATCCTTGCGGCTGCCCGGCTCCATATCCAGGCGGATGTTCAGGTTGGTGTAGTTGCCGGACGTTGACTTGGACAGGGAGAAGCCCTTCTGCCCGTCAACGAGCCGCGTGGAGCGCGGGTTGATCGCCGCGGCCAGATGGATGTCGCCGGACAGCAGCGCGTTGACGCGGGCATTGTCGTCGCCGATCGCGAAGAACTCGAAGGAGTCCACATGCGGACCGCCCTTCCAGTAATTCGGGTTGCGCACGCCGACCGAACGCACGCCCGGCTCGAAGCTCTTGCAGATGAAGGGGCCGGTGCCGTTGCCCTTGGAGAAGTCGGTGGTGCCGTCGGCCACGATCATGAAGTGATGCATGGACAGGATGGTCGGCAGGTCGGCGTTCGGGCCGGCCAGCGTGATCGCGACGGTGCTCTTGTCCACCGCCTTGATGTCCGTCATCTGGGCGGCGATCTTCGCGACCTTGGACCCGACGGCCGGATCGAGGTGGCGCTTCAGCGAGAACACCACGTCGTCGGCGGTCAGCGACTTGCCGTCGTGGAAGGTCACGCCGGTGCGCAGCTTGATTGTCCAGGTCTTGGCGTCGTCGGTGTCGATGGATTTGGCCAGCTCCATCTTCGGGATGCCGGCCTTGTCGAGAAAAGTCAGGCGGTTGTAGAAGGAGCAGCACCGGACATAGTCGGTGGACAGCGACGCCTTCGCCGGATCGAGGGTGTCGGCGGTGGACGACGACCAGCCGGCGGCCCTGAGCGCGCCGCCCTTCACCGGTTCGTCCGCAACCGCGGCGTGGGCGCGGCCCAGGAGGAATTCGGCGGCACCGAGGGATGCCCCGCCCGCCAGGAGCATTTTCATCAGATCGCGGCGGTTGGCCCCGCGCCGGATGGCGTTTTCGACCATGCCGTCGTCGGTCCGGTTCCAGCTATCGGGAATTTTCGTCATGCTAGCCTCGCTCTGTTCGTGTGTCGTTCGTTTCTTGTTTTGGCGCGCTCCGGTTTCGTCCGGTTACGCGGAGGTCGTCGATGCCTCTGCTGCGGCGTCGACGGCATCGGCCAGTTCCGCCATCGAGCGGAAATGAAAATCCGGTTCGGTGAACTCGGCCGGTTCGATGGTCCCGCCATAGCCCTTCTGGGCGTGCCGCCGCTGGATCCAGCAATTCGTCATGCCGAGGCGCCGGGAAACACCGATGTCGTGATACTGGCTCTGGGCGACGTGCAGGATGTCGTCCTTGCTGCCGCCGTCGCGCTCGACGAACGCGAACACCTGCTGGAAGAAGGCCGGGTCGGGCTTTTCCACGCCGGTGTCGTCGGCGGTGAAGCCGGCAAAGAAGGGCTCGCCCAGCTCGCGGGAGAAATGGGTGAAGGCCCAGCGCCGCGCGTTGGTCATCGCGATCAGCTTGAACCGCTTGGCCAGACGCGCCAGGGCGTCCCTGCTGTCGGGGAAGCCGGCCCAGGACGCCGCCGAATCCCGCAGGCGCTCACCGTACTGCGCGCCTGCGGGAAGGCCCAGCTTCGGCGCGATGACCGAATAGACGCGCACCAGATCGTCGGGAAACAGGCCGACATTCGGGGCGTATCGCGCATCGCGGTAGAGGGCCAGCGCCTCCTCGCCGTCGACGGTTGTTCCTGCCTCGGCCGCGATCTCGGCCAGGCAGTTCTTGATGCCGGCTTCGAAGTCGATCAGGGTGCCGACGACATCGAAGGTCAGATATTTGAAGTTCAGCAGAGTTTCGGGCAACGCACCAACTCCTCATCAAGAACCGCATGGGTGCCGTTTCGATCCGGCGGGGCGTTTTCAGGTCCGGCAGCATCGTCCGCCGGGGTGTCGCTGGAGCTGGCTCCTTTGCAGATGGTTCGGAGATCCGGTCTTCTTCCCTTCCAGTGTGGTCCATGGGCTTGACGCGGGTCTCCGAATCATCGGTGCCGGACAGCAGAAAATGCTGGATACGAGGGTATTCACGGATTCTTCCGCGGGTGCCCCGCTTTTCGTCTATCGCATCGCCCGACGGACGTCGGGGTCCTCCAGCGTCTGGTCGAGCGTGCGGGCCGTGCGCTCCAGGATCGCGTCGATGTCGTCGTCGGTGCAGCAGAGCGGCGGGGCATAGCCCATGACACCGTTCGTGAAGGCGCGGATCACCAGCCCGTTGTCCCAGGCCCGGTCGAAGATCCGCCTGGACGGTTCGGCGGCGGCGGGCAGCGGGGTCTTGCGCTCCTTGTCCACCACCAGTTCGATGGCGGCCAGCATGCCGCGCCCGCGCACGTCGCCGACCAGCGGATGGTCGCGCAGCGCATGGAGCCCGGCCATCAGCCGCGCGCCGGCCTTCACGCCGTTGGCGAGCAGGCCGTCCTCGTACAGACGCAGCGCTTCCAATCCCACTGCGGCACTCACGGGGTGGGCGGAGTAGGTATAGCCATGGCCGACCGCGGCGGTGCCGGCGGCATCCGCGATGGTGGCATAAACCGCGTCGGACAGGAAGACCGCGCCCATCGGCACATAGCCGGAGGTCAGGCCCTTGGCGGTGGTCATCAGGTCGGGGACCACGCCGTCGTCGGTGCAGGCGAACAGCGGGCCGGTGCGGCCGAAGCCGGTGATGACCTCGTCGGCGATGAACAGGATGCCGAGGCTGCGGCAGCGGTCGCACATCGCCTTCATCCAGCCGTCCGGCGGCACCAGTACGCCGCCCGATCCCTGGATCGGCTCGGCATAGAAGGCGGCGACCCGTTCCGGCCCGCCGATCTCGACGATCTTGGCATCGAGGGCGGCCAGCGAGGCGGCGATGATCGCATCCGCATCGTCGCCCACCGGGTTGCGGTAGGCATAGTGCGACGGAATCTTGTGCTGCCAGTCGAAGGGCACGCCGAAGCCGGCATGGAAGGCGGGCAGGGCGGTCAGCCCGGCGCCGACGGTGGAGGAGCCGTGATAGCCCTGCTCGATGGAAATGAACTGGTCGCGCTGCGGCTGGCCCTTGGCCTGCCAGTAATAGCGGATGAAGCGGATGGTGCTGTCCACCGCGTCCGACCCGCCGAGGGTGAAGAAGACGTGGTTCAGGTCGCCGGGGGCGCGCTCGGCGAGCGCCGCAGCCAGCCGGATCGCCGGTTCGCTGCCAAGCCCGAAATAGCCGGTGGCATAGGGCAGTTCCTGCATCTGGCGGGTGGCGGCCTCGACGAGGCTCTGCTGCCCGTAGCCGGCATTGACGCACCACAGGCCGGCGAAGCCGTCGACCAGCCGGCGGCCGGCGGCGTCGGTGATGGTCGCACCGGCGCCGGAGGCGATCACCCGGACGCCGGCCTTCTCATGGCCGCGGTAGGAGGCGACGGGATGCACCAGATGGGCACGGTCGAGTTCGATCAGGGAATTGCTGAGCATGGTCCTCTCCGGATCAGCCGAGTGCCTGGCTGGCGAGCGCGAAAGTCGATACGGGCGCTGCAGGTGGGGCAGCCGTCGCAGGGGCGGGGCGGCGCATGGCGATGCCGCCACCGACGTGACGCAAGCCGCAATCGGCCAGCCATGACCCCAGACCGGTGTCGACGGTGGTGTCCACCCGCAGGAATTTTCCCGGATGCGCGGCGACGATCGGGCCGATCAGGGATCTGGCACCCTCGGCATCGGGGGCGACCACCGGGCCGATGACCTGCCCGCGGCCGAAATCGCGCAGCGCGGCGAAGCCGGCGGGAGCGCCGTTCCGCCGCAGCAGCGTGAAGGATGCGACCTCGGCGAAGCGCTCCAGCAGAAGGCCGCGGTCGGCGCCGAAGGCCTGCCGGTCCAGGGCGGCGATGGCGGTGCGGTCGTCTGCGCCTGCGGGGGCGACGTCTTCCGCCGCGACGAACGACATCGGACTGGCTTCGCCCTGGTGCTGAAGCACAGTACCGACCTCGCGGAAGCCGAGCTTTTCGTAAAGCGGCAGTCCCTCGCGGGTTGCGGTCAGGCGCAGGGGTCGGTCGCCGGCCAATGCCATCGCCTCGTCCATCAGGCGGCGGCCGATGCCCTGGCCGCGGCAGCCTTCATCGACGATGACCATGTTGATGGTGGCCGCATCTTTGCCATATGGGGTCATCAGCACGGTGCCGACCACCTGCGGCCCCTCCGGCCCCTCCGTGACCGCGACCACTCCCTTGCTGATCCGGAGGGTCAGGGCCCAGTCTTCCAGCCGGTGCGGCCATTGCGCCTGTCGTGACAGGGCCAGCGCGTCCTTGAGATGCTTGGGTTCGAAAGCCAGACAGTGAACTGTCTTATCGGAAACCGAGTTCTTGCTCATGGGCAGTCCTTTCACCCTCTGTCCCAAGAGTGAGCGCTGCGGCCCCGGACGATTGTCTGAAGGCGACACCCGCCGCGACATCTTCCACCTTTGCTTCGGCAGTCCGCCGCATCTTATGCCGTGACCGGCACCCCCTTGCCGCCGCCAGGCCGCCGGCGCCCCGTTCGCGGCGCCACGGTGCCGTTCCGCCCCCAACCAAATGCTGAGGGTCGAGACGGAAACGGAACTTTGTGCTTTCGCGCAGGGCAATTCGGTCAGGTCCGGCATCGCGGCGACGCTAGGATCATGGAGCAGGGCCGAACGAGCCCTTTCCCACCCAGCCCCCACCGCCCCATCCCGAGGAAGCAGCAATGAGCCAGTTCCGGCCGAAATACGTCACCTTCGATTGCCACGGCACGCTGATCAACTTTCAGATGGCGGTGGCCGCGCGCGATCTGTACGGCTCGATCCTCGACGAAGCGCGGATGACGGAGTTCATCAAGAATTTCTCCGCCTACCGCCTCGACGAGATCATGGGCGACTGGAAGCCCTACGCCGATGTCGTCCACAATGCGCTGGAGCGCAGCTGCAAGCGCAACAACGTCGTCTTCCGCGAGGAGGACGCGCGCATGGTCTATGAGCGGGTTCCGACCTGGGGGCCGCACGCCGACGTGCCGGCCGGGCTGGCGAAGGTGGCCAAGGAAATTCCGCTGGTCATCCTGTCCAACGCCATGAACGACCAGATTCCGTCGAATGTGGCGAAGCTGGGCGCGCCCTTCCACGCCGTCTACACCGCCGAACAGGCGCAGGCCTACAAGCCGCGCTTCAAGGCCTTCGAATACATGTTCGACATGCTCGGCTGCGGGCCGGAGGACATCCTGCACTGCTCCTCCTCCTTCCGCTACGACCTGATGTCGGCGCATGACCTGGGGATCCGCAACAAGGTGTGGGTCAACCGCGGCCACGAACCGGCCAACCCCTATTACGGCTATACCGAGATCCGCGACATCTCCGGTCTGCCCGGCGTGGTCGGGCTTTAAGGGACGCATTTCACGGTTCAGGCTGCAACGGGAAGGACCCAGGTCATGAAATTCGTCTCCTACTGGCACGACACCGCCCCCGCCTTCGCGGGCGGGGCCGAGGGGCCTGTTGAGGGCGGTTACGACGTCGCCATAGTCGGAGGGGGGTTCACCGGCCTGGGTGCCGCCCGCCAGTTGGCCAAGGCCGGGGCGCGGGTGATCGTGCTGGAGGCCGGCCGCATCGGCGGCGGCGCGTCGGGGCGCAACGGCGGGCACCTCAACAACGGTCTGGCCCACAGCTTCATCGCTGCCAAGACCGCCTTGGGGACGGAGCGTGCCGTCGCCCTCTATCGCGCCTTCGACCAGTCCATCGACACGCTGGAGGCGCTGATCGCCGAAGAGGGGATCGACTGCGATTTCCGCCGCGCCGGCAAGCTGAAAATGGCCTCCAAGCCCGCGCATTTCGACGCCATCGCCCGCAACTTCGAGGCGGTTCACCGCGAGGTCGATCCCGACACGGCACTGCTGACCGCCGAGGAGCTGAAGAGGGAGGTCGGCTCGCCGTTCCATGGCGCGATGCTGTCGCGCAAGAGCGCCATGATGCATATGGGCCGCTTCGTCACCGGACTGGCTGAGGCGGCCGTGCGGCACGGCGCGGTGCTGGTCGAAAACGCGCCGGTCACCGCCATGACCCGCTCCGGCGACGGGCATAGCCTGACCACGCCGCGCGGCACGGTCACCGCCAAGGAGGTGCTGGTTGCCACCGGCGCCTACACCACGCCGAATTTCAGCCATTTCCGCCGCCGCATCATCTCGGTCGGCAGCTTCATCATCGCCACCCGCCCGCTGAGCGACAGCGAGATCGCGTCGGTGGTACCCGGCAACCGCACCTACGTCACCTCGATGAACATCGGCAACTACTTCCGCCTGTCGCCCGACCGGCGGCTGATCTTCGGCGGCCGGGCGCGCTTCTCCGCCACCTCCGACCAGCGGTCAGACGCCAGGAGCGGGGCGATCCTGCGGGCGAGCCTTGCGAAGATCTTTCCGCAGATCGCCAGCATCGACATCGATTACTGCTGGGGCGGGCTGGTGGACATGACCAGCGACCGTTACCCGCGCGCCGGCTATCAGGACGGCCTGTGGTACGCCATGGGCTATTCCGGCCACGGGGCGCAGCTGTCCACCCATCTGGGCATGACCATGGCCGACACGATCCTGGGGCGGGAGGACCGGAACCCGCTGAAGGGTCTGTCCTGGCCCGCCGTCCCCGGCCATTTCGGCAAGCCCTGGTTCCTGCCGCTGGTCGGGCTGTACTACAAGGCGCTCGACCGGATTCAGTGACGTCGAGGTTTGAGTGGCAATCTCCCTCTCCCCCCCTCACCCTAACCCTCTCCCCGCTCTCGGCGGACCGGTGGTCCGCCTGTCGCGTCAGCGCAAACGAAGTTTGCGCGTGAGCGGGGGGAGAGGGGACTTTGTTACCCCAACCCGCCGATGTGGAAGGTCTTCATCTCCAGATATTCCTCGATGCCCACCTGGGCGCCTTCGCGGCCCAGGCCGGACTGCTTGACGCCGCCGAAGGGGGCGACCTCGGTGGAGATCAGGCCGGTGTTGAGCCCGACCATGCCGGCCTCCAGCGCTTCGCCGACCCGCCAGGACCGTGCGAGGTTCTGCGTGTAGAAGTAGGCCGCCAGCCCGAATGGCGTGGCGTTGGCGAGCGCGATGGCCTCCTCCTCGGTCTCGAAGCGGAACAGCGGCGCCACCGGGCCGAAGGTTTCCTCGCTGGCGAGCAGCATGTCGGTGGTGGCGTCGGTCAGCACCAGCGGGGCGACGAATTGCGAACCCGGCGCCGCCATGGCGGAAGACGCGACGGTCGCCCCCTTGGCGAGCGCGTCGGCGACATGGCGCTCGATCTTGGCAATGGCGGCTTCGTTGATCATCGGGCCGATGGCGATCCCCGGCTCCAGCCCCGATCCCACCCGCATGGCGTTGACGCGGGCGACCAGACGGTCGCGGAACGCCTCGTAGACGCCCGACTGGACCAGGATGCGGTTGGCGCAGACGCAGGTCTGGCCGCCGTTGCGGAACTTGGACAGGATGACCCCGTCCACCGCCTGATCGAGATCGGCGTCGTCGAAGACGATGAAGGGCGCGTTGCCGCCCAACTCCAGGCTGAGCCGCTTGATGCCGTCGGCGGCCCCGCGCATCAGCAGCGAGCCGACGCGGGTGGAGCCGGTGAAGGAGATCTTGCGGACGGTCTCGTTCGCCAGGAGCTCCTCGCCGATGGCCTCCGGCCGGCCGGTCAGGATGTTGATGACGCCGGCCGGGATGCCGGCCCGCTCCGCCAGCACGCCGAGCGCCAGCGCCGAATAAGGGGTGAAGTCGGACGGCTTGATGACCACTGTGCAGCCGGCGGCCAGCGCCGGCGCCACCTTGCGGGTGATCATGGCGTTGGGGAAGTTCCACGGCGTGATGATGCCGCAGACGCCGACCGGCTCCTTCAGCACGACGATGCGGCGGTCGGGGGTGGGGGAGGGGATGGTGGTTCCGCCGATGCGCCGCGCCTCCTCGGCGAACCATTTGACGAAGGACGCGCCATAGCGGATCTCGCCGCGCGCCTCGTCCAGCGGCTTGCCCTGCTCCAGCGTCAGGAGGCGGGCGAGATCCTCCAGATTCTCGATCATCAGCGCGTGCCAGCGCTCCAGCAGAGCGGCGCGGTCGGCATGGGTGCGCCGCTTCCAGGCCGGGTAGGCTTCGGCCGCGGCGGCGATGGCGTTGCGGGCGTCGGTGCCGTCCATGTCGGGAACGCTGCCGAGGCTGCCGGCGGTCGCCGGATTGCGGACGTCGATGGTCCGGCCGGCGGCCCCGTCGCACCAGCGGCCGCCGATCAGCCCCTGCTCGCGGAACAGGGAGGAATCCGTCAGGTGATGGGTCATGGTCGTATGGTTTCCGCTGCGTATGGTTTGCGATGGACCGGCGTCACGACAGGGCCGACAGCACGGCGGCGGTGATCGCGTCCGTCCTGTCCTTGCCGGGGACGGTGCCGATGCCACGGCCGGTGGTGTCGCCCAGCGCCGCCATGACGCGGTCGGCGGCGGCCTTCTCCCCCAGATGCTCCAGCATCATCGCGCCGGACCAGATGGCGGCGATGGGGTTGGCGATGCCGAGATGGGCGATGTCGGGGGCCGATCCGTGCACCGGCTCGAACATCGACGGCGCCTTGCGGTCGGGGTTCAGGTTGGCCGAGGCGGCGAAGCCCAGCCCGCCCTGGATCGCGGCGCCCAGATCGGTCAGGATGTCGCCGAACAGGTTGGAAGCGACGACGACGTCCAGGCTTTCCGGCGCGGTCACCATGCGCGCCGCCATGGCGTCGACGTGGTAGCTCGTCACCTCGACGTCCGGGTGTTCGGCGGCCAGCTGGCGGGTGATCTCGTCCCAGAACACCATCGAATGCTTCTGTGCGTTCGACTTGGTGACTGAGGCGAGCTTGCCGCGCCGGGCGCGGGCCTGGGCGAAGGCGAAGCGCAGGATGCGCTCCACCCCCATGCGGGTGAAGATGGCGGTCTCCACCGCCACCTCCTGCGCCGTCCCCTGATGGACGCGCCCGCCGGCACCGGCATATTCGCCTTCGGTGTTCTCGCGGATGCACAGGATGTCGAAGCCGCCGTGCCGCAGCGGCCCCTCCACCCCCGGCAGCAACCGGTGCGGACGGACATTGGCATACTGGTCGAACGCCTTGCGGATGGGCAGCAGCAGCCCGTGCAGCGACACCGCGTCCGGCACCTCCGCCGGCCAGCCGACGGCGCCCAGCAGGATGGCGTCGTACTTGCGGAGCGTCTCGATCCCGTCGGCGGGCATCATGACGCCGGTTTCCTTGTAATGGGCGCAGGACCACGGCATCTCGGTGCCGGCAAGCACGAAACCGGACTGTTTCGCCGCGGCCTGGAGAACCTGCCAGGCGGCGTCGACCACGGGATGTCCGATGCCGTCGCCCTTGATGATCGCAATGTTGTGGGTTTTCATCGAACGCTCCCTGTTGGTTTTCATCGGGTCACAGCCCGATCAGCACGCTCTTGCTGCGGCGGTTGGCGAGATAGGCCTCGCGTCCCAGGTCCTTGCCGATGCCGGAGCGCTTGTAGCCGCCGGTCGGCAGGATGTGGTCGCGCGAGCGGCCATAGCGGTTGACCCACACCGTTCCGGCCTGCAGCCGCCGGGTCAGGCGCAAGGCGCGCGACAGGTCGCGGGTATAGAGGCCGGCGGCGAGCCCATAGGTCGGATGGTCGGCCAGCGCCATCGCCTCCTCCTCCCCGTCGAAGCTCTGCACGGTCAGGACCGGGCCGAAGATCTCCTCCATCACCGCGGGGGAATTTTGATCGACCCCGGCCAGCAGCGTCGGCGCGTAGAAATAGCCCTCGCCGTCCATCGGTGCCCCGCCGGTCAGGCATTCCACCGTCCCGGTCAGCGAGGCCGTGACGATGGAATGGATGCGGGCGCGCTGCCGTTCGGAGATGATGGGGGAATAGCGGGTTGTCTCGTCCCAGGTCGGGCCGGGACGGACGGCGCGCATGTGGCCGAGGATCATGTCGATCAGCGGTTCGGCCACGCTGGCTTCGACCAGCAGGCGCGATCCGGCGACGCAGGCCTGGCCGGCATTCGACAGCACGCTGGTGGCGATGGATGCCGCCGCCTTGTCCAGGTCGGCGTCGGCGAAGACGATTTGCGGGCTCTTGCCGCCCAGTTCCAGCGTCATCGGCTTGACGCCGCTGCGGGCGATGTCGGCCATGATCGCCGATCCGGCCGCCGTCGAGCCGGTGAAGCTCACCTTGGCGATGCCGGGATGGCGGGTGATGGCGGCGCCGGTGGTCGGGCCGTCGCCCTGGACGATGTTGATCAGACCGGCGGGAACGCCGGCCTTCACCGCCAGCTGCGCCAGCAGGACGGTGGAGAAGGGCGTCATCTCCGACGGTTTCAGCACCACCGCGTTGCCGGCGGCCAGCGCCGGGCCGAGCTTCCAGCCAGCCATCGACAGCGGGAAGTTCCACGGCGTGATCGCGCCGACGACGCCGTAGGGCTCCGTCATCACCATGCCGAAGCTGCCGTCGTCGGTGGGGGCGAGGTCGCCGCCCTCCTTGTCGGCGAATTCGGCGAAGAAGCGGATCTGCTCGGCCGTCACCGCGACATCGCCGGCGACCAGCTGGCCGACCGGGCGGGTCGAGGACAGAGCCTCCACCTTCGCCAGGGTTTCCGCCTCCTCCTCGATCAGGGCGGCCCAGCGCTGCAGCACGGCGGTGCGCTCGCGCGGGCGCACGCCGCCCCAGTTGCTGGACTTCAGGGCGGCCTGCGCGGTGGCGACCGCCTCATCGACGAGATCCGATGAGGCCACCGGGCAGTCGGCGTAGGCCCGGCCGTCCGACGGCCGGTGCATGGGCAGCCCGCCTTCCATTGCGATGGCCGCTGGAATCAGGCGGTCACCGATGAAATGGCCGATCGGCAGCGGCAGGCGGTCCGGGTCGAAGGACAGGCTCATGACGCGCCCTCAGCTGACGGTGAGGTAGATCTTGCGGACGGTTTCGATGGTCTTCCACACGCCGGTGAAGCCCGGCTTCATGACGAAGCTGTCGCCCGCCCGGTAGACCACCGGCTCGCCGCCGTCCGGCGTGATTTCGATGACGCCGGCCAGGATGTGGCAGAACTCGAAGGTCTCGCCCTTGATCGAGCGGGTTTCGCCCGGCGTGGCTTCCCAGACGCCGGTCAGGACCTTGTCGTCCTTGGCGGCGTCCTGCGCCCAGGTCTTGAAGGCGGGCGAACCGGCGATCAGCCGTTCCGGCATCGGGGTGGATTCCCGCGGGGCGAAGGTCGGGTTCGGATCGATGGTCTTGAGCAGCGACATGAGGGATCCTTGCTTAACGAGCGGCTGTGCCGCAGAGGGAAAGATTCGGGTGGCGGCGTCAGTAGCCGCGCTGCCGGTCGATGAGGCCGACCGGGTCCTGTCCGGCGAAATGCCGGCGGAGATTCGTGATGACGGCCCGCGCGGCGCTGTCAGGCTGCGTGATGCTTGCGACATGCGGGGTCAGCACGATCTTCGGGTGGGTCCAGAAGGGATGGTCGGGAGGCAGCGGCTCCGGGTCAGTGACGTCGACCACAGCCCCGGACAGGTGGCCGTCGTCGAGCGCGCTCACCAGCGCGGCATGGTCGAGCTGCGGCCCGCGCCCGGTGTGGACCAGCGCGGCCCCCTTGGGCAGCTTGGCGAGCAGCCTTGCGTCGAGGAAGCCGCGGGTGTCCGGGGTCAGCGGCAGCAGGACGATCAGGATGTCGGTGTCGGCCAGCATCGCGTCGAGGCCGTCCGCGCCGTGGTGGCAGGTCACGCCGTCAAGCCGGCGCGGTGAGCGGCTCCAGCCCGACAGCGGAAAACCGAAGGGCTTCAGCCGGTCCAGCACAGCCTGCCCCAGCACGCCCAGCCCCAGCACACCGACCCGCCGCTCCGCCGCTTGCGGCTGATGCAGGGGGCGCCAGATGCGTTCCGCCTGCAGGGCGCGATAGGCCGGCATCTGGCGATGCAGGGTCAGCACGGCAAGCGTGGCGTATTCCTGCATCATGCGGACGATGCCGTCCTCCACCATGCGCACGACTTTCACATGGTCGGGGAGGTCGGCCATGGTGAACTGGTCCACCCCGGCCCCGATGGAAAAGACGATCTCCAGATTGCGGTAACGGGCGAGGTCTTTCGGGATGGTCCAGGTGATCAGGTAGCGCACCGCATCGGGATCGACGGTGGCCGGATCCATCGAAAAGGGCAGGTCGGGCAGCTCGCTGGCGAAGGCCTTGGCGAAAACGGCGCCGCGCGTGGCATCCGAATTGAACAGGAAGGTCATGGATGTTCCTTTTGGATGTCCCTTTGGCGATGGGCGTCGGCGCTTCAGAGGCGGCAGCGTTGGCCCAGCGCCTCGATCATCGACTGGCAGGCCTGCAGCTCCTCGACGAGGATGTGTTCGTTGGGGCGGTGCGCCCGCGCGATGTCGCCGGGGCCGCAGATGATCGCGTCCATCCCCGCGGTCTGGTACAGCCCGGCCTCCGTGCCATAGCTGACGGCGGCCAGCGGTTCCTGTCCGGTCAACTCCTCCAGCAGGCGGGCCAGCGGCGTGCGGGCGGCCAGGAACAGCGCCGGGTATGCGCCGGTCTGCGTCCAGTCCACGGCGAAGCCGCGTTCCTCCAGCCGCTCCGCCGCCTCGCGCACCGGCTCCAGCAGGGTTGCGGGATCGATCCCGGCGATGGCGCGGGCTTCGAATTCGGCGGTGCAGGCGTCGGGGATGACGTTCACCGCAAGCCCGCCCTGGATGGTGCCGACCTGCAGCGAGGAGTAGGGCGGCTCGAAGGCCGAATCCCAGGGGCCCTGGGTCAGGCGGTCGGCCTGGGCGACGGCGGCGGTCAGTGCATCGGCCATGGCGTGAATGGCGTTCAGCCCCCGGTCGGGACGGGAGGAATGGCCGGATCGTCCGCGGACGGTAAGCCGGGCTGCCGCCTTGCCCTTGTGGGCGCGGACGGCGCGCAGGCCGCTCGGCTCGCCGACGATGACGCCCAGCGGCGGGGCGCACAGGCTGGGCAGATGCGGCAGAAGATGCGGCGCGCCCTGGCAACCGGCCTCCTCGTCATAGGTGAAGGCCAGATGGATCGGCCGGGCTAGCGGGGCGGCGGTCAGGGCGGGCAGCGCCGCCAGCGCCGCGGCGATGAAGCCCTTCATGTCGGAAGTGCCGCGTCCGTACAGCCGGTTGCCGTCTGCGCGAAGTTGGAACGGATCGCCGGTCCATTCGGGTTCGGTGGCCGGAACCACGTCCATGTGACCGGACAGGACATAGCCCGGAACCATTGCCGGACCGATGGTGGCGAACAGGTTGAAGCGGTCGCCCTCCGGCCCCGGCAGGACCTGGACGCGCACCCCGGCCCCTTCCAGGATGCCGCGAATCCCGTCGACGATGGCGCCGTTGGGGGTTCCGACCACGGAGGGAAAGGCGATCAGGTCCTTGAGGATGTCGATCACGGTCATGGCGGCCTCAACCTTGTCCCATGCTGCGCGCCATGGCGCGGAGGAGTCGTTTTACGGGGTCTCTGCGCTGTGCGGAGAAGGGCGGCGGCCTTGGCGGCTGAGACTGTTACGATCTTAGCGGGCGGGCGCTCCATTCCATGCTGAATGCATGGGCGATTTAGAGGATTGTTGTGCCGGGCCCACGCATTGCGGTGATTTGTGCGGCGGTTGCCCCGGTAATCTCGGGGAGCGGTTGGTGGCTCAGGCATGCCGGTTGCCCCATAGGAGCACCGCATCACGCTATCGAAACTCCGGGAAGGAGGAAGCTTTGAGCGAACGCGGGTTGGAGGGTGGATCGGCGGACGGTGCGTTACCGCCCTCCCTGACGGTCGACGCCTTCGACGTGCGGGTGGCCGACGTCGTCGATATCGACCTTGAACGCCTGCAGGCGCTGTCGATCTCAGTCGGCTGGCCGCACCGTGCGGAGGATTGGCAGTTCGCGCGCGAGGTCGGCCACGGTTTCGTCGCGTTGGACGAGATCGATCGCGTCCTGGGGTCGGCGATGTGGTTTCCCCACGGCGATGACTTCGCGACCATCGGCATGGTCATAACCTCTCCCCGGCTGCAATCGCTGGGCGTCGGCGAATGGCTGATGAAGCGGGTGCTGTCGGCGTCGGCGGGCCGGACCTATCGACTCAACGCCACCCGTGCGGCGCTGGCGCTCTACCGCTCGCTCGGCTTCATCGGCCACCGGACCGTCTTCCAGTGCCAGGGCCAGGCGCGGCGCGGCGACCGGCCCCCCTCCGCCGATCCGGTGCGGCGGTTGGAGGCGGCGGATCTGGCGGCAGTGACGGCACTGGACGAACGCGCGTTCGGGACCTCGCGCGCCGGGCTGATCGCGCGGCTGTTCGAACAGTCGGTCGGCTATGGGCTGGAGCGGGACGGCGCGCTGGTCGCCTTCGCCCTCTGCCGTCCCTTCGGCCGCGGTCATGTCGTCGGTCCGGTGGTCGCCGGGCTGGACGAGGACGCCGTCGCCGTGGTCGGCCCCCATGTCGATGAGCATGACGGCCGCTTCCTGCGCCTGGACACCCATCTGGACGAAGGACTCTTTCCGCTGTTCGTCGCCCGCTCCGGCTTGCGGATCTTCGACACGGTCCTGACCATGTCGCTGGGTGCGCCGCTGACCGATCCGGCGACGCGGGCGTCGGACCGCCCCGTCACATATGCACTCGCCACCCACGCCCTGGGTTGAGCCTTCACCGGCTTCACATAAAGGATGCGCCGATCATGCCGGGACAGACGCCGGACCCCTCCGCCGGCTCTCACGCCGAACCCGTGCCCGAACCCGTACCAGAACCGATACCCCCACCATCCTCCGCCGGCAGCCGGGGCGGGGTTCTGCTTCGGCTGGTGTCGGCCGGGCTGTTCGTGGTGATGTCGCTGTTCGTCCGGCTGGCGACCGTCGAGGCGCCGATCGGACAGATCGTCTTCTACCGCAGCGCCTTCGCGCTGCTGCCGATCGTCGCCTATCTGATGTGGCGCCGGCAATTCCCGCGGGCTTTGAAGACGCGGCAGCCAGCCGGACATTTGAGGCGCAACCTGTATGGCGGCGCGGCGATGGTGCTGTCCTTCATTTCGCTGGCCTATCTGCCGCTGGCGTTGGCGACGGCGCTGGGATTCCTGGCTCCGCTGCTCGCGGTGCCGGCCGCCATGCTGTTCCTGAGGGAGCGGCCGGGCGCCGTGGCCATCGGCGCGGCGCTGGCCGGCTTCGCTGGGGTGGTCCTGATGCTCGCCCCCGCCTTCGAAGGGCCGCGGCTGGACCATGACACCATCATCGGGGTGGCGGCCGGTCTGGCCATGGCGGTCGCGACCGCCGCGGGGCGGGTCGAGATCAAGACGCTGACCGCGACGGAAGCGCCGGGGACCATCGCCTTCTATTTCGCCGTCATCTGCGCGCTCGGCGGTCTGGCGAGCTGGCCCTTCGGCTGGATCACCCCGACGGGGCATTCGCTGGCCTATCTCATCGGCGCCGGCATTTCCGGCGGTCTGGCGCACATCGCCATGACCGAGGCGATGGCCCGCGCACCGGTCTCCACCCAGGCGCCGTTCGACTACACGGCGATGCTGTGGGCGCTGATGCTCGACGCGCTGATCTTCGGCCTGCTGCCGTCCCCGGTCAGCCTTGCCGGCGCCTTCGTCATCGCCGCCTCGGCTCTGGTGGTCCCGCTGGCCGGCCGGTTCGGCGCCCGGTCCGAAGCGCTGCGACCCGCAAGTTAGCGGGCCGCGGCAGCGCGGTCAGGGTGGCGCGGTCAGGACAGGCCCGCTTCCAGGCCGACCGCCTGGCCGGCGGTCTGGAAACGGTCGATGCGGAAATCATGCAGAGGCGTGTCGGTGCGCCCGGTGGCGATGATCTCCGCCATCACGTCGCCGACGCCGGGGCCGAGCTGGAAGCCGTGGCCGCTGAAGCCGAAGGCGTGGAACAGTCCGGGCGTCGTCGCCGACGGCCCCATCACCGGAAGTTTGTCGGCGACATAACCCTCGCAGCCCGACCAGGTGCGGATCACCGCGACGTCGGCAATGGCGGGCAGCAGCCGGACCAACCCCCGCAACTGACCGGGCAGCCGCGCCGGGTCCGCCCTGGCGTGGCCCGGGTCGAGCGGCACCGCCACACGCTCGGCCGCGCCGCCGAAGACGATGTTGCCGCGCTCCACCTGACGCAGATAGCCGTCCCCGCCCGCCCGCGACCACATGCCCACCACCGGCAGGATCCTGTGCGGCAGCGGTTCGGTGACGCCCATCTGCGGCCCGTAGGCCGACATCGGCACCGGCTCGCCGAAGCTGGCGGCGACGCGGGCACCCCAGGCACCGGCGGTATTCAGCAGGCAATCCGCAGTGAAACGCCCCCGCTGCGTCACGGCTTCGAAGCCCGATCCGGTCGCCGACACCTCCACCGGTCCGCAGTCTTCCACGATCTCGGCGCCCAGTCGGCGGGCGGCATCGGCGAAGGCGGGGGCGATCAGGCGCGGGTTGCCGCTGCCGTCCTGTGGAGAGAAGGAGGCGGCGATGGCTCCCGGCCCCAGTCCGGGGAAGCGGCGGCGGATTGCCGGCGGCGACAGCTCCTCCAGCTCCAGCCCCCAGGGCCGCGCGTCAACGATGAAGCGGCGCATGTCGGCCAGCCCATCCTGGTCGAACACCAGCCGCAGATGGCCGGTGGCGCGGAACTCCACGTCGCGGCCCAGCAGCCGTTCCGCCTCGCCCCACAATGCCCGCGAGCGGTGGGCGAGCGGCAGTTGCGGCAGATAGCGCCCGCTGCGGCGGATATTGCCGAAGGACGCCACCGTGGCGCCCGAGCCGACGCGATGGCGTTCCAGCAGCGTGACGCTCAGGCCGCGCCGGGCCAGGAAAAAGGCGGCGGCCGATCCCATCAACCCGCCGCCCAGCACGATAACCCTCATCGACCTCTCCCACATGCGGGCGGACGCGGCTCCGCCCCATCGGTCAGGCTGCCCAGGACGGGCAGGCGGGTCAAAGACGGGTTGGACATGGTCCCATAAGGCCGGGCTATGGGAGCCAGCCATTGGAGCCGCGGTGCATAAGTCCGCCTTATGCATTTGCTTTTATTGGGTCTTAGACCGCTCTCACCCCGGCATGTCAGCTTTTTCCCAGCACAGGCACAGGCTGATCTGCGGAAGGGAGCGAAGATGGACGGGGGCATGGGAGAGGCCGATTGGAAGGTCGGCGTCGATATCGGTGGGACCTTCATCGATTTCTGCGCGCTGGACACCCGGTCGGGCCGGGTGGCGTCGTTGAAGGTGCTGACGACGCCGGACGATCCCGGTGCGGAGCTGATGACCGGCCTGACCCTGCTGGCCGAGCGCGAGGGGTTGGACCCGCGCGCCGTCACCCGCTTCGTGCACGGCACGACGGTGGGCATGAACACGGTGATCCAGCGCAAGGGCGCGCCGCTGGCGCTGCTGACCAATGCGGGGTTCGAGGATGTGATCGAGCTCGCCCGGCTGCGCATGCCCGACACCTATTCGCTGTTCTGCTCGCGCCCCGACCAGCTGGTCGCCCGCGACATGATCTTCGGCATCCCCGCCCGCCTGCGGTCGGATGGCACCGAGCGGCAGGCCCCCGACATGGCCGCCGTCGCCGACGCCGTCGCCGCCCTCAAGGCCAAGGGTGCGCTGGGCGTCGTCGTCTCCTTCCTGCATTCCTGGCGCGACGGCGGCCAAGAGAGCGCGGTGAAGGAGGAGATCGCCCGGCTCGCGCCCGACCTGTTCGTCTTCACCTCCGCCGAGGTCTGGCCGGTGATCCGCGAGTATGAGCGGACGACCACCGCGATCCTCAACGCCTATGTCCATCCCCGGATTTCCGGCTACCTGTCGGCGCTGGAGGAGCGGCTGGCCGGACGCGGGGTGCCCGCCCGTCCGCTGCTGACCAAATCGAACGGCGGCGTGATGAACGCGGCGGAGGGCAAGCGGGCCTGCGTCCACATGCTGCTGTCCGGCGCCGCCTCCGGCGTCAACGGCGCGGCGTGGCTGGCCCGGCAGGCGGGGGAGCCGCGCATCCTGACGCTCGACATCGGCGGCACCTCGGCCGATTTCGCCCTCATCATCGACGGTCAGGCCCAGTTCGGCACCGGCGAGATGATCGGCGAGTTTCCGCTGCACATCCCGTCGGTGTCGGTCAGCTCCATCGGCATCGGCGGCGGGTCGATCGCCAGCGTCGACGGCCAGGGGGTGCTGCGCGTGGGGCCGGATTCCGCGGGATCGACGCCGGGTCCGGCTTGCTACGGCCGCGGCGGCGAATGGGCGACGGTGACCGACGCGATGGTGGTGTGCGGCTGGCTCGGCCACAGCCAGATGGCCTATGGGCAGCTGCGGATGGATGCCGACCTCGCCCGCGCCGCGGTGGGGCGGCTGGCCGACCGGCTGGGCCGTTCGCTGGAGGCCACCGCCCAGGCCATCCTCGACGTCGCCGTGTCGGAAATGTTCGCGGAGGTCGAGAAGATGACCGCGCGCGCCGGTGTCGACGTGCGGGACTTCGCGTTGATGCCCTTCGGCGGCGGCGGGCCGATGCTGGGGGTGTTCCTGGCGCGCGAGCTGGGGATGCCGCGCGTCGTCGCGCCGCGCTGGCCGGGCGTGGTGTCGGCGCTTGGCGGTCTGGTCGCCGATCTGCGCGGCGACTTCGTCCGCACCCTGTTCGCCGAGCTGTCCGCCGGGCTGATGCCGACGCTGCGCGACGCCGTCGCCGTGATGGGCGCGGAGGGTCGCGACTGGCTCGTCGCCCAGGGCCATTCCGGTGCGGTCGAGCTGAGGATCGTCGCCGACATGCGCTATGCCGGCCAGAGCTATGAGATCGAGACGCCTCTGGATCCCGACTGGCTGGATGCCGACGATCCCCACTCCATCTCGGCCGCCATCGCCGCCGCCTTCCACGCTGCGCACACGCGGCTCTATGATTTCCACGACCCGGACGGGCGGATCGAGATCGTCAACCTGCGCCTGTCGGCCATCGGCAACGGCCCGGCGCTGCAGTTCCCGACAGCACAGGAGGAGCCGCGTGCCGCGTCGGCGGAGCGGACGGTTCCGGTCTTCACCGGCGGCGCCGTGACCCGGGTCGGGCTGTACCGCCGCGCGGATTTGCAGGCGGGGGCACGCTTCCATGGCCCGGCCATCGTAGCGCAAGAGGACACCACCTTCGCCATCCCGGCCGGGACCGAAGCCCGTGTCGATGCGCAACTCAACCTCCACCTGACCTTTGCGGAGTGATGCCAGTGTTTGACCGTATGAAGCTACAGGTTCTGGCGAACCATGCGCGGTCGGCGGCCGAGAACATGGCCCACACGCTCCAGCGCACCGCCCATTCCGCCTTCGTCAAGGAGACGGAGGATTTCACCGTCATGCTGCTGAACCGCCGGGGCGAGACCTTCGGCGTGCCGATGGAGCTGGGGGCGACCTGGTATCCCGGCCTGACCTATGGCCGCGCCATCGACATGATCGAGGATTACCGGCCCGGCGACGTCGCCTTCACCAACGATCCCTATTCCGGCTTCGTGGCGACCCACGCCCCCGACACCCATCTGTGGAAGCCGGTCTTCTTTGAGGACGAGATCATCGCCTGGACCGGCGGCCACATCCACAACACCGACATGGGCGGCGCCGTCCCGGCCTCGCTGTCGCGGGCGCTGACCGAAATCCACCAGGAAGGCATCCGCTTCCCGCCGATGAAGCTGGTCCGCGAAGGGGTGTTCGACGAGCAGATCCTGCGGATCATGACCACCAACGTCCGCAAGCCCGATCTGAACATCGGCGACATCAAGGCGCTGGTCGGCGCGCTGAACACCGGCGAGCGCAAGATCCTCGCCATGGTCGAGAAGTTCGGCAAGGCCGCCTTCCTCGACGGCGTCGATGCGCTGCTGGACCATGCCGAGGCGCAGGCGCGCGACATCCTGCGCGCCATGCCCGATGGGCAGTGGGTGTTCGCCGACTATGCCGACGAGGATTCGGTCGCCGCCAACCCCTGCCGCCTGAAGCTGACCCTGACGATCCGGGGCGACGAGGCGATCCTGGACTTCACCGGGTCGGACCCGCAGCTGGCATCCTCGCTCAACGTGCCGTCGGGCGGCGATCCCCGTCACACCATCCTGCTGGTCGGTGTCTATTACGTCCTCTACACCCTCAACCCGAAAATCCTGCTGAACACCGGCCTGACCCGGCCCTTCACCTGCATCGCGCCGGAGGGGACGGTCCTGAACCCGACCTTCCCGGCGGCGGTGGGCATGCGGTCGCTGACCTGCGCGCGGCTGCGCTCCGTGATCTTCGGCGCCTTTTCCCAGGCGGTGCCGGAGCGTCTTCCGGCGGCGCCGGCCGGCAACAACTGCATCGTCAACGTGATGACCACCGACGAGCGGACGGGCAACCGCATCATCGCCGCGGTGAACCCGGTGGTCGGCGGCGGCGGCGGCATGCCGCACCGCGACGGCACCAACGGGTCGGGGGCCGATGCCGCCTATCTGAAGAACACGCCGATCGAGATCACCGAAATGGAAACCCCGGTGGAGTTCGTCCGCTACGGTCTGGCGGCCGACAGCGGCGGGGCCGGGCGCTGGCGCGGCGGTCTGGCGACCCACATGGCCTTCCGCGTCTTCTCCCCCGACACCCGCATCACCGCGCGCAACCGCGACCGCGGCTTCTTCCGCCCCTGGGGCGTGCTGGGCGGCCGGGCGGCGGGGCTGTCCGACATGGTGGTCAATCCCGGTACGCCGGGGGAGCGGCGGCTGGGCAACATCGACACCGCGGTCCTGCAACCCGGCGATGTGCTGGACATCCGCTCGGCGGGCGGCGGCGGGCGTGGCGACCCCTTCACGCGCGAGCCGTGGCGGGTGGCGCAGGATGTGGCGCGCGGCTATGTCTCCGTTGGGGCGGCGGAGCGGGAGTATGGCGTCGTCATCCGCGACGGCGTGCTCGACGCCGAAGCGACCGACCGGCTGCGTGCGGCCCGGCCGGCGCCCACCGCGCATTTCCATTTCGGACCGGAGCGCGAGGGCTACGAGCGGCAATGGACCCCCGCCGCCTATGATGTCCTGACGCGGACCCTGGACGGCCTGCCGATCCACTGGCGCTTCTTCGCCAAGACGGAGATCTTCAGCCGCATGGCCGGCCGCACCGGGGCCGACGGGGTGGAGGCGGCGCTGGAAGAGGTCTATGCGCGCTTCCCCGAGATGCCCCGCGCCAACAAGCCCATGATCGGGGAGGCGGCGGAATGAGCGGGACGGCGTTCGGCGTTCCTCCGGACCCCGGCGGCAGGCTGGTCAGGCTGGCCGAGACCGGGCGGGAGCCGGTCCGCTTCCTGCTGGACGGCGTGGAGCGGATGGCGCTGTCGGGCGATACGGTGCTGACGGCGATCCTCACCAACGTCCCGTCACTGCGGCAGACGGAATTCGGTCCGGAGAAGCGTGCCGGCTTCTGCCTGATGGGGGCCTGCCAGGATTGCTGGATCTGGCAGGAACAGGGGCCGCGCATCCGCGCCTGTTCCACCCCGGTGGCCGAGGGCATGCGGCTGCTGACCCGGACCCGGGAGGACTGGACATGACAACGCCGAACGAACCGCAAGTCGTGATCGTCGGAGCCGGCCCTGCCGGCATCCGTGCGGCGGAAACGCTGGCGTCGGCCGGGTTGCGCCCGACGGTGATCGACGAGGGCGCGCGGGCCGGCGGGCAGATCTACCGCCGCCCGCCCGACGGCTTCACCCGCTCGCCGGCGACGCTCTATGGCTCGCAGGCCGGCAAGGCGGTGGCGCTGCACACCGCTTTCGACGGGCTGGTTTCAACCGGCCGGGCGGTCCATCTGCCGCGCCATTCGGTCGTGGCATTGGCGGACGGGACGCTACACGCGGTCGGCGACGGTGGGAGCCGCCGGATCGGCTATGACCGGCTGATCCTGGCGACCGGGGCGACCGACCGCCTTGCCCCGGTGCCCGGCTGGCAGGCGCCCGGCGTCTACAGCCTGGGCGCGATGCAGATCGCGCTGAAGGCCCAGGGCGTGGCGATGGGGCGGCGGATCGTGCTGGCCGGATCGGGGCCGTTGCTGACCCTGCTGGCGACGCAACTGCTGAAGGCGGGAGCGGAGATTGCCGCGGTCCTCGACACCGCTGGCATGCGCGGCCAGATCGCCGCCTTTCCCGACCTTGCCGTCCGCCCATCCTTCGCCCTGCAAGGACTGGCGATGCGGGCGCGGCTGGGACGGCTCTACCATGCCGGGATCGCACTGGAGGGGATCGAGGCGACGGAAACGGGAGTGACGGCGGTCCGCTGGACGGATGCCGGCGGACGAGCGCGGCGGACGGCCTGCGACGCGGTCGGGCTGGGCTGGCATCTGAAGGCGGAAACCCAGCTTGCCGATCTCGCCGGCTGCCGGTTCGACTACGACGCGACATGGGCGCAGTGGTTGCCCCGTGCCGACCGCATGGGCCGTGCCGGGGAAGGCGTCTATCTGGCCGGCGACGGTCTGCGCCTGCTGGGGGCCGATGGGGCGGAGGTCGCCGGGCGCCTTGCCGCAGCCGCCTGCCTGTCCGATCTGGGACTGCCGGCGCCGGACGTCGCGGCCGACCTGAAACGGCTCGACCGGCTGGAACGATTCGCCCGCGGCATCGCCCGTGCCTTCCCCTGGCCGGCCGATCGGGTGCGGGCATTGCCCGACGACGCCGTCCTGTGCCGCTGCGAGGGGATCACCGCCGGTGCGGTGCGTGAAACGGCGGCCTATGGCGGGGCGGAGGTCAACCGGGTGAAATCCTTGGGCCGTGCCGGGATGGGGCGCTGCCAGGGCCGCTATTGCCAGCTTGCGGCGGCCGATCTGATCGCCGCCACCGGGGGGCTCGCCCATGCCGGAGAGGTGGGACGCCTGCGTGCGCAAGCCCCGGTCCGGCCGACGCCGGTCCGCGCGCTACTGGAGGAGGCCCGGCCATGATGGTGGCGGCCCATGCCGCTGAAGCTCTTGATCCTGACAAGTCAGGATCAAGAGCCGCTGGTATGAGGCCACGGAGCGTCCCGCAGGGTGTTTCGACGTCAGTGGAGCGTCGTGGCTGCCAGCTGGGGGGCGGTGCGGGAGGTCTCGCGCGAACGCCCGATCCCGAGCAGCTGGTAGAGGCCGAGCGCCGCAATCGTCGCGGTGCCGATGCCGCCGATGGAGAAGCCTCCGGCGGAAATGGTGAAGTTGCCGGCGCCGAGAACCAGCGTCACGCCGACGGTGATGAGGTTGCGCGGATCGGAGAAGTCGACGCGGTTGTCGACCCACAGGCGCACCATCGCCGCGGCGATCAGGCCGAAGACGACGGTCGCCAGCCCGCCCAGCACCGGCGCCGGGATCGTCCGCAGCAGGGCGCCGAACTTCGGCGAGAAGCCCAGAAAGATCGCGGCGACCGCGGCGACGACGAAGATGAGCGTGGAGAAGACGCGGGTGACCGCCATCACGCCCATGTTCTCGACATAGGTGGTGACGCCGGTGCCGCCGCCGCTGCCGGAGACGATGGTGGCGATGCCGTCGCCGATGAAGCCGCGGCCGATGTAGCGGTCGAGGTTGCGCCCGGTCATGGCGCCGATGGCCTTGATGTGGCCGAGATTCTCGGCGACCAGGATGAAGGCGATGGGGGCGACGAGGGCCATGGCGCCGGCATCGAAGCTGGGCGTGCGGAACTCCGGCATGCCGAACCACGGGGCGGCGGCCAGTTCCGCGAAGCTGACCGGCGGCAGCATGCCGAACCCGTTGGCCAGCACGAGATAGAAGACATAGCCCGCCGCGATGCCGGCGAGGATCGAGAGCCGCCGGATGGCGAGCGGGGCATAGACCGCGATGAGGGCGGTGGCGGCCAGCGTGAACAGGGCGACGAGGATGTGCGGACCCGTCCCCTCGATGCCCTTGACGGCAACCGGGGACAGGTTGAGGCCGATTGCCGCCCCCACCGCGCCGGTGACCGCCGGCGGCATCAGCCGCTCGATCCAGCCGGTGCTGGTCCAGGTCACGAGCATGCCGATGAGGACATAGAGCACGCCGGCCGCGATGATGCCGCCCAGCGCCGGCCCGATGTTCGGGTTGGGACCCTGGCCGCTGTACCCCGTCACCGCGATCACCACGGCGATGAACGAGAAGGAGGAGCCGAGATAGCTCGGTACGCGCCCGGCGGTGAGAACGAGGAAGATCAGCGTGCCGATGCCGGAGAACAGCACGGCGAGGTTTGGATCAAACCCCATCAGCAACGGCCCGAGGATGGTCGAGCCGGACATGGCGACCAGATGCTGGATGCCGAGCGTCATCGTCGAGCCCCAGGGAAGGCGCTCGTCCGGCTGGACGACGGGGCCGGTCGCGAGCGGCCAACGCGGGAAGAAATCTGCCATGGAGGATCTGTCCGAAGCTGTGTGGAAAGGCGCCCTTGCCGGGGAAATGTCCGGGCCATAGCAGGCCGAGAAATTGACCATCCGATTGATCCCGGCAAGCAGGACGCCTTCCGTGGGAACGACGCCCGCTTTTTGGCGCCCGCGACGCCGCTACGCCACATTTTTGTGCAAGCCAATTGCGATTGTTTGTGAATTTTCCTGCGGGCTGCGTTCCGGCCGCAACCCCCTTCGACCGGCTGCCGGATGGTGAAGCCCGCGGCCGGGAATACGGCGGCATCGCTCCGGGCCTTTCCGGCAGCCGGCGCCGGGTCCGGTCATGCAGGGATCGACACCGTGACGGTCGTGCCCTTGTCGGACCTGACGGTCACGCCGCCATCGATCTGCTCGGCCAGCAACTCCATCAAGGTCAGGCCGAGCGAACCGGAGCGCGGGGTCGCGGACATGCCGACGCCGTCGTCGCCGATGGTCAAGCGCAGAAGGCTGCGCGAGGTGTGGCGGAACGAGACGGCGATGCGGCCGGACCGTCCGTCCGGGAAGGCGTATTTCAGCGCGTTGATCATCGCTTCGTTGGCGATCAGGGCGAGCGGGATGGCCTGGTCCGGCTTCAGGAAGGCCTCGTCGGTGTCGATGTCCAGGACCACCTGCAGGCCTTGCGCGGCCCCGAAGGACGCCAGCAGGTCGCGGCACAGCATCCCCAGATAGCCGCCGAATTCGATCTCCTGCAGCCCCTGCGCCCGGTAGAGCTTCTCGTGGATCTCGGCCATGCGGTCCAGCCGTTCCACGGCGCTGTGCAGTGCCTCCTGCACGGCCGGTTCCTGGCTCTGAGCGACGCTCATTTGGATGCGCAGGAAGGACGAGGCCATCTGCAGGGTGTTCTTGACCCGGTGGTTCACCTCCCGCATCAGGTCGTCCTTGTCGCGCAGCAGCAAGTCCTTGTCGTGCAGCGTGTTGCGCAGCACCCGCTCCACGTCGATGCGGCGCTCGACTTCACTGGCGAGCTGGTGGTTGAGCTCGTCCAGCCGTTCGGTGCGCGACGAGACGCGGCGGTCGAGATCCTCGTTGAGTTGCCGCAGGTCATCTTCCGCCGCCTTGCGCGCGGTGTTGTCGACGAAGGACACGAAATGGTAGCGGATGCGGTCTTCCTCGAAGACGGGAGCGGCATGCTGGAGCACCCATAGCTGAGCTCCATCCTTCCGGTAGAGCTGCACCTGACGCACGATGGCCTCCCCGGCGCGCAGGGCCAGGTCGATGGCGCGCGCCACCTCCGGGTCGGTGTCGGAGCCGGACAGGAAGTGATAGCTCTTGCCCAGTACCTCCTCCCGCGCGTAGCCGCTGAGTTTGATGAAGGCGGCATTGACGAAGACGATCGGCACATCCGGCAGGGTCGGATCGGCGATCAGCATCGGCATCAGCGTCGATTCCGCGGCCACCACGAAGGGACCGCCGCGCGCCTCCTCCTCCCTCACCATCTTCTCTGCGTCCTTCTGGTCGCGGGAATTAGCAGGCATGCAACGCTCCCAGCCCAATCGTTTCCAATGAAAGGATATGGCTGCGGAACGCAGCCTTCCCAGGCGTAGAGGGGGCAGAGCCCCTTCTGCGGCCCGGCCCTTCAGACAGACAAATATATCGATAAATGCCCCTAAGGCTGTTCCTGAACTTTCTGCATAGGCAGAAAATAAATTCGTAAACAGTCAAAAGAACACCTTCTTTTTATTCTGCAATTAATCGCGACATTCTCCAACTTTTCTTTATAAGGACATTGTATTTTTGCGCCGCAACATAATATAGTCTCTAGTCATTCAGGTCGAGCGCAGCGCTCCCAGACATCCAACCCAAACAGACATGGAATCGATATGGAAGACGGCGCACACACCCCCACCACCACCCGCCCGACCATTCGCAGCGCAAGCGACGAAGCCCCGGCGGGCAACGATGCGCCGAAGGGCGCCACCATCCGAAGCGCCAGCGAAGAGCACGCGCCGAAAGCCGGCCGTGGCTTTGGACAGCAGCCGAGGCCCTGGCCGCCGAAGCTCCCCGGCACCTCGGGCAACCAGAGCTTCCCGGAAACCGTCCAGGCCGCCGGCCAGAAGGTCGAGCGCGCACTGAGCCATGGCCTCGAAGACGGGGGCGGTCGGGCGATGGCACTCGGCGGTGCCATGATGGCTGGCTATGGAACGGCCTTTTCGGAAGCCGTCTCCTTCATGAACAAGGCCGTCGAGCGTCAGAACGAGATGATGGGCAGCATGCTGCAGGCCCGTGGCCCGCAGGACATCGTGATGGCGGGAAACCGCTACCTGCTCGGCGGGTGGCTGGCCTTCTGCGAGGTCAATGTCCGCGCCGCCCAGGCCGCATCCCGCCTGACCCAGGACGCCAGGCAAAACCCGCTCCACCGCGACGCCTGACGCCACCTCAAGAATCGCAGGAGGACCTCCGTTGACCAGTTCGGAACACGGGCCGCAGACGCTCCTCGCCGTCGAAGAGCAGGTGGGCGTCGGCAAACGCCGACAGGTCACCGGAACCGTCCGCGCCCGCACCGTCAGCCACGAGCGGGAACAGGCGGTCGAAGCCGACCTGTCGGTGGAAACGCTGGAGGTGGAGCGGGTGCCCATCGGGCGCTTCGTCGACGGTCCGATCCCCGATCGCCAGGACGGCGACACCACCGTCATCTCGGTGATCGAGGAGGTGGCTGTCGTGGAGGTCCGCCTGAAGCTGGTGGAAGAGGTCCGGATCACCCGCCGTACCGAAAGCCGCAAGATGACCGACCACGTCACGCTGCGCCGTCAGGACGTCGTGGTCGACCGGGATCCGGCGCCGGAAGACTCCGTGGCCTGACCGGCCCGGACCGCTTTCGAAAAGCCGCTTGAAACATCGCACAAATTCGAAATCTCACTGGAGAGCATCATGAGCACGATCGTCGTTGGACTTTACAAGGAAACCGGTTCCGCCAAGAAGGCCTTCCAGGCCCTGATCGCGGCGGGCTGCCAGGAAACGGACATCGAAACCTTCGGCGGCGCCGACAGCGCCGACAAGGCGGCCCAGGGCCTGCTGGGGCATGGCTTCGGGAAGGAACTGGCCGACCAGTATGGCGCTGCCGTCCGCCAGGGCCACACCCTGGTCGCGGCCGACATCGCCGACCAGGACGCCGACGCTGCGGAGGCGATCCTCGACGAGAATGGAGCCATCGACCTGCCGGAGGCTTCCTCGGCGCAGAAGGCGGCCCGGAATGAGGATAGCAAGAAGGCGGGCAGCGGCGGCACCGTCGAGCAGGAGACCCTCCAGTCGGTGAAGGAAGAGGTCGAGATCGGCAAGCGCCGGGTCGCCAAGGGCGGGGTGAAGCTCACCTCGGAAGTCACCGAGACGCCGGTACGGGAAACCGTGACGCTGCGTGACGAGGCCGTGGATGTGGAACACCGCAAGGTCGACCGCCCCCTGAGCCCCGACGAGGAGAAGGCCGCCTTCGGCGAGAAGACCGTCGAACTGACGGCGACCTCCGAAACGCCGGAGATCACGAAGGAAGCCCGCGTCGTCGAGGAGGTCGTGCTCTCCAAGACCGCTTCCGAACGGGAACAGGTGGTGGAGGCGAGCGCCCGCCGCACCGACGTCAAGGTGGAGCCCATCGGCGGCAAGTCCGGCAACACCGGCAACAAGCGCTGACCCCAAGCGGGCATACCATGAAGGGGCGGCGATCCGGCCGCCTCCCGCCGCAGCCGACTTCGGCCGTGGCGGAATGAAGGGCGATGGCGGTGGAGACTTCTCGGAGTTTTCAGCGCCATTTTCCGCCAATCAGGAACAAACGGACGCACGCATCCGATTGGCGAAAAGCCATCGGGAGCCAGCGATTCCGCATAGTGTCCATTGCAAATTGCTTCGCAGGTCACCAATTCGAGTCTGCTGAAGCCACCCAGGCTTGCTCATTTTTGCTGCGGTCCGCAAATCCCGGGCCCTTCCTGGTGTGACTCGATCCGGACGGCATGGCTGCCGCCAACGCCGACACATCCGGCCCACATCGGAGACCACCCCATGGATGCCCGCACAAGGCTTGCCTTCTTCATTTTGAAAACCCGCGTCGGCTGGATCGTGCGTGTGGACGGATTCGTCTATCCGCCCTGCGCCAACCGAACCGATGCGCTCGCCAAAGCCATTCGTGAAGCGCAGGCGGCGGAACGGCTCGGCTTCGCCAGCGTCGTGCTGGCGCAATCGGCGGCAGGGGAACGCTGCCATGTCCGCTGGTGCTGTGCGGCTATCGGCGGATCGGCCGGCGGAGCGTCAGAAGCGATTGCCGGTTCACCGCATCCGGCGGTTCCAGCCATGGCCGACGCCCTGACGGCCAAATCCGCGCTGGTCACATCCGCACCGGCCAATTCCGCACTGGAGGAACGCCCATGACCCCGCTGTTCCACTCCATCGAAGGGCGATGCCCCCATGGCGCCGATGTGCTGCGCGAACAGCTGCGCTGGACGAATGCCGAGCGCCGTTGGCATCCGGCGTTCCACGACACGCGATCCGACCTTCTTCCCCCCGCCTTTTCGCCGCCGGGACAAGCCAGCCTGATGCGGGGGGCCGTGCTGACCCGTCTCACCATGGCCTGCGCCGTGGCCGGCGCAACCGCCATCAAGGAACTGTGACCTCATGAGCCTCTCAGCCCATTACATCGTGTCGTGCCGGACGGACGGCTGGTTCATCGGGCTGGAAGGGGAACGGTACGGCCCCTTTCCCAACGGACAGGTCGGCGCCCTGATCGCCGCGGTGCAGGCCGCCAACCATGCCGGCAAGGACGGCCATGACGCCCGCGTCCTGCTGCGTAGCGCGGAAGGCATCATGGCCACCGTATGGATCTTCGGCACCGACAGCTACCCGTCGCCCTGGGTGGAGGATCTGCATCGGATTGCCCTGCTGCCGCGCCGCGAACGCGCCCGCGCACCGGTCCCGCCGCTGCCCGTCAGGGGCCTGGAGGCGATGACGCCGGACGCCGCGGTGGCGGGCCGGGCATAGCCTGTACCGATCAGGCGACCACCTCGTCCGTCCAGATTTTGAATCCCGTCAGCGTGTTGGGGCCGAAGGTGTGGGTAAGCGGCACATCGGCGGCGTCGCGCCCCTGGGCGATCAGGATTCGTCCGATCCGGGGGGCGTTGTTCCGTGGGTCGAAGACATGCCAGCGGCCACCGAGATACACCTCCATCCAGGCCGCGAAATCCATCGGCGCATAGGGCGGCGGCTCGCCGATGTCGCTGATGTAGCCGGTGCAGTAGCGCGCGGGAATGTTCATGGCGCGGCAAAAGGCGATGGCGAGATGAGCGTAGTCACGGCAGACCCCACGCTTCTCGGCATAGGTCTGGGCCGCGGTCCGCGTCGGGCGCGAATGCTCGTAGCCGAAGGTCACATGGCCGTGGACGAAATCGCAGATCGCCTGGACCCGCGCCCATCCCGGTGCGGTGCCCGCGAACAGCCGCCACGCCTCGTCCGACAGGACATCCGTCTCGCAATAGCGGCTGCCCAGCAGGAACAGCAGGGTGTCGGCCGGCAGCTCGTCCACCCGGTGCTGCACGGCGCCGGGCTCGGCCGGGTCGGGGAGCCCGCTGTCCCGGATGATGCTGTCGGCGCTGATGGTGACAAGTCCGGCGGGCGCGACCAGCCGGCTGCACCAGTTGCCGAAACTGTCGCGGTAACCCTGGATCGGTGCCGGTACGCTGGTGACGATGTGGTCGGGCTGCTCCAGGTCTCCGACGCGCGAGTAATGCACGTTCAGCATCACGATCATCGGCGTGGGAGCGGGAAAGCTGAAGGTCAGCTGGTAACCCAGTCGTATACGCATGAAGGCGTTCCTTTGAAAAAGCGTGGTGGTGCCGGCCGGTGGTTCAAAGGGAACGGGGATCGACCATTCTTCATCGGGTGGAATCCCGATACCAACACATCTGCGGAAATTTAGATAGCCGTCAGTGCCGTTGCTTCTTCCTCAGTATAGCGGCTCGGATGGCTATTTTATTCCGGCAGTGCCTTTTCTCAGTGGCGATTGGAGCGCTTCGGCCCGATCGGCATGATGGGCCGGTTCATGCGTTGCCGACATGGCCGCAGACCGGTGGCGTCAGGTCGGCCCACGGTGACCGCGCACGCTTCGGATGACCTCGGCGATCCTGTCCGGGTCCATCACCTCGCGTCGTGCGCCACCCTGGCACAGGGCGCCGCGAAAGCCGAGAATCGACGGACCCAGCGCCGCAAGAGGGGGGATGTCGGCAAGCCTCAGGGACCCGGCCAACCCTGCCGACAATCCGGCATCGCGTGCCCGTCCGATGAAATCGGCCAGCGCGTCGGTGGACAGATGATCGCGCAAGCTGCGGCCGTCCTTCAGTCCGGTGTCCAGCATCACGCCGATGAAGCCGGCATCGGCCATGGCATGAACCAGATCGGGCGTGGGGGGCGTCAGGTCGGCAAGGATGACGCCGACCAGCGCGGAAGCGCCGCGTGCCAGTGCCGCCGCCTCGATGCAGGCGGCCGGGTCGCCGCCGGCGACGATCCCCATCTTCACGATGTCGACCCCGGTGGCCGCCGTCCGGGAGACGGCCATCGCCGTGATGTCTGGATCCATCGGCAGATCGCCGATGGTGGCGCTGACCGGCCGTCGTCCGGATACCGTTGCGAGGCAGGCGCGGATCAAGTCGGCGGGCAACGCGCCCAGGGCGCCCTCGCGCGGATTTTTCAGATCGATCAGGTCGGCGCCGGCCTCCACCGCAAGATCGGCTTCTTCGGGATCGGTCACGCTGGCGAGCATGCGGATCATGAAAGCACCTTTGGCTCGGCCTTGCGGTCAGCTTCGGCCCGAAAGGCCGCCAGACGGTCACACAGCCAGCCCCAGGCCTCCCGTTCCCGCGCTCCGGCGGCTTTTTCGACGGCAATGGCAAGGTAAGCCATTTCCCGTTCCACCTTCTCCCGCGGCAGCAGATGCAGGCGGCTGCACAGGATCGCGGCCTCGATCACGGCGGCGGCGGCGCGGTTGTGGCCGGCGAAGGGCCGATGCGCCTCTTCATGGACGCATCGGCAATGGAAGCGCGGGCGCACCGGGTCGGCCTCCACCCGAACAACCTCCACCTCCCAATGGGCGAGGCTGTCGACCAGACGCACACCCGCGATGGCGGTCGCCGGGACCAGCGGCCAGTCCCGCCGTCCGGTCAGGCAGCCGGCGAACAGCCGCGCATCGTCGGTGAGGTTGACCACGGCCCGGCCGGTGGCCTCCAGCGCATTGAGCGTGACGGAGGGGCGGAAGGGGGCGATCGCCAGACCCTCTCCGGTCCGGGTGACGCCGAAGGGCGCGATGTGCGGGGTGCCGTCGGCGCCCAGCGTGGTGACGATGGTTTCCAGGATCATGATGCCCTTCCGCAGGCCCGGCGGCGCTCCTGCAAGGTCGTGCCGGCCGTCTTGAAACCGTGGATGTCGCTGTCCGCCTCTGCCGCCGTCTCCACGGTGCAGCCCCAGGAGAGGTCTTCGTCCTGGACATAGCGCTTGCCGAGCTGCCAGGCGAGAAAGGCCTTCTGCAACTCCACCCCCATGTAGAAGGCATGTCCGCCGTCCTCCGCCAGCCCCAGCAGGGGATAGAGACGGTACGGATCGGTCGCCACATGGTGCCCGTCACGGTTATAGACATGGACGCCGTCCTCGGCCACCTCCACCCGGAAGGAGGGGTCGCGGATGCTGCGGGCGGTCTCCGCGATCTCGGCCGGGGTGCCGGCGAAGGGACGGCGGTCGCGCAGAGCCAGCAGCCCGTCGTCGATGCCCTTGGGCAGGCTGCCGCTTTCGGCGGCGGCATGCATGATCCGCCGCGCCCGGTCGGCCTCGCGCACGGCGGTGCGGGCATGCGGGCTGACTTGCAGGGTCAGGACGGCGCCGATGGACAGTTCCGACACCATGCCCATCAGCAGAGCCGTGGTGCCGGTGGTGTCGGCGTCGGTCAGTTCGGTCAGGTTGCCGATGCCCATCAGCATCTCGATGTCGGGATAGCGCCGGCGCAGGTCGTGATAGCGGACCACCGACTCCGTGAAGCCGTAATGGATGGGGTCGAGCACCGGATCGGCGAGGAAACGCCGGCCGGAGGTCCGCAGCCGGTCGACGGCGCGGCACAGCGAGTCCAGGTCGCGCGCCTTGCCCGGAATCAGGATCGGGGTGGCGGCCGTCCGATCCAGCACCCACAGCGTGTCCTCGTTGAGGCTGAGCAGGTAGGAGGCACCGGCCGACGCCCCGCGCAGCAGCTCCTCGGGGTCGGCGCTGTCGACGCTGACGGTGTGGCCGGCGGCGACCAGGGCGGCGACGGCGGCCTCCAGCCCTTCGAACCGTTCGCCGGGGTGGCAGCCGATGTCGATCACGTCGGCACCGTCACGGCGCAGCCTTGCGGCGGTTTCCAGCAGAGTGTCGACGGAGCGGTGGGGGGCGTCGACGATCTCCGCGAAGATCGTCACCGCATGGCGGGACAGGTCGGTCCGCGCCGCCCGCCCGCCGAGATAGGCGGGGATGTCGCGCAGTTCTTCCGGCCCGCGTTCGAAGGTGACACCGAAATGCCCGGACAGTGCCGCCAGATCGCAGCGGGTCCGGCCGGGCAGGATCACCCGGGAACCCGGCGGCGGCGGCGGGAGGCGGCGCCTGATCAGTTCCTCGGTCATCAGGGCGGCGACGCTGACGCCGATCTGCACCACGTCGAACCTGAAAGGTGAGGACGCCATCCCGTTGAGCACCGCCCGCAGGCGTGGCTCCGCCAGCTTTCCGGTCACGAAGACGAGGTTGTCAGACATTCACCAGGCGCCTTTCCGGACGCACGGAGTCCAGGCGCGTTGCCAGCGCCGCTTCAAGTTCGGAAACGGTTTCGACGACGGTGGTCGCCTCGAACCCGCGCAGCCGTTCGACATTCTCCAGGTCGATGCGCCGGGGATAGACCGGCACCATGCCGTGCGGCGCCTCGGTCATCATTTCCGGCGCTGTGTCGCAGGCGAAGACGATGCAGGGCACCCGGCATTTGCCGGCCTGGGCGAAGGCGTTGGTCGGCAGCGTGTCGGAGATCCCCTGCACGCATTTGGCGACCGTGTTCGAGGTGGCCGGCCCCACCACCAGCGTGTGGTACTCGCCGAAATAGAACCGCCCGATCTGCGGCGCGCTGGCGGCACGGTCGCGGAACAGGCGGGTGCCCGGCGGGAAGTTGCCGTCGCGGCGGCGGTACATGCGCATCACCTCCTCGGCCGCCTTGCTGAGGAAGACGTCGAGCGGCGCCAGCCGCGCCATCAGGTCGAGCGTCTCCTTAATGTAATGGCCGGATCCGGTCAGCGCCCAGGCAAGCCGCGGCGAAGCGGGGTCGGGAGATTCCCCGGTCATGCTCGCACGCTTGGCAGAAGTTCCGCCTCCGGGCTGCGCAGCAGGGTGCAGCCGGGATTTGCGCGGCCGGCAAGCGCCTCTTCCATCAGCATGTGGTTGTCGCGATGGATGCACCAGGTTTCGCCGGCGAAGCGCGCGCGCCAATGCGGGAAAGCCGCATCGACCAGCCCGTCGCGGGCCAGCGCCGCCGCATCGGTGGCCGCACAAGGGCAGGGACCCGACTTGACCAGCACCAGCGCCGCCGCGTCCAGCTCCATCGCCAGCCATGCCGCCAGACTGTCGGAGGTGACATCCCAGCTTTCGGCGATCTCCGGTTGGTCGAGCGCCATCGCCGACGGCAGCCACACCGCCGGCATCCCCGCCCGGATCAGCGAGCGCAGCCGTTCGCGCGTCGCCGCGGTCTGCAGGGCCGGGCAAATGCCGTGCAGCATCAACCCGAACTGCTCCATCGCCAGCAGGGCCATGCGATGGGCGAGCCGGTCGTCGAAGCGCCAATTGTCCTGGGCGTCGCGCACCGCATCGGCGAAGGGGCCGCCGCCCGGCACGATGACCAGAGGGTGGAGATGGCCGGGCTGGGAGATCAGGTCCAACCATGTTCCCAGCCGGTGCCAGTCCGACAGGCTGCCGCCGATCTTGATCACCCAGGGCCGTGCCGTGACGTTCCCTGCAGCGTTTGGCGATCCGTCTTCAGGCGATGGGTTGGCCGTCATCGGATCAGATCCGCCGATCGGTCAAGACCATCAGGCGACGGGACGCCGGCAGGGACGAACCGGGCAGCTGGTCGCGCGTCCGCTCCAGCCGGATGCCGGGAACCGCGACCCCGTCATAGATGTCCAGCTTCGCCACCGACACGCGGGCCGACTGCACCTGTTCGTGGGCAAGGCACATGCGGGCGATCTTTTCCGCCAGCATCTCGACCAGATTGGTGTGCTCGTCCATCAGGATCCGCTTCAGCCCCGACAGCAGATCGTCGTAGGACAGCACGTCGCCGATATCGTCGGAGAATTGGGCACTGTCCTGGCGCACATGCAACAGCAGGTCGATGCGCACGCGCTGGGGAGCGTCACGCTCGTAATCGAAGACGCCGATCCGGCAGGGCAGGACGACATTCTCCAGAAACAGTTCGTAGAGGCCTGCGGGGATCGTGGACACCCTTGAATCGGCCGCAGTCGCGCCGCGTGCGCATTGGGCGGAAAGGATCGTTTCGAGCATCGGTGCCGTCCTCCTGGCTGTTGTCCGGCGGGGCCAGACGAGGATTGGTGTCGGGCAGGCCGTTTTGTACCTTAGCGGTATCCAGGGGACGGTATCTGTTCGAATGCGACACCGATTTGGTCTTTTCCGCCGTCCCCCGCAAGTCTTTTCGAAGCGGCGCCGGTCCGCGCCGCGGTGTCGGTTGCGCTATCAGGTCAGTCCGGCGAACTCATGCGCTGCGGCAAGCGGGCTGTGCCGCTGGTTCTGGCGGTCGCTGCGCGGTGCGACGCCGAAATGGTCGCGATAGCATTTGCTGAAGTGGGTGGCGGAAATGAAGCCGCAGCTGATCGACACCTCCATCACCGACATGCGGGTCTGGCACAGCAACTGCCGCGCCCGCTTCATCCGGAGGCCGAGATAGTATTTGGCCGGCGAGCAGTTCATGTATCTGCGGAACAGCCGCTCCAGGTTCCGGCGGGACTGACCCAGTTCCGCGGCCAGCGTCAGCAGATCCAGCGGCTCTTCGATGTTGGCCTGCATCACCGCCACGGCGGCGTTGAGATCCTCGTGATCCAGCATCGGATTGGTCTGCAGTTCCTCCTGCTGGCGGACGCTGCCGGCCCGGATCTTGGTGTGCAGGAGTTGCTCGGCGATGTCCGCCGCCAGCTTCTCGCCATGGCGGGCGGCGATCAGGTGCAGCATCATGTCGGTGGCGGCGGTGCCGCCCGCGCAGGTGAAGCGGTTGCGGTCGATGGTGAACAGTTCGCCGGTCGCCTCGATCTCCGGGAAGGTCTCGGCGAAGCCGGCCATGTTCTCCCAATGGATGGTGCAGCGGTAGCCGTTCAGCAGGCCGGCGCGGGCCAGGATGTGGCTGGCCGTGCACAGGGCACCGAAGGCGGTTCCCTGGGCGGCCGAACGCCGCATCCACGAGAAAACCGCCCGATCCTCGTACCAGTGGCCACCGACTCCGCTGCACACCATCACGGCGGACATCGGCGGGGCGTCGGCGATGGTGTGATCGACGCAGATCCCGATGCCGTTGCTGGCCCGCTGGACACCGCCGTTCGGGGAAAGCAGCGCCCAGCGATACAGCTCCCTTCCGCTGATGTGGTTGGCAAGGCGCAGAGGCTCCACCGCCGCGGTGAACGCGATCATGGAGAAATCGGGAACCAGGAGAAAACCGATCGTGTCGATCTTGGAAACGCCGGACTGCTGTTCATTGCACTTCATCGTCCCGTGCCCCTCTTCCGCATTCCTGCTCGTATTGTCGTGGGTCGCGAATGGTCGGCGAACACGCTGCTTTTCCGCGGCCTTGTTTGTTCGGTGGCCACGTTCGGATGGGCGGGGGGCGATCCCTTTCCGCACCATCAAAGTTTTATGACAAGGAGCGTACGAGGAAGAGGCCCGGTGACATTGAACAAAGCGGACATAATTCTTGAAGGAGAACGACGTCCGTGCGGATCCTGATTGTTTTTAAACACAACCATCCGCGTGTGAACGATTTGCCTGCCCATAGGTGCTAGCCCACCTGCACCGATGCGGCTATTCCGGACGAGCCATGGGGGCAGAATCGTCAGAGGCAGGCCAGCAGTTCGCCGCGTCCGCCGAAGCCACGGTCTCCCAGCCAGCGGCGCGCCCGTCCGGTCAGGCCCCGGCAGGTCGGCGGCACCCCGTCCAGTTCGGACAGATGGTTGTCCAGGAGCGACAGGAACGGCAGCTGGTTGAGGCCGCAGTCGGCGAAACCCGGCAGCGGCTCGACCTCGCCGCGGAACAGGATGGTGCCGTTTCGCATGCCATGGCCGATGGCGGCGCCCGGTTTGCCGCCGATCAGCAGGCTGCCGGCATTCATGTGCAGGGCGGCAAAGGCGCCGGCATCGCCGCCGACGGCGATCAGTCCGCGGCGCATGCGTTCGCCGACGCGGTCGCCGCAATTGCCCTGCACCAGGATCCGCCCACCCGTCATCCCCGTCCGCTCACCCGGCAGCGCGCCGCCCAGCCCGTCGCCCGCATGTCCGCCGATGAACAGCACGCCGCCGCGCATGGCGGCGCCCGCCGCCAGCCCGGCCGACCCGTCCACCACGAGGGTGCCGCCGCTCATGCCGGTGCCGGCGCGGTGGCCGACCGGTCCGGCGACCCGGATGGTGCCGGCGGTCAGCCCGGCGCCGACGAAGTCGATCCGCTCGTCCCCCTCCAGTTCGACGGCATCGCCCGGACTGCCGGACAGCTCGAACAGGTCGCCCACGGCGGCATGGCCCCGACCGATCCGCAACGGCAAGGCGGCGATCTCCGCCATGTCCAGCTCCGCCAGCCGGTGCGGCAGCAGGGGAGAGGCGTCGATGCGGCCGGTCAACGGGCCTTTCAGGCGGAAGCTGAGCACGCTCATGGCAGCAACTCGTGAAGGTGGAAGTGGTGGCGGCCCAGCTTGCCGCCGTAATTGCCGGCGGTGACGCCCCAGACGCCGGAGCCGCGACCCCGCTCGATAAGGCATTTCAGCCCGGCCGTGGTGGCCGCCGTGACATCGGCTGCGGTCAGCCCGTCGATGACGATCTCCAGCACCGATTCGACCTCGGCCGGCAGGCGGGAGCGGGGCAGGCCGCGCAGCGTCGGGCAATAGGCGTCGTTGGTGGAGGCCGGCATTCCCTTGTACTTCGCCCCCACCTTGGAGCCGGAGCGGACGACCCCACCGGGGAAGGGCAGCACCACGTTGGGCACGGCGCGCATGGCGTCCGCCGCCGCTTCCGCCGCCTCCAGCGCCGCCATCCGGGCATCGGCCAGGATCAGAAGATTGCCGCCACCGACCGCCGGGACGCTCCAGCTCGATTCCTCGCACAGGAACTCGCCGTCCATCACCGGGATGCGCCAATAGCGCCGGCCACCCAGCAGCTTCGACATCTGCTGCCCATCGCCGAAATAGCGCAGCTTGCGGCCCAGCGGGATCAGGTCCTCCTTGGCGCCGCGCGGCACGCCGGAGAAGCAGGCGGTGCCGGGGCAGGTCAGGATGCACTGGCCGAGGCGGGTCTCCACCTGCTTGCCCAGCACGCTGCGACCGGTGGCGAAGAACAGCAGGGCCACGCCGGGGCGCCCGTCCGGGGTCTCGTCCGGCGACAGCTCCCGCTCGATGCCGGATTCGCAGCCGCAGGCGATGACCGAGGTGGCGAAGCCCGTCGCCGCCATGCCGGCATGGCGTGCCCAGGCCAGCGTGTCGGCGGTGACGATCAGCCGGGTCGCCTTCATGTCGAAGGCCTCGGCATAGGTGTTCTCGATGTGGATGCCGTTCAGAAGCATGAGTCGGACGCCGTCAGGGTCGGAACGATGGAAAGCCCGCCGCGGCCATGGTCGAGGATTTCCCCGTCCGCGATGCGGAAATTGCCGAGCCGCACGGTCTGGTGATCCTCGAACCACGGCTTCAGCCGCCGTTCGATGGCGGAATCGAACTCCGGCCGGACGACGATGGTGTCGCCCCAGCCGGTGGCGGTCAGCTGTCCGTTCCGCGCCACCGGGCGGCCGTTCTTGAACACCCACGCGGGGGCGGCGAACATCGCCTCGCGGTCGGGCAGGTCGTCATACACCACCACGTCGGCGACGGCGCCGGGGCGAAGGTGGCCGCGGTCGCGCAGCCCCAGCACGCGGGCGGGGCCGGCGCGGGTCATGATGGCGATCTCCTCCAGCGTGTATTCGCGGTCGATGGAGCCGAGCCGGCTGTGCGCAGCCACGTCGGGATTGATCCGCGACAGCTGCTCGTTGCGGAAGCTGCGGTCCATCAGCAGCCGGATCAGGTGCGGATAGCTGGTGAAGGGGCCGCCATTGGGATGGTCGGTGGTCAGATAGACCCGCCAGGGATCCTCAATCAGCAGGAACAGCTCCAGCCCGATGGCCCATTGCAGGGCGTTGACGAAGGCCTTGTCGCGGTAGCGGAACGGCACCAGCCCGCAGCCGCCGTCGCATTCGATGTCGGTGCACACCCATTTGCGCGGGCTGGCGAGGCCGCTGTTGCGGAACTGCGACATGATGTCGGCCGACGCGGTGATGGTCTGGCCGAAGACGATCTGGCCGACATCGACCGAGATGTTCGGGCTGCGGTTCACCGATTCGGCGATCTCGGCGGCGGCCGAGGAGAAGCGGCGGTCGCCTTCCGTGCCGTAGCTGTGGAATTGCAGGTGGGTCAGGTGGGCGGGCAGCCCGTCGAGCGCGGCGATGGTGTCGCGCGTCACCGCTTCGTTGCCGGGGATGCCCAGGTTGTTGCAATGGATGTGCAGCGGATGCGGCACCCCCAGGTCGGACAGCGCGGTGGCCAGCGTGGTCAGGATGCGGCGCGGCGTGAGTCCGTAATGGGGATGCGCCTCGTCGAGGTCCAGCCGGCGCTGGTTGAACTTGAAGGCGCTGATGCCGCCGGGGTTCACCACCTTGACCCCGACCGCCTGGGTGGCGTGCAGGATCCAGGCGACATAGTCGTTGACCTCCGACTGCGTCGCCCCGGCCGCCAGCCGCTCCAGCAGGAAATCGTCGTTGCCCAGGACGGCGTAGCAGCCCTTGTCGATGATCGGGACGTCCGCCAGCTCCAGATGGGTGTGGCGCGCGTTGGAGGGCAGCATCGCCGGCTCGAACGCCGCCGTGTAGCCCATCTCCGCATAGCGGTAGCCGGTGACGAAGCTGGACGGGGTGAACAGCCCGCTGCCGGAGCGGCGCAGGCCGTCCGGGCCGCTGCCGTGCTCGCGATGCTCTTCCGGAAGCAGCAGGCGGGCGAGGTTCACCTTGCCGCCGCCGATGTGGCTGTGGATGTCGATGGCGCCGGCCATGACGATGCGGCCTTCGAGATCGATCACCTCGCCGATGCGGGCATCCGCCGGAGGCGCCGCGGCGATGCGGCCGTCCTTCAGATACAGGTCGCGTGGCGGCTCGCGCAGGGCGGTGCCGTCCGCAGCCCCGGCGGGGTCGCAGACGCGGCCGCCGCGCAGCAGGGTGTAGGCGTCAGACATGCGGCGTCTCCCGGACCAGGGCGGGAAGAGGGGAGATGGGAAGCCGGTCGAGCAGGGCGGTCAGCACTGCCGCGGCGGTCGGTAGCGTCATGGCAAGCGATGAGGGGGCGGATGATGAGGGGGCGGACCGCAGCCGGCGCAACGGCAGGGCGGCGACCCCGTCTGCGCGGTGGATGCTGCCGGCATGGTCGAGCCCGGGAACGGCGACCGGAATCAGCACGTCGGGATCGTAGGGCAGGGGTTGTCCCGGGCGGGCCAGCACGATCATCGGCGTGCGGGTGTCCGGCACCTCCGCGCCGTTCAGCGCCGACAGCCAGACCAGCGCGTCGATCTCGCCCCCGGCCAGCAGGCTCTTCAGCCGGTAGCGCAACGGATCATGCTCCGGCGGGCCGGCCCCCAGGCGGGACCGCAGCGGCACGCCATACTGCCAGGCGCAGACGTAGTTGGCGCCCAGCGCGTTGCCCTTGCCGCCAAGCGACAAGCCGGCGCAGCGGGTGGAGGCATTGGCGGTCACGACCAGCCGGTTGAAGGCCTCGATGGCGATGTCGCCGGCCACCGGGTCCAGCGTGGCGGCGATCCAGCCGACGACGCCGAAACGGGCCTCGCGCAACGCGGCGGCGACACGGGCGAGATCCTCCATCGCGATGCCGCCCACCCGGTCGCCACGCGGTCTTTCGCCGGACACCAGCTGCGACAGGGCGGCGGCGATGGCCGGGGCATGGATCAGGTCGACGGTCAGGCGCTCGAACCCGTCCGGTACCGGGCCGTCACCGGGACCGATCAGGAAGCCGCGCGCGGCACCGGCATCGCGGAACAGGGCCTGGGGCGGATGGACGATGCGGTCGAACAGGCGGGGGGCGTGGCGGTCGAACTCCGTCCCGAACAGCACGAACAGGTCGGCGCGGTTGCGCAGCTCGCCGAAGGTGGCGGTCATGGCGCCGGTCACCTGGAAGGCGCGCAGGCCGTGGAACAGGCTGTCGGACGCGGCGTGGTCGACCACCGCATGCAACCGCTCCGCCAGCGCCAGGGCTGCGGAGACCCCTTCGGTGTCGGCGGCCAGCCCGCCGACGGCGGGAGAGGCGGCGTTTCGCAGCAGCGCCGCCGCCGCGTCGAGCGCCGCGTCGAGCGGAACGGCGCGGCCCTTTATGAAGCAATGGGCCGGCAATGCCGGAAGGGCGAACAAGGTGCGCGCCCGTGCACAGCCGTTGGCGGTCACCCTGAGCTGGCCGGTCCGGTCGCGAGCGACCGTCAGGTCGTCGCAGGCCATTGCGCAGAACGGGCAAACGACATCGCTCATGAGAGGCGGAAGATCGGACCCGCCGAGTTCGCTGTCCATGTCCTAGACCCCGCGCATGATATCGGAAGAGAAGAAGTTCTCGGAAACTGCATAGAGAAGCGCATCTCAATTCATCGAATGAATGAGAATTGGAGGTCGGCAATTTGAATTGTTACTGTGACTTCGCAAATTTCTATCGCTGAACTCATTGATTTTATCGCTGACGATTTTATTATGGCCGAAAGGCGGCTGGTCGCCTTGGCTTTTGCGACAGGTAGGCCATGATTTGCGGCGAACAGCGAAAGACGGTCGACGCGGTGCGGGTGGAGGTGCCCGCCCGGCTGCATCTTGGATTCCTCGACATGGAGGGCGGGCTGGGCCGCCGCTTCGGCAGTCTGGGCCTGACGCTCGACGGGTTGGGCACGGAATTGACGCTGGGCCGGGCGGACTCGACAGGCGGCACCCCGGAACGGACGGATGGCAGGGCGAGCGGATATCTCGACCGGCTGTGCGGTGTTCTGGAGGTGGAGAACCGCTTTTCCCTGCGCCTCGGCCGGACGATCCCCTGCCATTCCGGGCTGGGATCGGGCACCCAGCTGGCATTGGCCGTCGGGGCTGCCCTGTCGGCGATGACCGGCCGGCCGCTGCCGCCGCGCCGGGTCGCCAGCCTGCTGGACCGTGGGGCCCGGTCGGGCATCGGCGTCGGTGCCTTCGAGCAGGGCGGCGTCATCCTGGACGGCGGCAAGGGCGCACTGGACGAGCCGCCGCCGGTCATCAGCCGGATGGCTCTGCCGGAGGCATGGCGGATGCTGCTGGTGTTCGACGATGCCAATCGCGGCCTGTCCGGCACGGCCGAAACGGTCGCCTTCCGCGATCTGCCGCCCTTTCCGGCGGACAAGGCGGCCTATCTGTGCCGTCTGGCGCTGATGGTCGGCTTGCCGGCGCTGGCGGAGGAGGACGCGATGCGGTTCGGTGCCGCGGTGACGGAATTGCAGAGCGTGGTCGGCGACCATTTCGCCCCGGCACAGGGCGGGCGCTTCAGCAGTCCCGATGTGGCGGAGGTGCTGCGATGGCTGCCGTCGACCGGCGCTGCCGGCGTCGGGCAGAGCTCCTGGGGGCCGACCGGCTTCGCGATCTTCGGCGATGCCGGATCGGCCGAGCGGGCGGCGGAGGGCGCACGGGCGCGCTGGCGGACGCGGACCAATCTGCGCTTCGTCGTCTGCCGGGGACGGAACCGTGGGGCGGTGGTGGAGACCATCTCCGGGCTCGAAGCGGTCGCTGCCGGATATGAAACAGTCGCAAAAAAGACAGCGTGACAATGTGAGGTGAAAGACAGTGCCATGAAGCGAACCAAGGAATTCGTTTCATGGAAAAGCCCTATATCATTCACGCCATTACTCCGGTGAAGGCGGTCAGTCCATTCGATATCAACATGGCTTGCGATGCCGGATATGGCGTCGTCGTGCCCTATACCAATGTCGAGACTGGCGAAGTTCCGGGCCTTGTCCAGGACATGATCTTCTCCCGCGCGCCGGGCGATGCCAAAAGGACCGGTCTGTTCATCGCCGGCCGCGATATCCTGAAGGCGCTGGACATGCTGGAGGCGGCGCGCGGGGCCATGGTGCCGCCGTTCGAAATCTCCGTCTTCGCCGACCCGTCGGGTGCCTATACCACCGCCGCGGCGATGATCGCTAAGGTCGAGGCCCAGCTCGAGAAGGCCGGAATGGCTTTGGCGGGGGCGCGGGTCGCGGTGTTCGGCGGCAAGGGGCCGGTGGGCGGCGTCGCCGCGGTGCTGGCGGCGCGTGCCGGAGCGTCGGTGCGGCTGGTCGGCCATGACGGCGCCGCGTCCGTCGCCGAGCGGGCGGATTCCTATCATGCGCGATTCGGCGTGACGCTGGGTGCGGTGGACGGATCGACCGACGCGCACAAGGCCGCCATCCTGGCGGAGACCGACGTGGTGCTGGCCGTCGCCCGCGCCGGCGTGCAGGTGCTGAGCCGCGCGCAGATCGCCGCCGCCCCCTCGGTGCGGGTGGTGGCCGATGTCAATGCCGTGCCGCCGGCCGGGGTGGAGGGGGTGGACGCCTTCAGCGACGGCGGCCCCATCGAGGGGACCGACGCGGTCGGCATCGGCGCGCTCGCCATAGGGAACGTGAAGTTCAAGACCCAGCATGGCCTGTTCAAGGCGATGCGCGAAGCGGCGAAGCCGGTCTATCTGGCCTTCGACGACGCCTTCACCCTGGCCCGCGCCCAATGCCGGAAAGCGGCCTGATCCTGGTCGCCGCCCTGTCCGGCCGTGCCATCGCCCAGGCGGTCGCGCGAACCGGAACCATGGTGGCGACGTTGGACCAGTTCGGCGACGCCGATGTGCCGGTGCCTGCCCGCCGGGTGCCGGGCGATCCCGTCGCCGGCTTCGACGGTGAAGCGCTGATCTCTGCCGCCCGCGCCTTGGCTCCGCGGGGCAGCGGTCTGGTTGCCGGATCGGGATTCGAACAGGTTCCCGACCTGCTGGACGCCCTGATGCGGACCGGTCCCTACCGCCTGCTCGGCAACGGGCCGGAGGTGGTACGGGCGGTGAAGGACCCGATAGGCTTCGCCGCGCGGCTGGCGACGCTGGGGCTGGAGGAGCTGGGCATCGGCCATCCGGAAACGCGGACGGCGGTTCCCGACGATGCGGTTCCGGGGGACTGGCTGGTCAAGCGGGTGGGGGCCGCCGGTGGCTGGCACATCACCCCTTGGACCGGCGCTCCGCTGCCGGGCGGGCATTACCTGCAACGGCGGGTGGCGGGGCGTGCGGTTTCCGTGGCCTTCGTCGCCGACCGCTCCGGCCGGTGCGAGACGGTGGCGGTCAGCCGCCAATGGGCCGATCCGGCGGCCGAAGCGCCGTTCCGCTATGGCGGGGCGGTCTTGCCGGCGGCGCTGCCGCCGTCACTGGTCGACCGGCTGTCGGACGCGGCGCGCCGCATCGCGGTGGCCTTCGGACTGGTCGGGTTGAACAGCCTGGACCTGCTGGTCGACGGAGAAACGGCGACGGTGCTGGAGGTCAACCCGCGCCCCGGCGCCACGCTCGACCTGCTTGAACGCCACCGGGTGGGTGGGGCGATGCACGCCCATCTGAACGCAGCAGCCGGACGCAGGTGGAGCCTTGGGCCGTCGCGTCCGGGCGTCATTGCCGGCGCGGTGGCCTACGCCCCCGCAGCGCTGACCGTGCCTGCGGATTTCGTCTGGCCCCCCTGGTGCGCCGACCTGCCGCGCGCCGGCAGCGCCATCGAGGGCGGACAGCCGCTGTGCAGCGTCACCGCCTGGGGCGGGGACGAGGAGGAGGCGAGGCATCGCCTGTCCCGCCGTATCGAACGCATCGTCGCGGACTGCACGCGGCGGTCCTGCCTTTTGGAGAATTCCGCCGATGTCCTCGCTTCCATTCAGTGTTAACCGGCTTGCCGCTCCCCTGGTCCATGCGCTTGTGGCCGACGCCGCCATGCTGCGGATCGGGGTGGAGCAGCATCCCGCCGGCTGCACCGTGATCGATGCCGGCATCGACCGGCCCGGCAGCCTGGAGGCCGGTCGCCGCATCGCCGAGATCTGCATGGGCGGCGCCGGCAGCGTGCGCATCGCCATGGATTCACCCTTCGCCCATTGGCCCACGCAGGTGACGGTCGGCGCCGCCGACCCGGTCCTGGCCTGTCTGGGCAGCCAATATGCCGGCTGGAGCCTGTCGGGCGAGAAATTCTCGGCATTGGGATCCGGCCCCGGCCGCGCCCTGGCGGTGAAGGAACCGCTGTTCGCCGAACTCTGCTATCGCGACATGGCCGACCGAACCGTGCTGGTGCTGGAGACGGACAAGCGTCCGCCGGCATCGGTGGTGGAAAAGGTGGCGCGCGATTGCGGCGTGCCGGCCGAGCGCGTGACCCTGATCCTGACGCCGACCCGCAGCCCGGCCGGCATCGTCCAGATCGTCGCCCGCGTGCTGGAGGTGGGGCTTCACAAGCTGCACGCCCTGCATTTCCCGCTGGATCGGGTGCGCGACGGCGTCGGCTGTGCACCGCTGCCGCCGCCGGGCCGCGATTTCGTCCAGGCGATGGGCCGGACCAACGACGCCATCCTGTTCGGCGGCACCGTCCATCTGCTGGTCGACGGGCCGGACGACGACGCGGCCGATCTGGCCGCCCGCCTGCCCAGCTCGGCCTCCGCCGACTACGGCCGCCCCTTCGCCGACCTGTTCGCTGCGAGCGGGTTCGATTTCTTCAAGATCGACCCGATGCTGTTCAGCCCGGCCCGCGTGATCGTCACCGCTTTCGAGAGCGGGCGGAGCTTCACCGCCGGGGCGTTGGCTCCGGCTCTGCTCGACCGTTCCTTCGGCATCGGCGGGTAAGGGCCGGGGCATGGGACGGACCCGCATCGCCATCTTCGTGGACGGCGCCGACTGGCACACCCGGCGGCTGACCGCCGCCTTCGCCCGGCGCGGCGCGAAGGCGGTCCCGGTGTCGCTCGGCGCCTGCGGCTTCGGTCCGGACGGGCCGGTGATACCGGGCTTCGATGGCGCCCTGCCCGACGCCTGTCTGGTCCGCACCATCTCCGCCGGCAGCTTCGAACAGGTGACGGTGCGGCTGGGCGTGCTGCATGCGCTGGCCCATGCCGGCGTGCCGGTGGCCAACAGCCCCGCGGCCATCGAGCGCTGCGTCGACAAGAGCGCCACCGCCTTCCGGCTGGCCGCCGCCGGGGTGCCGACCCCGCGGACCTGGACCGTCGCCGATCACGTCCAGGCGTCCTCCATCCTGGCCGCCCTCCATGCCGAAGGCGGCGCCGCGGTGCTGAAGCCGCTGTTCGGGTCGCAGGGCAAGGGGCTGCGGCGGCTCGATCCCGGCATGGAGCTGCCCGTCCCCGACGAGGTCGCCGGCGTCTACCATCTGCAGGAGTATGTCGGCGCGGCGGATGGCGGCTGGTTCGACTGGCGTGTCTTCGTGGTGGACGGGCGTCCGCTGGCCGCCATGGTCCGTCAGGGCGATCACTGGATCACCAACGTAAAGCAGGGGGCGCGCTGCCATCCGGCCAGTCCGGGCGGCATTCTGGGCGAGCTGGCGGTGGCCGCCGCCGCCGCCGCGGGCGCCGATTATGCCGGGGTGGACGTGATCCGCGCGCCCGACGGCCGCTTCCTGGTGCTGGAGGTCAACAGCATGCCGGCATGGCGCGGTCTTCAGGCGGTGACGCCGGTGGATGTAGCGCAGGCGCTGGCCGATCTGGTCCTGGCCCGTCTGGCCTCGGCCTCGCCCGCATCGGGTGAAGCGCGGAGGGCGGGATGAGCGCCCTGCTGCCGACCCCCGGACAGGAGTGCCGGGTCTCGGTCGAGGAGGCGGTGTTCACCGCCTGCCGGCTGGAGCTGTTGGCGCTGAAGCCCGGCAACGTCCACATCCATGCCGAAGGCCATGGCATGAGCGTGACGCAGTTCCTGGACAGCGCCGCCGCCATCGCCCCCATCCTCGCCACGCCCGGCCGGCCGGTGGGGGAAGCGATCCTGCGCGCCGTCGCGGCGACGCGGGATGTGGCCGGCTGCAACACCAATCTCGGCATCGTGCTGCTGTTGGCGCCGCTCGCCGCCGCTGCGCTGTGCCGCGACAAGGGCGAGCCGCTGCGGCTGCGGCTGGCGCGGGTGCTCGACGGGCTCAGCGTCGCCGACGCCGCCGATGCCTTCGCGGCCATCCGTCTGGCGCTGCCCGCCGGGCTGGGAGAGACTCCGCAGCATGACGTCGCCGAGGCCCCTCGCATCGACCTGCGGGCCGCCATGGCTGCCGCAGCCGACCGCGATCTGATCGCGCGGCAGTACGCGACCGCCTTCGCCGACGTCTTCACCTTCGGCGTGGCCCGCGGCCGTTCGGCGCTGCGTCGCGGTGCCAGTGCGGCGGAGGCGGCGAGCGCCATCCATCTGGGATTCATGGCGCTGCACCCCGACACCCACATCGCCCGCAAGCATGGCGCGGCGGTGGCGGAGCGTGTGCGGGACCAGGCATTCCGGCTGGAACGGCGCCTCGCCAACGGCCTTGTCTTCGGCGGCACCGATTCGGGCCATCAGGCCGCAACGGCCCGCCGGCTTCTCGCTTTCGACCGCGCGCTGAAGCGCCGCGGCCTCAATCCGGGCACGTCCGCCGACCTGACGGTGGCCTGCCTGTTCGTGCTTCGGCTGGCCGGCGACCTGCCTGCCGGACCGTGGCCGCCGGAAGACATCCGGCGGAGCCTTATCGAACCAACCATCACAAGGGATGCGCAATGCCTAAGATCGACAAGGTTATGGTCGGCGAAGCTCTGGTGGGCGACGGCAACGAAGTCGCTCACATCGATCTCATCATCGGTCCGCGCGGCAGCGCCGCCGAGACCGCCTTCTGCCAGACCCTGACCAACCAGAAGGAAGGCGTGAACGGCCTGCTGGCCGTGCTGGCGCCGAACCTGATGGTCAAGCCGTCCACCGTCATGTTCAACAAGGTGACGATCAAGAACGCCAAGCAGGCGGTGCAGATGTTCGGCCCGGCCCAGCGCGCCGTCGCCCTGGCCGTTGCCGAATGCGTCGAGGACGGCACCATTCCGGCGGACGAGGCCGACGACCTGTTCATCTCCGTCGGCGTCTTCATCCACTGGCAGGCGGAAGACGACCGCAAGATCCAGGACTACAACCATGAAGCCACCAAGCTCGCGCTGAAGCGCGCCATCGCCGGCAGCCCGACCGCCCAGGAGATGCTGGACGGCATGGCCGCTGCGGTTCACCCGTTCGCCGCCGGCTGACCGGAGGAACGCTGACCTGAGGCGAAGCGGGCAATCGTCCCGGCGTCGAGGCGACGGTCGTGGAGTGCGCTGGCCACCAGCACCGCATCGGTGCCGTGCGTGGCCAGCGCATCCAGATCCGCCGCATCGCGCACGCCGCCGGCCCCCCACACCCGAACCCCCGGGCGCCGGGCCGCCAGCGCCGCGATACGGTCCAGGTCTGGACCCTCGCCCGAGCCGACCCGGTCCAGCGTCATGGCGATCACCCGCTCGGGCCAGCGGCCGGCATCCTCATGCAGCACCGCCGGTCCCAGCGGCACTCCCTGCCGGATATCGAGCGACAGCGCCACCCGGTCCTGTCCGGCGAGCGTCAACGCCGCCTCCAGCGTCGCCCCGTCGGTCTGGCTTTCGCTGCCGATCACCAGATGGCGGATCCCGGCGTCGAGCCAGCGGCGGCAATCGTCCGGCGTCGCCAGACCGGCATCGACCCAGAACGCCACCTCCGGCCAGCGGGCCTGCAGCGCCGCGACGGTGGAGCGATGGTCGCCATTGCCCCCGATCGCGTCGAGATCGGCGACATAGCAGGCGCGGAAGGGATGCAGCGCCAGCAACGCGGCCACGATATCCTGGGGTGCCGATCCTGGGATCAGCGCAGTTTCGATGGGGCGGTAGCGGTCGCGCTCCCCCCGTTTGGCATGAACAACCTGCCCGCCAAGCAGGTCGATTACGGGAACGATGTCCATGGAGAACGGCCTTCGTCGGGTTCTGGTCTGCGAGTATGTCACCGGCGGTGCGCTGTGCAACGGGCCGCTTCCGACGGAGCTGATGGCGGATGCCAACGCGATGGTCGCGGCCCTGGTCGGCGATCTGGTCGCGCTGGATGGAATACACGTCACTTTGTGCTGGGACAACCGCCTTCCCCCGCCCTCATTTCCGCCCGACCGGGTCGCCCTGTTTCCGGTGGCGCCGGGCGAGGACCCGGACTCGCGGTGGCGCGATGCCGCCGCCCTGTGCGATGTGGTCTGGCCGATTGCGCCCGAAAGCGACGGGCTGCTGGGCCATGTCGCCGCGCTGTTCCGCGGCACCGGCCGGCCGGTGGTCGCCTGCGCGCCCGACGCCATCGCCCTTGCATCGTCGAAGACGGCGACGGCGGCACGGCTGGCCGCACACGGCATCGCGGCGATTCCCACCTTACCCTTCGGCGCCCCGCCGCCGCCCGCCGCCCGCCATGTGGTGAAGCCGGACGATGGCGCCGGTTGCCTCGACACCTTCGTCGTCGACGACATTGCCGACTGGACGCCGCCTCATGCCGGCCGCTGGATCGTCCAGCCGTTGGTGGATGGCGAGGCGTGCAGCCTGTCGATGCTGGTCGACGCGGCCGGCGGGGTGCGGCTGCTCGGCTGCAATCGCCAGAGGGTGGAGCGTGGACATGGCTGCTTCTCCTTCCATGGCGTGGAGGTCGGGGCGATGGAGCGCCGCCGTGCCGCCTGGGAGCCGCTCGCCCGCGCCATCGCCGCCGCGATCCCGGGGCTGCGTGGCTATGTCGCCGTCGACCTCATCGACCGGCCCGACGGCCCCGAATCGAATGGCCCGGTGGTGGTGGAGGTGAACCCGCGCCTGTCCGTCGGCTATTCCGGGCTGTCGCGGGTGCTGGGCTGGAATCCGGCCGGTGAAATCCTGGATCTGTTCCACACCATATCGGCCGACGCCGGCCGGGAGGGCGCGCATGTCTGACGTCCATTCATCGACCGTGATCGGCTGGGACATCGGCGGGGCCCACCTGAAGGCCGCCTGGGCGGAGCAGGGCCGGCTGCGCGATGCGGTGCAGGTGCCTTGCCGGCTTTGGCAGGGGATCGGAGAGCTGGACGCGGCGCTCGCCACCGTGCTGGAGCGCCTGCCGGCCGACGCCGACCATGTGGTGACGATGACCGGCGAACTGGTCGACCTGTTCGACGACCGCGTCCAGGGCGTACACACGCTGATCGAGCGCATGGAGGCTGCCCTGCCGCAGGGACGGCTGCGCGTCTATGCCGGCCGGGGCGGGCTGCTGTCGCCGCTGGAGGCGCGCGGCCGGGTGATGGAGGTGGCGTCGGCGAACTGGATGGCGACGGCCGCTGTCGTCGCCCGGTGTCTGCCGGCGGCGCTTCTGGTCGACATGGGCAGCACCACCACGGACATCGTGCCGGTGCGGGACGGTGCGGTGGCGGCGCGCGGCATCACCGATCATGAGCGGATGGCGGTGGAGGAGCTGCTCTATACCGGCCTGACCCGCACGGCGGTGATGGCGATGGAGCGCACCGCCCTCGTCGCGGGCGAGCGGTTGCCGATGATGGCCGAGTATTTCGCCACCAGCGCCGACCTCTACCGGGTCCTGGGCCGGCTGGACGAGGCGGCGGACCAGCACCCCGCCGCCGACAATGGGGCGAAGACGGTGGAGGCCAGCCTGCGCCGTCTGGCGCGCATGGTCGGCCATGATGCCGGCGATTACGATCCGGCGGTCTGGCAGGCGATGGCCGCCGATTTGACCGAACGGCAGTTGCGCCGCATCCACGATGCCGCCTGTCGCGTGCTGTCGGCCGGAACGCCGTTTCTGCCGGCGGACGCGCCGGTGGTCGGGGCCGGCGTCGGGCGCGCCGTCGTGAAGGAGGTGGCTGCCCGGCTGGGCCGCCCCTATCTGGATTTCAGCGATGTGGTGGGCGCCCCCGGTCAGGGCTGGGTCGCCAGTTGCGCCCCTGCTGCCGCCATGGCGCTGCTGGGTTGAGGAGGCAGACATGAGCCGCGCCTTCGTCAAGGAAAGCGACGCCGAGACCGAGGGGCCGCTGCCGCAGATCACCGGCCCCCTGCATGTGTCCGCCGCCACCGTCGCCGCCTGGCAGGCGGAGCTTGCCGAGGCCGATGCGGAGATCGCGAAACTGCGCGGCTCCGATGCGCCGGAGGACCGGCAGGCAACGAGCAGTGCCAGGCGGCGCGCCGACCTGCTCCGCGCCCGTCTGGCCGCCGCCGTTGTGGTGCGCCCTGCCGGCCCGGCGGAGGAGGCCGGTTTCGGCTCCGTCGTCGTTGCCGAGGATGAGAGCGGACGCCGATGGACATTTACCCTGGTCGGCGGCGAGGAGGCCGATCCTGCCGCCGGCCGGATCAGCTGGCAATCGCCGTTGGGCGAGGCGCTGATGGGCGGACGGGCCGGCGACGTGGTCGAATGGCCACGCCGGAACGGCCCCCTGTCGCTTACCCTTCGGTCGGTATCGGCGTCCTGACTGTCGGCGTCCCGATCCAGACCTCCCACTGATCGGGACGTCCCGATCCTGGCGCCTCAGCCGCCATCCAGCGCGCGCAGCTGCGGGCGGATCTTCACCATCATCTCGTCATGCTCGGCGGCAGGATCGGAATCGGCGACGATGCCGCCGCCGGCCTGGGCGATGACGCGGTCGGGCGTGACGGTCAGGGTGCGGATGACGATGCTGCTGTCCATCGCCCCGTCGAAGCCGATCCAGGCGACCGACCCGCAATAGGCGCCGCGCCGTGAGTCCTCCAGCTCGTCGATGATCTCCATGGCGCGGATCTTGGGCGCGCCGGTGATGGAGCCGCCGGGAAAGGTGGCGCGCAGCAGGTCGACCGGCCCCAATCCCGGCTTCAGCCGCCCCTCGATCACCGAAACCAGATGGTGGACGGAAGCGAAGCGCTCCACCCCGCACAGGACCGGCACCTTGACGCTGCCGATGCGTGCCACGCGGCCGATGTCGTTGCGCAGCAGATCGGTGATCATCAGATTCTCGGCCCGATCCTTGACGCTGCCTTCCAACTCGCGGGCCAAGGCGTCGTCTTCCTCCGTATCGGTGCCGCGCGGGCGGGTCCCCTTGATCGGGCGGGTTTCCATGCGGCCGTCGGCGTGAAGCCGGATGAAGCGCTCGGGCGAGGCGCTGGCCAGACCGGTGCCGCCGGGCAGCGACAGGCAGGCTGCGAAGGGGGCGGGGCCGAGCGCCAGCAGGCGGCGGTACAGGTCGAACACCGACAGCCCCGCCGGCCGGTCGGCCAGGAAGCGCCCGGTGAAGTTGGCCTGGAAGATGTCGCCGGCGCGGATGTATTCCAGCACCCGCTCGACCCGGCGGCAATAATCGTCGCGCTCGATCTCCGGCCGCCAGACGGCGGTGGCGGCGTGGGGCGGCGGCAGGACGGCGGGCGCGGCTTCCAGGCGGTCAAGGAATGATTGCAGGCGGTCGGCAGCGCGGAGGCGGCGCCGGATCGGGGTGGTCTCGGGAAAGCCGTTGGAGAGGATCCAGCCACGCCGTTCCCGTTCATCGAACACGATGACGGTATCGTACAATCCGAAGGCCATGTCGGGCAGGTCGGTGTCGTCGCCATGGCGTGCCGGCAGCCGTTCCAGCACCTGCCCCAGTTCATAGCCGAGGAAGCCGACGGCGCCGCCGGCGAAGGGAACGGGCAGGTCGGGGGGGATGCTTTGGCGGCAGGCTTCAAGCTGCTGTTCCAGCACGGCGAAGGGATCGCCGGCGACCGCATGGCCATCCACCGTGACGGATCCGCCATGCGCCAGGATCGTGCGGAAGGGGTCGACGGCGAGGATGCTCCAACGGCCCCGGCCACCGGCCTCCGCGGCACTGTGCAGAAGGGTGGCGAGAGGCTGGCCTGCCCAGGGAGCGAAGGCGGTCAGCGGATCGCGGTAGGGAATTTCGCGGACCAGCAGCGGACAATCGACGCCCGGGCTGCTCCCGGCCTTAATGTCCCTGGCCGGAAGATCGAGGACCAGACCGTCCTGCGGCATGCGTCATGCTCCGATGCTGGTGGCGAGGGGCTTTGCCCAGAAGCGAAGGGGCTTTGCGGTCTCCTCCCTGTCGCCGGCATCGCACCAGGACAGGGTGCCGCCGATATCCGGCTCTAGCCGGTAGCCCAGCCGCCGCCATGCGGAATCGGGCGTCCGGTAGGTCTTCGGGCGGCGGGGGTGGTCGGTGGATCGCACGATCTCGCCGAAGGCGGCGGAGGTGAAGCGGTTGCCCTGGCGAATATGGGACTCGCCGATTTCCAGCAGGGCGGTTCCCACCCCCTGACCACGATGGGAAGGCAGGACCACCACCTCGCCGAAATAGAAGATCGAGCGGGGGTCGCGGCCGGCATGGGTGAAGGGATCGCGCAACGCGTCCAGTTCCCGGTCGAGCGGTGCGCCGGTGGCGGCGGCGATCATCCGGTCGCGCTCGAAGGCGGCCAGGATGAGGCCGCCCGACAGGCTGCCGAGATCGGAGAGATAGCGTTGCTCGTAGGCGGCCGACCCGGAATAGAGAAACGGGAACTCGCCCAGCACCGCCAACCGCAGGACCGCCAGTTCCTCCAGCCGGTCGGCCAGGGCGGCGGCGGTCAGCCGCTCCACCCGTATGTTGCCCAGTTGCGTTTCGCCATGCGGCGGCCGCCCGTGGGATGGAACGGGCCGCGCCGGAAGAGCGGCGGCGAAGCCCCCTTCCGGGAGAGCCCCCGCGCTCACCGCGCCGGCACCGGCAGAAACCGCCGCAGGAACGCGAAGCGTGCCGGGCGCGGAGCGACGGCGGTCCTGCCGAAGCTCTGGGTGATGCGGTCGAGGATGATCGCCAGCAGCACGACGCTGAGCCCGCTTTCGAAGCCGAGCGCGATGTCCAGGCGCTGGATGCCCTGCAGCACGACGTTGCCCAGGCCGCCGGCACCGATCATGGAGGCGATGACGATCATCGACAGCGCCATCATCATGGTCTGGTTCACCCCGGCCATGATCGACGGCAGGGCGTTCGGCAGCTGCACCTTGAACAGAAGCTGGCGGTCATGGCAACCGAAGGCCTTGCCGGCCTCGACGATCTCGCCCGGCACCTGCTGGATACCGAGCGCGGTCAGGCGCACGGCCGGCGGCATGGCGAAGATCACGGTGGCGAGGATGCCCGGCACCCGGCCCAGACCGAAGAACATCACGGCCGGGATCAGGTAGACGAAGGCCGGCATCGTCTGCATGAAGTCCAGAGTGGTGCGGACGATGCTCTCGACCACGCGGTTGCGCGCCATCCAGATGCCCAGCGGCACGCCGATCAGCAGGCAGAGCAGGGTGGAGGTCAGGACCAGGCCCAGCGTGGAGGCGGTCTCCGTCCACAGACCCATGCCGGAGATCAGCAGCAGGGCCGCGGTCGTGAACACGGCGAAGCCGGCGCCGACGCGCCAAAGCGACGTCGCGACGATCAGCCCGATCAGCAGCCAGGCCGGCGCCCCGACCAGCACGAAGTCGATGGCGCCGCCGAAGCCGTTCACCACCGTCGAGATCGCGTCGAACGTCGACTGGAAATGGTCGAGCATGAAGCCGACCAGTTCCTCGACCCATTTGCCGATTCTGATTTCGAATTCCATCGGTCAATCCCCCCGGACCAGGGTGTGGAGCATGAGGGCGCGCGAGATGGCGCCGAGGAAGTTGCCGTCGTCATCGACGACGGGCACCGGCCATTCGGTGTCGGCGACGAGAGCGAGCAGGGCGTGGATGGGCGTCGCGGCATTGACGGTGCGGACGTCCGGCAGGAAGGCGTTGACGAAGCGCGGCTGCGGCCCCCTCAGCTCGCGGTCCAGCGTCGCCTGCGAAACGACACCTTCGAAGCGGCCGTCCTGGGTGCGGACATAACCGAAATTGTGGTGGTTCTCGCGCAGCTGCTGCAGGGCCGGGGCAAGTTCGCCGGGCATGCGGATGACGGTGTTGGTCGCTTCGTAGCGCGCCACGTCGCCGGCGCGCAGCACCTTGGAGGCATCGACGTTGCGGAAGAAGGAGCGGACATAATCGTCGGCCGGGCGGCTGAGGATCTCGTAGGGCGTGCCGACCTGCACGATGCGCCCGCCCTCCATGATGGCGATGCGGTCGCCGATGCGCATCGCCTCGTCCAGGTCGTGGGAGATGAAGACGATGGTGCGCTGGTGCTCGCGCTGCAGGCGCAGCAACTCGTCCTGCATCTCGGTGCGGATCAGCGGGTCGAGGGCGGAGAAGGCCTCGTCCATCAGCAGGATGGTCGGGTCGTTGGCCAGCGCGCGGGCCAGCCCGACGCGCTGCTGCATGCCGCCGGACATCTCGCGCGGGTAGCGGTGGGAGTAGGTGCCCAGGCCCACCTGCTCCAGCGCCTGCTGCGCGGCCTTGTGGCGTTCCGCCTTGGACGCGCCGGAGATCTCCAGGCCGAAGGCGGCGTTGTCCAGCGCGCTCAGATGGGGCATCAGGGCGAAGGACTGGAAGACCATGCCCATGTTGCGGCGGCGGGCCTGGATCAGCTCGGCCTTGGACATGCTGACCAGGTCCTTGCCGTCGAGCAGGATCTCGCCGCTGCTGGGTTCGATCAGCCGGTTCAGCAGACGGATCATGGTGGACTTGCCGGACCCCGACAGCCCCATGATGACGAAGATCTCGCCGGCGCGGACCTGGAAGCTGGCATCCAGGACACCGACATTGACGTTCAGCTTCTCCAGAACCTCGGCCTTGCTGGCGCCCTGGCGCAGCATCGTCAGCGCGGGTTTCGGATCGGGGGAGAACACCTTGTAGACGTTCCGCACCTCGAGGCGGACGGCCGCGTCCTCGCCGATGCTCGTCCTGGCGGCTCCGCGGGGAAAGCCCAGGTTGGCCGGTGCGCCGACCGAAACCGCGCTTCGCATCATCGTGTTCATCGACAGGTCCCCCCTGATTGCGCGACAGCGTGGCCCGTGGGACTGAGAGAATCGTTGTGCATATTCATGGAAGCATTCCCTGTTCGACTAGGCTGTCGTAAATGGCCAGCGCTCCCGCTTCGGCTGTCGGGTTGACCAGCAGTTGGCCCTTTCCGCTCTTGCTCTCGGTCGCCGCCTTCAGCCGGTCGAGGGCCGATCCGCCGCGTTTGACACGCATCAGCTTGGGCTTCGGGCGCCATGGCCGATGTTCGCAGTCCGACAGGAAGAGGTCGGCGGTTGCCTGGACCGCCATCGGCTCGATGATGCCCCGCCGGGCCGGGCCATAGGCCGAGGCGCGGGCGGGCGGGGCGGAAGGATGGATGGTCGCTACGAGGCGGCCGGTGGCGGTCAATGCCCGCCGCTGTCCGCGCGGCAGCGCCTGAACGAGATCGGCGGCGCCCGGCATGGAGGCCTGCGCATCGGCGGGGCCGATCCGCACCACATCGGGAACGACGGCGGCATCGAGGCCACGGGCGATCAGGTATGGCAGCATGCCGCTGCCCTCGCCGTCCTCCGCCTGCCGTCCGGTCAGGATCAGCGACGGGTCGAGCCGGCGCAGATGGGCGATCAGCGGTTCGACCGGGTCGCTTCCCTCCGGCAGGACCAGCACGGTCAACCGCTCCAGACCCATGCCGAGATAGGCGCGCAGAGCCTCGCCGTCGGCGGCCGGGCCGGCATGGATTGCCGTCAGCCGGCGCGGGCGCAGAGCCAGCGCCATCTCCAGCGCCTGGGCATCGGTGGCGGCGCGTCGGGCACGGCCGGAAACCGGATGGCGGCCGATGGACAGCAGGACGGCGACGCCCATCGTGGAGAAATCAGCCATGGCGGCGCTCCCGGATGAGCCGGATCAGGGCGGGCATGATCTCCTGCGCATCGGCGACGATGGACAGGTCGGCGCGCTTGATCATCTCGGCATGAAGGTCGGTGTTGACGGCGATCACGTTGCGGACGCCGGTGATGCCCTGAAGATGCTGCGGCGCACCGGCGATGCCGAAGGCGAGATAGCAGCGCGCGCTGACCACCGTGCCGGAGGCGCCGACCTGCCTTTCGCGCGGCAGATGGCCGGCGTCGCACACCACACGGCTGCCGGCGCGGGTGGCGCCCAGCGCCTCGCCCAGCTCGGCGAAGCTCTGCCAGTCGGTCACGCCGTTGCCGGCGCTGAGGATGAAGTCGGTTTCCGACAGCGACAGGGCGTCGGGATCGACGGCCAGCCGCCGGGCGCCGCCCAGGCGGGGCAGGACCTCTTCCCCGGCCGTGAGCGGAGCGGCGAGGTGGAGCGGCCTGGCCTCGTGCCGCACGCCGTCGAGGGGGGCGAAGGCGTCCACCGCGATCGTCATCAGCCGGGTGGGGCGGCGCCCGGTCTCCAGCGAGCCGCCGGCCGACTGGCGCGTCGCCCGGTCGGGACCGAGGCTCTGCACACCGGCGAACAGCCGCTCCCCCGTCGCCGCCGCGATCCGCCGCGCGACGTCGCCGCCGTCCGGGGTGTCCGGGAACAGGATGTGGCGGGGAGACAGCGCCTCCATCAGCGCCGAAGCGGCGGCGGCGCGCCTTTCCGGCACGTAATCGTCGGCCCAGCCGTCGGGCAGGGCGACATGGCGGTCGGACCCGGCTTCGGCCAGGACCTCCCCCGAACCGGTGGAGACGGTCACCACCGCACCGCCGCCACCACCACCAATTGCGCCGTCGGCCAGCAGACGGGCGGCGGCGATCACCTGCCGGTCATGCTCGCTCACCTCGCCGCCGGGACGGTCGAGCATGGCAAGGACCAGATAGGCCGGCTCGGCGATCACCTGCAGCGGGATCGCCGGTGCGGCGGCGATGGCGTGGCCGACCGCAGCAACGGTTCCGGCCGAGGCCGCGTCGCGAGCCCAGTCGTAGCGTGGGCGCGGCTGGCGCTGGACCAGGGCCACGTCGCGGATGGCGCGAGGATCGCGGCGGCGTTCGTTCGTCGCGGCGGCGACCGGCTGGCGCAGCACGCGCGGGCGTTGTCCGGTCAGGATCGTGCGGGACGCGCGCTCGGCACGGGGATCGACACGGCGGCGCATGGTGGTGTGTTGGCTCATCGGGCGGTCTCCGTCGCGGCGAGCACCAGTTCGGCGATTTCCGCCACGTCCGGCCGGGGACCGACGACGCCCTCCAGCATCAGGGCGCAGTTGGGGCAGGCGACGGCGACCATCGAGGCGCCGGTCTCGCGGACATGCTCCATGCGGACGTCGGGAATGCGGCGTTCGCCCGACACGTCGGTCAGCGGGGCGCCACCGCCGCCACCGCAGCAGCTCGACCGCAGGCCGGACCGCAGCATCTCCCGGCGCTGCACCCCGATGGCGTCCAGCAGGGCGCGCGGCGCCTCGATCTCGCCGTTGTAGCGGCCGAGATAGCAGGGGTCGTGGAAGGTGACGCTGCGCCCGACCGGCTTGGTCACCGTCAGCGCGCCGCCGGCGATCAGCTCCAGCAGCAGGGCGGTGTGGTGGACCACGGTCCAATTGCCGCCGAAGGCCGGATATTCGTTGCGCAGCGTGTGCAGCGCGTGCGGATCGGCGGTGACGATGCGGCTGAAGCGGCGGGCGTTCAAGGTCGCCACGTTGCGGGTCGCCAGCGACTGGAAGGTCGCCTCGTCGCCCAGCCGGCGGGCGACGTCGCCGCAATCCAGCTCCTCGTCGCCGAGAACGGCGAAGTCCACACCGGCGCGGCGCAGCACCACCACCAGTGCCCGCAGAGAGCGCTGGACCCGAAGGTCGAAGGCGCCGTCGCCGACCCACAGCAGCGTGTCGCAGGACCCGCCGGCCGCCAGCCGGGGCAGCGACAGGTCGGCCGCCCAGTCCCAACGCCGGGCCAGGGCGCGGCCGCCGGGATTGTCGGTGGCGCGCAGCTCCTCCAGCATGCCGGCGGCCTTGCCGGGCGTGGCGCCCAGCTCCAGCGTCTGGAAGCGGCGGAGATCGACGACGGCGTCCACATGCTCGATCATCATCGGGCATTCCTGCACGCAGGCGCGGCAGGTGGTGCAGGACCACAGCGTGTCGGGATGGATCATCGCATCCGGCCCGATCAGCGGCAGCGCCGCCCCGCCATGGGCCTTGCCGACGCCGCGGCCGGGATGGGGATTGCCGGCATAGGCGGCGTCGCTGGCCTGCCCGTCCATGGCGATGACCAGATCCTGCACCAGCTTCTTCGGGTTCAGCGGCAGGCCAGCGGCATAGGCCGGGCAGGCGGTCTCGCAACGCCCGCACTGGACGCAGGCATCGAAGCCGAGCAGACGGTTCCATGCGAAATCGACGGGGCGTTCCACACCCAGCGCGCCCGGCTCGACGGTGCCTGCATCCTCTTGCGGAGCGAGCGGCAGCGGCTTCAGCCCGGTGTCGCGGCCCTTGCCATCGTGGAAGCGGGCCGGACGCGGGTGAAAGGCCAGATGCAGCGCCCCATGCACCGCGTGCTTCAGCGGCCCCTTCCACACGCCCCACACCAGATCGGCCATCGCCAGCCCGGCAATCGCGACGAGGACCAGGGCCAGGGCCTCCGGCATGACGCCGCCCAGCGCCTGATCGAGGGACACCGCCAGCAGGGAGCCGGAAAATCCCAGAAGCGAGACGGGGAGGCGGGCGAAGCGGCCCTGCGACAGCTCACGCGGGCGGACGACCCGGCGGCGATGCCAGACCATCAGGGAACCCGCCAGCATCGCCGCCAGCACGACCGCCAGAAGCAGCCAGACGACGGACCAGCCGGCGACACCGACAGCCATCGCCACCAGCAGCAGGACCGCAGCGAGGAATCCGCCGGCGGCCAAAGCGTGGAAGCGGGCGTTGAACGGCGTCCGCCCCACCACATGATGGACATCCACCAGATAGCGGCCGGGCAGGGCGCGCAGTCCGGCGACCACACCGACCGCGGCCGGCCGGCCGGCCAGCCAACGACGCGACTGCCAGGCGGCCAATGCCGCGCCGATGACGAGCACGGCAAGGACGACGGTTGAAAGAGCGGTGGCGATCACGTCGAACGGCTCCTGTCGCTTGGCGGGGGCAGAGGTTTCAGATGTCCTTGCAGAGACGTGCGGCGTCGTAGATCGCGGCGTGGATGTTGCGGCCGGCCACCGCATCGCCGATGCGATGCAGCGTGTAGCCGCCATGACCGTTGGCCTGCACCGGTTGCGGCCGGCCGGCGATCAGGCTGTCGAGATCGGTTTCGCCGCGGTTCAGCGACCGGTCCTTGAGATCGAAATAGAGGCCGTCGTTGGGCAGGGTGCCCAATTCCACCACGATCTGGTCGACCAGCCGCTCCTCCTCCTCGTGGGTGTATTCATTGCGCAGGACGGCGACGCGGCGGTTGCCCTCCTGGTAGATTTCCACGAGCTGGTGGTTGGTGGTCATCACCACGTTCAGCTTGTAAAGCTCGCGCAGGTGGATCGGCTGGTTGGTGGTGCCGACCTCCTCCGCGACCATGCGGTCGGGGGTGGCGATCTCCACCAGCGCGCCGCGCTTGGCCATGAACTCGGCGCAGGACGCGCCGTGATGCTGGCCCGTGCCGTCATACATCAGCACGGTTCCGGTCGGTTCCACCGCCCCCGTCAGGACATCCCAGGTCGACACCGCCAGATCGGCGCCCTTGAAGTCGCCGCGGTTGGGACGGCCGCCGGTGGCGAGGATCACGACGTCGGGCTTCTCGGCCTCGATCGCGGCGCGGTCGGCCTCGACCCCAAGGCGGACATCGACGCCCAGCTTGGTGACCTGCTGGGACAGCCAGCGGGTGATGCCGCTCATCGCCTCGCGCCAGGTCGCCTTGGCGGCGATGCCGATCTGGCCGCCGGGGGTGGCGTTGCGTTCCAGCAGCACGACCGAATGGCCGCGCTCGGCGCAGACGCGGGCGGCTTCCAGGCCGCCGGGGCCGCCGCCGACCACGACGACGCGGCGCTTGCGCTCCGCCTTCGGGATCACATGCGGCATGCTGCGCTCGCGGCCCGTCGCGGCGTTCTGGATGCACAGCGCGTCGCCGCCGACATAGATGCGGTCGATGCAATAGCCGGCGCCGACGCACTGGCGCACATCGTCCAGCCGGCCTTCCATCAGCTTGCGCACCAGATGCGGATCGGCGATGTGGGCGCGGGTCATGGCGACCATGTCGACATGGCCTTCCTCCACCGCGCGGGCGGCGGTGGCGAGGTCGGTCACGCGCTGGGCATGGAAGACGGGAATGCCGGCTTCGCGCTTGATGCCGCTGGCCAGATGCAGGAAAGGGGCGACCGGGAAGGACATGTTGGGCAGCGATATGGCATGCGCCAGATGATCGCGCGCCTGACCGCCCAGGACATTGACGAAATCGATCAACCCGCGTTCGGCATAGGTCCGGGCGATGGCGATGCAGTCCTCGTGGCTGAGGCCGTCGTCGATCAGCTCGTCGCCCGACATGCGCATGCCGATGACGTAATCGTCGCCGACCTCGGCACGGATCGCCTCGAACACCTCGATGCCGAAGCGCATGCGGTTTTCCAGGCTGCCGCCATACTTGTCGGTGCGCCGGTTGACCGAGGGGCTCCAGAACTGGTCGATCAGATGCCCGTGGGCGGCCGACAGCTCGAACCCGTCCAGTCCGCCTTCCTTGCAGCGGCGGGCAGCGGCGGCATAGCCGGCGATGATCCGCTTGAAATCGAAATCCTCCATCTCCTTCGGCGTGTTGCGGTGCGCCGGTTCGCGGGCGGCGGATGCGGAGACGGTGGGAAGCCAGTTCTCGGTGTCCCAGCGGGTGCGCCGGCCCATGTGGGTCAGCTGGATCATCAGCGCCGCGCCATGGCGGTGCACCCGGTCGGAGAACTCGCGGAAGAAGGGAATGACGCTGTCGTCGGCGACGGAAATCTGGTTCCACGGGGCCGCCGGGCTGTCCACCGCGACGGAGGAGGAGCCGCCGAACATCGTCAGCCCGATGCCGCCTTTGGCCTTCTCCTCGTGGTAGAGCTGATAGCGTTCCTTTGGCTTGCCTTCGGATCCGTAGCCCGGCGCATGGCTTGTGCTCATCACGCGGTTACGGATCGTCAGATGCTTGATCTGAAGAGGCTTCAGAAGGGCTTCGGCGGGTGAGGACATGGCAGGAACGATCCCCAGTATTGAGCCTGCCAAGAATTCACCATCGCGGCCATTGTCGCGTTGCCCCCCGCGACCGGGAATTACCTTTTTGCGACAGGGGCGGAGTGGAGCGGTACGGCTCGATCAAGTATTTGAATTTTCGGAGAAAATTTGCGGCAACTGTCGCCCGTCATTCCACCGGTGCGCCATCCTGGACAATCGGCGCGGGATCCTCGAACAGGCGGCGGTCGGGCAGGAGGGTATCGCCGTCGGCACGCCGGAAAGCGGCAAGAGGCGAAAAATGCGGGTCGGCCTCCACATCCGGTCCGGCGGTGCGCCGCACCTCCGATGGCGGGACGCCGAACAACTCCCGGAACTGGCGGGAGAAATGCGCGCAGTCGGCGAAGCCGGCCTCGTTCGCGATGGCGGTGACCGAGAGCTTGGTGTTGCGCAGCAGCCAGTGGCCATAGCGCAGGCGCAGGCTGCGGTAATAGGTGGCCGGGCTGGTGCCCACGGCCAGCCGGAACAGCCGTTCGAACTGCCGGGTGCTGACGTTCAGGCGACCGACGATCTCTTCCACCGACAGGGGATCGCTGATGTGCTGCTCCATCAGCAGCAGGGCGCGGCGGACCCGGTCGTTGGTGATCTCCATGACCGTCGGCGGCTGCGGTTGCGACTGGCTGGCCGGACGGGCCTTGTCGATCAGCAGGATATGCATGGTTTTCTGCGCCGTGGCGCGGCCCAGATGGCGCTCGATCAGGAAGGCGGCCAGATCCGCCACCCCGGCGCCGCCCGAGCAGGTGATGCGGTCGCGGTCCACCACGTAGAGTTGGTCGGCCACCGGCACCAGATCGGGAAATTCCTCGATGAAATCGCTGTGATGGTACCAGCTGACGCAGCAGCGCCGGTTCTTCATCAGGCCGATGCGGCTCAGCACGAAGCTGCCGGTGCACACGCCGACCAGGGTCACGCCATAGGATGCCGCGGCGCGCAGATAGGCCAGCGTCTCGTCGTCGAGTTGCGGGCCGGCGTGCAGCAGCCCGCCCACCACGACCAGATAGTCGAAGCGGCGGGGATCGGTCAGCGGCTCCCAGCGGGCGACGCCGATGCCGCAACTGGACATCACCGGTTCCGGCCGCGACCCCATGATGGTCCAGCGGCAGCGGATCTGTCGCGATCTGTCGCCTTCGTCGGCGGCCAGCCGCAGGGCGTCGATGAAGGGGGCGAGCGCCGTCAGCGTAAAGTTGTTGGTCAGGATGAACCCGACCGACAAAAGCGCGCGTTCCTCCTGCCGGGGTGCGGGACCGCTACCGCCGAAACGGCGATATTCCACTGTCTTCCCCACCAGGACATCCTCCCAGTCCGACGGCCCCAGAGCTGATCGCCCCAGTCTGATCGCCCCGGTCTGATCGCTTTCGATCCGTCATTCCGGATGCTAGCCTCACTGGCCTGCGCCCGGAAGACAATTCAATGGCAACGATCCTAGCGTTCTATCACCAGATCGCTGGTCGGGCGGCTGCAGCAAAGCAGAATCAACCCCTGGTCGATTTCGCGTTTGCGAATGCCGCCGGTGTGGTTCATTTCCACGGTGCCGGAGATCAATTTCGTCTTGCAGGTTCCGCACAACCCGCGCGAGCAGGAGGTCGGAACCCGGATGTCGGCGGCCGATGCGGCATCCGCCACCGCCATGTCGGGCGGGCAGGTGAAGACCTTGCCGGTCTTCGTGAATTCGATGCGGAACCCGGCCGAGGCCGGCGCTTCCCCGGCCGGTGCGGCCTGGATCGCTGCCGCCTGGGCCGACAGGTCTTCCGCGGCATGTCCGGCTGCGAGTTCCGCGGCCATTTCCTCGAAGTTGAAACTTTCCTGGTGGTAGCGGCTCATATCGAAGCCACCCCCTTCCAGGAAGCTGCGCACCGCCTTCATGAAGGGTCCGGGACCGCAGACATAGACCTCGCGCTCCATGAAATCCGGAGCGATCAGTCCCAGCATCGGCAGAGACAGCCGGCCGGTGAAACCGGCCCAATGGGCCTCGGTGCCGATGCCCTCGCAGACATGCGCGACGCGCAGGCGGCGGCCGGGACCGGTCAGCGCGTCCAGTTCGCGGCGAAAGACGATGTCGGCCGGCGTGCGGGCGGCGTGGACGAAGACGATATCATGATCCTCGCCCAGATCGTCGAAGGTCCGGGTCATCGACATCAGGGGCGTGACGCCGCTGCCGCCTGACAGGAACAGGAACTTGCGCGGCTTCTCGGACTCGCCGGGCGTGAACTCGCCGAGCGGACCGACCGCGCGGATCGTGTCGCCGGGCTTCAGAGTGTCGTGCAGCCAGTTCGACACCGGGCCGCCGGGCACGCGCTTGACGGTGATGGAAAGCCGGTGCGGCCGCGCGGCGGAAGAGGAGACGGTGTAGCTGCGCTGAACGGTTTCACCGCCGATGGGCAATTCCAGCGTGATGAACTGGCCCGGCTTGAACCGGAACAGGCAGGGGCGCTTCGGTGCGAAGACGAAGGTCTTCACGTCATGCGTTTCGTCCCGCACCGCCCGGCACACCAGCGTGTCGTCGATTTCGGGATCCCAGTCCCTGACCGGAGCCGGAGCCGCATCCTGCTGCATCGTCATCTCTCTCCTTCAGCCGTGAACAACGGGCGATCCCGGCGGCTTGCCGGCCGGGACCGCCCTGGCATCGCGTTACTCGGCGGCGACGCCCACCGCGGCCTGCTTGCCCAGCAGATGCTCGGACATGCGGCTGACATACCAATCCGTGAACTTCTCGACGAGCGGCTCGGTGTAGGGCGAATAGGGGCCGGGCTCGTAGGCGGGGCTGATGGCGCCGTTGTGCGAGATCTCGACCAGATCGGCATCCTGCTGGTTGGTCGCCTCCCACACCTCGGTCAGGCGGTTCAGGTCGTAGTCGACGCCCTCGACCGCGTCCTTGTGGACCAGCCAGCGGGTGCGCAGCAGGTTGCGGTCGGGACCGAGCGGGAACACCGAGAAGGTCACGATGTGGTCGCTCATGAAGTGGTTCCACGAGTTCGGCTGGGTCCAGAAGGACAGGGCGCCCAGCTTGCGCTCGGTGATCGACCCCAGCAGCTTCTGCGACGCGCTGCGGGTGTCCTTGGTGTGGGCCTCGCCGGCGCCGTCCAGCGGCAGGCGTTCGGTGCGGAAGCCGGTGACGTCGGTCAGGCGCTCGACCTCGCGGCTGGGGAAGCCGGCCGCCTCCCAGCCGAGGTGGCAGGACTGCACCAGCGCCTCGTACTTCGCGGCGTGCTCCATCCGCTTCGGGTTGGTGCCGTCGGGGGCGAAGCCGAAGCCGTATTCGAACAGCGGGATGGTCAGTTCCGGATGGTTGCCGACGCAGTGGTAGCATTCACGATTGTTTTCCATCGTGAGCTTCCAGTTGCCCTTCTCGATCAGGTCCACCGTCTTGGCGACCTTGCAGTTCTTCAGGTCGTGCGGAAGGATGTAGGGCTCGATGGCCGCCGCCATGCGGTCGATGTCGTCCGGAGCCTCCTCCGCCAGGCAGATGAAGATCAGGCCGCCGACGGACCGGATGTGCACCTTTTTCAGGTTCCGGCACTTGCGGTCGAAATCGTTGCCCATATGCTCGGCGAACAGAAGCTCGCCGTCCTGGCCGTAGGTCCACTGGTGATAGCTGCACACCAGATTGCCGACCGAGGTCTTTTCCTTGAGGATGATGCGCGCGCCGCGATGGCGGCAGACATTGTGATAGGCGCGCAGTTCCATGTCGTCGTCGCGCATGACGATGACGGACGTCTTGCCGATATCCACCACCATCACGTCGCCCGGCTCCGGCACGTCCGGTTCGACGCCCACATGCAGCCAGTGGCGGCCGAAGATGATCTCCATGTCCAGCTTGAAAATTTCCTCGCTTGTGTAGAACGGGGCTTCCAGGCTGTACCCCTTCTTGCGGCGCGTCAGCAGGGTTTCTATGGAGATCTCGGACGACATGACGGTTGACCTTCTGCGGGAGTGGGGCCGTGTGTTCGCGGAACCGTCTCAACCTTGACCGGGCTGTGCTTTTCTCGATTCCACGGAGCACAGCGTGCCGCTCGCCGGAGCGCGCCGCGTTCTGGATTGCGACATCAACTTTAAAAAGGCCGACAGCCAGTCCGGTCTTTTTGCGCCAGCCGGACTTCGGCAATGGTCGGTTTGCGACATGACGCGATTGTTCAACGGCGATGGCCGCTTCGTCGAGCGGTGGTGAAGGTTTGTCCGCCGCAGACCTTTTCAAGGTATCGGCTTGCAGGCTGTGCAGAATTCGCAGGCCGGGCGGGGTTCGTGCGAGGCTGTCGCAAATCCGATACGAATTGCCGCTCTGATGAAGGTTTTTTGCTTTCAGGCCCGGCATTCTTCCTCAATCGATACTGATGTCCGCAACGGTTCGCATCAGTTGGAATCGGCTTTCCGCCTTCATCCGCGACGGTGATCGACCATCCGCAAGCTGAATGCGGGTCCTTCGCCCGGTCACGGCCATCGGCAAGACGGGGGTGATCTGCCGGGGCACTTGCACACGTCCGGTACAAGCGTCTCCGCATGGCGAATCAGCCGATCCAAACAAACAAACGATAAGAGGAGGCTTCTTGATGAAAATCTTCGGTAAAGCCTTGGGCATTCTGCTGTCGGCGGCCATGACCGTCGGTGTTGGGGCCGGTGCGATCGCCAATAAGGCGCAGGCGGCGGAGAAGTCCATCAACATCGGCTGGACCGCCTGGTCGGACGCCGAGGCGGTGACGAAGCTGGCCAAGCATGTGATCGAGGAGCGGTTCGGCTACAAGGTCGAGCTGACCATGGCCGATATCGGCATCCAGTATCAGGGCATCGCCAGCGGCAAGCTGGATGCCATGCTGATGTCCTGGCAGCCGCTGACCCACAAGCCCTATCTCGACAAGGTCGGCAAGGACATCGTCGACCTCGGCCCGCTCTACACCCGCGCCCGTCTGGGCTGGGTGGTGCCGGACTATATTCCCGTCGACCAGGTCAAATCCATCGAAGACCTGAAGAAGCCCGAGGTGCAGAAGCAGCTGGGCGGCAAGATCCAGGGCATCGATCCGGGTTCGGGGCTGATGCAGGCGTCGGAGAAGGCGCTGAAGACCTATGATCTGAAGGGAATGCAGCTGGTGTCGGCCAGCGATGCCGCGATGCTCGCCGCTCTGGAGCGCGCCATGAAGCGCAACGAGTGGATCGTCGTGACGAGCTGGAGCCCGCACTGGATGTTCGCCAACTGGAAGCTGCGCTACATCGACGATCCGAAGGGCGCTCTGGGCGGGCTGGAGAGCGTGAACGCCATCGTCCGGAAGGGTTTCTACCAGGATCATCCGGAAGTCTACGAGTTCCTGAATCGCATGGTCCTGCCGATTGGCGATCTGGAGGCGATGATGCAGGAAGCCCGCCAGTCCAGCTATGAGAAGGCGGTCGACAATTACATCAAGAACAACAAGGCCCGGATCGATTACTGGGTCACCGGCAAGCTTTGATCCGCGGGCGAGCCACCACCGTCGGCGCGGTGGCCGCTTACCCTTTCCTGTGCAGTTCGTGGAGGCGGTCCGTTCTGAACGCGTATGCGTGTGGGATGGCCGTCTCCAGCCATTCCCGCCTTCAGCCACTCCCAGCCACTCCCTAGCCACTCGATGATCGGGATCGCCGATGGATTCGTCAGCACACATGCAGGACATCGCGTCGACCGCCAGCGTGATCTTGTCGGCTGAGGGATTATGCAAGCTGTATGGCGGCAATCCCGCACAGGCTCTGGCCATGCTGCAGGCCGGTGCGGACCGCGCCGACATCCGGCGGGAAACCGGCGCGACGGTGGCCGTGGCCGGCGTCTCCTTCGACCTGTCGGCCGGCAAGATACTGGCGTTGCTGGGCCGGTCCAATTCCGGCAAGTCGACCCTGATCCGCATGGTGAACCGTCTGGTCGAACCCACCGGCGGGACCGTGTTCCTGAACGGGCGCGACATGGGGGCGATGACGCCGGCCGATCTGGTGGCTGTCCGCCGCGACACCATGGCGATGACGTTCGGCACCGCGGCGTTGATGCCGAATCGCAGTCTTCTGGACAATGTCGCCTTCGGACTTGAGGTTGCCGGGCTGCGCCGGCGCGACCGTCGGGACCGGGCGCTTGCCGTGCTGACACGCATCGGGCTGGCCCATGTCGCCGCCCAACTCCCGCACGAGGTTCCGTTCGAGGTTCGGCTGCGGATCGGTCTGGCGCGGACCCTGATCGGCGATCCGTCGATCTTGCTGATGGATGTGCCCTTTGCCGGAGTCGATCCTGTCCTGCGGCAGGAGCTGGAGGCCGAGTTCCTCGAATGGCAGCGGTCGCATCGTGCGACGGTGCTGCTTTCCACCCAGGAGCCGGACGAAGCGGTGCGGCTGGCGGACCATATCGCCTTCATGGAAGCGGGGCGCATCACGCAGATCGGCACCCCTGATGAAATCCTCGAATCCCCTGCGAATGAGCATGTCCGGGCGGCCTTCCAGGACATTGCGGCCAGTCGGCGCCAGCGCCTGCGTGCGGCCCACCTTGAGGAATTGATTTCCCATTTCGAACGGACGGCGATGGAGGGACTGGACACGGTGGATTCGTCGGCTGGAGCGCTCGACGGCACTGCGCGCCAGTTGACTGGCATCATTGACCGCACCAACGAGCAGGCGTCATCGACCGTCGTGGCCGCCGAGCAGATCGCAAGCAATGTCCAGTCCGTCTCCGCATTGGCCGACGACACCTTTCGGTCGCTGGACGAGATCCGCCTGCGCATCGACGATTCCGCCCGCATCGCCTTGTCGGCGGTCGAGCAGGCCCGCAAGGCGGACGAGTCGGTGCACAGCCTGCGGGAGTCGGCCCAGGACATCGGCAACGTCGTCCGCATCATCGATGAGATCACCGGACAGACCAATCTGCTGGCCCTGAATGCAACCATCGAAGCCGCGCGCGCGGGCGAGGCCGGCAAAGGCTTCGCGGTGGTGGCGCAGGAGGTGCGCCAGCTGGCCAGCCAGACCGCAAAGGCGACGCAGGACGTCTCGTTCAGAATCCAGGCGATGCAGGACGCAACCGGCAACGCCGCCCTGGCCCTGCAGAGCATTACCGCGGTGATCGAGGAGATCAGCACCATCTCGCTCGCCATCGCCCGGTCGATGGAGGCGCAAGCCGCCGCCTCGGCCACCATTCACGCCAGCATCGACCAGGCGGCATCCGGGGCGGGCGTGGTCGCCCGCAACGCCCGGCATGTCACCAGCGGTGCCCGCGACACCGAAAGCGCGACACGGCACGTACTGACCGCTGCGGCGGATCTGGCCGGCCAAACCGAATTGCTGCGCCGCAGCATCGAACGGTTGCTGGACGGCATCCGTGCCGCATGACCGGCACTATCACCCTTTGTAAAAAAGAGAGCAACGATCCCATGAGCAATCATCTGTTTCGCGTCGGCGAGGCCACCGTGTTCGCCAAGGAAGGCCAGTTCACCGATGCCATGCCGGAGATCGTGATCGGCACGGTCGACGGTCCGGCCGGCCATGCCTTTGCCACCATGATGGGGCAGACCGCCGGTCATACCCGCATGTTTGCGGTGCGGGATTGCAACCAGATGGTTCGCCCGGCCACCATGATGGTGTCCAAGGTGACGATGAAGTCCAGCGCCTATGTCGATCTGTTCGGCGGCATCGTCCAGGCCGCCACGGCCGACGCGGTGCTGGACTGCGTCATCGACGGCGTGCTGCCGCGCGATCGGGTCAATGACCTGTGCATTCTGGTGATGGTCTGGATCGACCCGCGCTGCCCCACCGATCCGAACCTCGATCGCGCCGATCTCTATCGCACCAATTACGAAGCCACCAAGATCGCCATCGGCCGGGCCATGCGCGATGAACCCAGCATCGAAGAACTGATCGAAAACCGGCACAAGGTTCGACACTTCATGTTGGATACGCAGGAGTAATTTTCTAATGAGCGTAAGGCTTGAAACATCGGGCTTTACGCTCTTCTTCTATGGGCAGGCACGGCCTTCGGCGGTAGCGGTTTGCGGACGCTCCCCAGACTCCTCTCCACCCGGCTCCACGCCGTCCAACGGCCCCGGAATCGGTGCCTGGGGGAGGAAGGGCAGGCGCTGGTCGAACGGGACCGGGGGGCGGACCGTCATCCGCCAGAGCGCGAACGACAGGGCGACCGCCGCCACCAGCGCCGAGAACAGGAACAGCCCATCCTGCTCGAACCTCGACATCACCAGAGAGGCCAGGAAGGGGCCGGCGATGGCGCCCATCGAGAAGCCCAGGACCATGCCGCCGCTCGCCGGCACCATCTCGGCCGGGGTCAGGAAGTCGTTGGTGTGCGAGACGCAGATCGGATAGATCGCGAAGATGATCCCGCCGAACAGGGCGATCCCGGCGATCAGGAGACCGAACCCACCCTGCGGAAGTATGGTCATGCCGATGCTGACGATCACCAGGGCGGCGAACAGGCCGACCAGGACCAGCCGCCGGTCGATAAGGTCCGACAGCTTCCCGATTGGCCACTGAAGGATCATGCCGCCGATGATGGCGGCACTGATGAAGCTCGCCGACTGGCCGAGATCGTAATCCAGATGCCGGACATAGACCGGACCCAACCCATAGAAGGCGCCGACCACCAATCCGCTGATCACCGTGCCGGCGAAGCCCAGCGGACTGGAGCGGTAAAGATGAAGGATGCGGATGGGCGCCAGCGTCTGCAGTAGCGGCGGGGCCTTGCGGCTCAGCGCAACCGGCAGAACGGCCAGGGAAACCAGGATCGACACCAGGACGAACTGTGTGAACCCGTGGGGATCCTCGACGACGATCAGATATTGGCCCGCCCCTTGTGCGCCATAGAGGGCGATCATGTAGAGAGCCAGGATCTGCCCGCGCGTGGCGGAGGTGGCGCTTTGGTTCAGCCAGCTTTCGATGCAGACGAACAGGCCGGCCATGCAGCAGCCCTCGACGAGGCGGAGTGCGATCCAGGCCGGGGCATCGGACCCCAGAGTGTGCCCGAGGGTTGCGGCGACGAGAACCGTTGCGGAGGCGCTGAAGGCGCGGATATGGCCGACCTGCCCGATGAGACGGTATGCCTGCGTCGATCCGATGGTGACGCCGAGATAATAGGCGCCGGTCAGGGCGCCGAGCAGGATGGGCGAGGCGCCCGCCGCATCCAGGCGGACGCTGACGATGGTCGTCAGCGCTCCCATCCCCCCCATCGTCAGAAACACTGCGACCAGCAACGGCACGATGGGTTGGATGAGGGACATCGCGTGATCCGAAGGAGGAGGGCAGACGCCCGCGTGGAGGGGTGAGGTTCCTGGCCGGGCAGAAGCTGGCTATTTGAAGGCCGGGCGGTGCCGGCGTCCATATCGACATGCGGTGGCTCGGGGCGTGCGACATCATGGCGCCCGCAACAGGCCGCTCTGCCGATCATGCGACCGGCGTTCGCCCCTTCAGCGGTTCTGCGTGTTGGCAGCGCCGTTGCGGTCGCTGGCCAGGAACGCTTCGACGGTGGCGAGCGCCATACGCTCATCCTCGATCACGACATGCCGGCGCAATTCCTGCACCGCCGCGGCAAGACCGCCCGCTGCGAAGGCCCGCCGAATCGCCTGCGTGGCTTTTTCGTCAATGAGTTGCATGATCCCTGGACTCCTTCGGATGAGACCCGGCCGACTGGCCGCCGGCCGGCGGTGCGACGCTGCAAACCGGCCGCCGGGTTACCGCAACACAATCGCCCGATGGTTGTGCAGCATGACGCGTGCCTCGATGTGCAGGCGGATGGCGCGGGCCAGGACGACGCTTTCGACATCGCGGCCGATGGCGACCAGATCGTCGGGCGACATGGAATGATCGACGCGGGCCACCTCCTGCTCGATGATCGGCCCTTCGTCCAGATCGTCGGTGACGTAGTGGGCCGTGGCGCCGATCAGCTTCACGCCGCGCTTGTAGGCCTGATGATAGGGCTTGGCGCCCTTGAAACTGGGCAGGAAGCTGTGATGGATGTTGATGATCCGACCGGCCATCCGCGTGCACAGATCCTGCGAGAGCACCTGCATGTAGCGGGCGAGCACGACGAGCTCGACGTCATTCGTCTCCACGATCTCCATCAGCCGGTTTTCCTGCTCCAGCTTGGTGCCGGAAGAGACCGGAAGATGGTGGAAGCGAATGCCGTGCGACTCGACCAGCGACTTGAAGTCGTCATGGTTGGAGACGACGCCGACGATGTCGACGGGCAGCGCCCCGATGCTGTGGCGGTAGAGCAGGTCGTTCAGGCAATGGCCGAACTTCGACACCATGATGAGAATTTTCGGCAGCCGCCGGGCATCCCGCACCGTCAGGGTCATCCCGAAACGCGTCGCGACGGGCTGCAGGTCCTCCAGAAGAACGGCGTCGCTTCGGATCGTTTCCGGAGCATTGAAGGCCATCCGCAGGAAGAAATGCTCGCCGTCGTGATCGACGAACTGCGCGCTTTCGATGATGTCGCAGTTGCGGTCCGACAGGTGGGTCGAAATGGCGGAGATGATCCCCGGCCGGCTCAGGCAGCTGACGTTCATGTAGAAGTGGTTTCGATTGGAACGCATCGCAGGTCTCGCGCCGCAGGAAATGGCCGGGGATGAGGTCAGGCGAGATCGACGATTGTCGGCTCGTACCCGAGCCGGCGCAGGAACGCCGACAGTTCATCGGGATGCATCGACAGCGTCGCGCGGTTCGTCATCGGGTGGAAATTGACGACCTCGCCGGCGAGAACGCGGCGCTCCAGCACCAGACGGACGCGGCGCTCCTTGTCCGCCACCAGGGCCAGCGGGCTCACCCCGCCCGGCTCGATGGACAGCACCTGCTCCAGCGTGACCGGCGAGGCGAAGGACAGCTTGGCCGAACCGATGACCGGGGCCAGTTCCTTCATGTTCACCGACCGGTCGTGCGGCAGCACGACCAGCCACAGAACGCCCTTGGCATCCTTCAGCAGCAGGTTCTTGGTATGCACGCCGGGAACGCTGCGCCAGTGCTCTTCGGCATCGGCGACGGTGCGCACCGGCGGATGGGCGTGCAACCGCATCGGGGTCGACGCGAGGGCGAGTTCCCGGCACAGTTCCTCGGGAATGCCGGCTTCACGCCAGTGCATCTGCATGGTGTCGTTGTCGTCGAGCATGTTCGCCATCCTTGTCTGTCCGGCAAGCCATGGAAGGCGGATTGCCGAAGGGCGGGTCGCTGTCACGGTGGAGGCTCTGCGCTCACGGGCGTTGCGGGCGGCGGCCTTGCGCCGGGCTCCGCAGTCCTTACCGTTTCGTCGACCGCAGCATGGCGGAAGGATCCAGCCGTCGATTGTACGGGTACGTCACCGGCGTTGAATGAAACAGCGCCACCCAGGCCTCAGCCCATGCGGAAGACGGACGGGGTCATGCCGCGGCGTTCCTTGAAGGCGCGGACGAAGTGCGACGAATCGCAGAAGCCGACGGCGGCGGCGATCTCCGTCACCGACTGTTCGGTGTTGCGCAGCAGGAATTCCGCATGTTCCAGGCGCATGATGCGGTAGGCCTCGGTCGGCGTCATGCCCAGCGCGTTCTGGAAATGCCGCTCCATCTGGCGCCGGGCGGCCCCAAGCCGGCGCGCCATCTCCGCCACCGACAAGGGCACGTCGATGTTCTGCTGCATCAGCAGCAGCGCCTTCCGCACCACCTCGTCGTTGGTGGAGAAATCGAGCGGGATGCCGGGCTGCGGCTTCTCCCCGCGCAGCGCATCGTCGATGATCATGATGTGCAGGCTCTTGCGGGCCTGGGCGCGGCCGACATGCTTTTCGACGAGATAGGCCGCGAGATGGGCCGAACTGGTCCCGCCCGAGCAGGTCAGCCGGTCGCGGTCGACGATGAAGATCTGGTCGGACACGGGCGTGATGCCGTCGAACTGCTCCAGGAAATCGGCATGGTGGAACCAGCTGATGCAGCAGCGGTATCCGTCCATCAGCCCCGCACGCTGCAGGATGAACGCGCCGGTACAAACCCCCACCAGCGGGATCTTCGCTGCCGCCGCCTGACGCAGATAGCGGGTGTATTCGGGGCTGAGGTTGGAGATCTCGTCGATCAGCCCGCCGATCACGACGATGTAGTCGAACTTCAAGGGGTCGCCCAGCCGCTCGGTCGGCTGGACCAGCATGCCGCAACTCGACGCCACCGGCCGCATCTGGTCCGACAGAACCGCCCAGTCGCACAGGATCGGCCGGCTGCGGTCGCCCTCGTCGGCGGCAAGCCGCAGCACGTCGACGAAATTCGCGAAGGCGCACAGGGTGAAGCGATGGGCGAGGATGAAGCCGACGGACAGGCGCGGGGCCGCAGGACGATCCGGGAAACGGCCGCCCCTGGCGGCGTTCGCCCTGGCGTTGCCTGCCGCGATGTTGTTCGTCATGTGATCTCCGGCGGATGCATCGTCGCACCCGTGACATTAAACTGACGCATTCATTCTGTCCAACAAAGGGGCGCGTCACGATACTGTCAGCACATTGAACTTCGCGGTGCTGCCATGACCCGCTTCTCACTTACCTCGCTGTTGACCAACGCGCTGACCGGCAACAAGAACTGGCAGCCTCAATGGCCCGATGCCGAACCGAAATCCGAATATGACGTCGTGATCGTCGGCGCGGGCGGGCATGGTCTGGGTGCGGCCTATTATCTCGCCAAGGAACACGGCATCACCAATGTCGCGGTGGTGGAAAAGGGATGGCTCGGCGGCGGCAACACCGGCCGCAACACCACCATCATCCGCTCCAACTATCTCTACGACGAAAGTGCCCGTCTGTACGAGCATGCGGTGAAGCTGTGGGAAGGGCTGAGCCATGAGCTGAATTACAACGTCATGTTCTCGCAGCGCGGCGTGATGATGCTGGCGCACACGGTCCATGACATCCAGAGCTTCAAGCGCCACATCCATTCCAACCGCCTGAACGGCATCGACAACGAGTGGCTGACGCCGGAACAGGCCAAGGAATACTGCCCGCCGCTGAACATCGCCGCCAACGCCCGCTATCCGGTGATGGGGGCCGCGCTGCAGCGGCGCGGCGGCACCGCCCGCCACGATGCGGTGGCCTGGGGCTATGCGCGGGCCGCCTCGGCGCGCGGCGTCGACATCATCCAGAACTGCCCGGTGACCGCGATCCGCCGCGACGCCTCCGGGCGCGTCACGGGTGTGGAGACGGCGCGCGGCTTCATCAAGGCGAAAAAGGTCGCGGTTTCGGCCGCCGGCAACACCTCGGTGGTGATGGACACCGCCGGCGTCCGGCTGCCGCTGGAAAGCTATCCGCTGCAGGCGCTGGTGTCGGAACCGATCAAGCCGGCCTTCCCCTGCGTGGTGATGTCCAACACGGTGCACGCCTATATCAGCCAGTCCGACAAGGGCGAGCTGGTCATCGGGTCGGGCACCGACCAGTACACCTCCTACAGCCAGCGCGGCGGCCTGCCGCTGATCGAGCATACCGTCGCCGCGATCTGCGAGGTGTTCCCGATCTTCAACCGCATGCGCATGCTGCGCAAATGGGGCGGCATCGTCGACGTCACGCCCGACCGCTCGCCGATCATCGGCAAGACGCCGGTGCCGGGGCTGTACGTCAATTGCGGCTGGGGAACCGGCGGCTTCAAGGCGACGCCGGGGTCGGCCAACGTCTTCGCCCACACCATCGCCCGCGACGAGCCGCACCCGATCAACGCGCCCTTCACGCTGGAGCGCTTCAAGACCGGCCGGCTGATCGACGAGGCCGCCGCCGCCGCCGTCGCGCATTGAGGAAACGACCATGCTGCTGATCCGCTGCCCTTATTGCGAAGCAGAGCGCCCCGAGGTGGAGTTCACCTATGCCGGCGAGGCGCACATCGCGCGACCGGTCGATCCCTCCGCCCTGTCCGACGACGAATGGCGCGACTTCCTCTTCATCCGCACCAACCCGCGCGGCCGGCATTTCGAACGCTGGCGCCACATGCACGGTTGCGGCCGCTTCTTCAACGCGGTGCGTGACACCGTGACCGACAAATTCGCGATGACCTACAAGTCCGGGGCCCCGCGTCCGAGCGACGAGGAGATCGCGCTTGCCGCCGCCGGCACCAGCGCCACCGCCACCGGGGCCTCCACCGGGGCCGCTTCCAGCTCCAAGGATGCACGTCCATGAGCAACTTCCGCATTGCCGGCAAGGGCAGGGTCAACCGCAGCCGGTCGGTCCGCTTCACGTTCGACGGCGTGGACTACACCGGCTTCGAGGGCGACACCCTGGCATCCGCACTCCTGGCGAACGGTGTCCACCTCGTCGGGCGGTCCTTCAAGTATCACCGGCCGCGCGGCTTCCTGTCCGCCGGGTCGGAGGAGCCGAACGCGCTGGTCGGCACCGACCGCGGCAACGGGCGGTTCGAGCCGAACACGCGGGCGACGGTGCTGGAGGTCTTCGAAGGTCTGAAAACCGAGAGCCAGAACCGCTGGCCGTCGCTGAGCCGCGACATCGGCGCGGTGAACGACGCGCTCTACATGCTGTTCTCGGCCGGTTTCTACTACAAGACCTTCATGTGGCCGAAGAGCTTCTGGGACAAGGTCTACGAGCCGGTCATCCGCAACGCCGCCGGCCTGGGCAAGGCACCGACCGCCCCCGATCCCGACATCTACGCCAGCCGCTTCGCCCATTGCGATGTGCTGGTCGTCGGTGGCGGTGCGGCCGGTCTCGCTGCCGCGCTGGAAGCCGGGCGCAGCGGCGCGTCGGTCATCCTGTGCGACGAGCAGTCGGAAATCGGCGGTTCGCTGCTGTCCGAGCCGTCCGCCGAGATCAACGGCCAGCTGGCCTGGGATTGGCTGGAGGACACCGCCGCGGCGCTGGCGGGGATGCCGAACGTCACGGTGCTGCCGCGTACGACGGCCATCGGCTACTACCACCAGAATTTTGTCGGCCTCTGCCAGCGTCTGACCGACCATCTCGCCATCGTGCCGGAAGGCGCGCCGCGCGAGCGGATGTGGAAGGTGCGGGCCAAGCAGGTGGTGCTGGCGCAGGGCGCCATCGAGAAGCCGCTGGTGTTCGCCGGCAACGACCGGCCGGGCGTGATGCTGGCCGGTGCCGCCCGCACCTACCTGAACCGCTACGGCGTCAAGGTCGGCAACCGGGTGGTCGTCGTCACCACCCATGACAGCGCTTGGCATGCCGCCTTCGATCTCGCCAAGGCGGGGGTCGAGGTCGCGGCCATCGTCGATGTCCGCGGCACCGTGCCGACCCAGCTGGCGGCGGCGGCCGATGCACTGCGCATCAGGACGCTGATCGGCTGGACCGTCACCGATACCAAGGGCCGCCTGCGGGTCTCGTCGGTGCGGGTCAATCCGGTGACCGGCGGCGGCAAGGTCGGCGGTGCCGAGACCATCGCCTGCGACGCGCTGCTGATGTCGGGCGGCTGGACCCCCAGCGTCCATCTGTTCTCGCACACCCAGGGTTCGCTGACCTGGAACGAGGACGGCCATATGTTCCTGCCCGGCCGCGGCAAGGAGGAATGCCGTCTGGCCGGTGCCGGCAAGGGCCGCTTCGGGCTGAAGACCGCCTTCGAGGACGGTGCCGCTGCCGGTGCCGCCGCTGCGGCGGATGCCGGGTTCGGCGCGGAACCGGCCGCCTACCATGTGGAGGGCGAGCTGTCCTTCACCGGCGTGACCGGCCGCGAGCTGCCGACCGACCGCGATCCGGGCCATGCCAAGGCCTTCGTCGATTTCCAGAACGACGTGATGGCCAAGGACATCCGGCTGGCGGTGCGCGAAGGCTTCAAGTCCATCGAGCACATCAAGCGCTACACCACCAACGGCATGGCGACGGACCAGGGCAAGACGTCCAACATCAACGGTCTGGCCGTCGCGTCGGATGCGCTGAAGCGGCCGGTCCCGGCGGTGGGCCTCACCACCTTCCGCCCGCCCTACACGCCGACCACCTTCGGCACCTTCGCCGGCTACAACAAGGGCGAGCTGTTCGACGTGACGCGCAAGACGCCGATCGACGGCTGGGCCGAGGAAAACGGCGCGGTGTTCGAACCGGTGTCGCTGTGGCGGCGCGCCTGGTACTTCCCGCAGGTCGGCGAGGACATGCACACGGCGGTGGCGCGCGAATGCAAGGCGGTGCGGACCTCGGTGGGCATGTTCGACGCCTCCACCCTCGGCAAGATCGAGGTCGTCGGCCCCGACGCCGCCGAGTTCATGAACCGCATGTACACCAACGCCTGGACCAAGCTGGCGCCCGGACGCTGCCGCTACGGCCTGCTGCTGGGCGAGGACGGCTTCATCCGCGACGACGGCGTGATCGGGCGTCTGGCCAATGACCGCTTCCACGTCACCACCACCACCGGCGGCGCGGCGCGCGTCCTGAACATGATGGAGGATTACCTCCAGACCGAATGGCCGGACCTGAAGGTCTGGCTGACCTCGACCACCGAGCAATGGTCGGTGATCGCGCTGCAAGGTCCGAACGCCCGCAAGCTGATCGAGCCCTTCGTCGAGGGCATCGACCTGTCGGACGGCGCCTTCCCGCACATGGCGGTCGCCATCGGCAAGATCTTCGGCGTGCCGACCCGGCTGTTCCGCGTCTCCTTCACCGGCGAACTCGGCTTCGAGATCAATGTGCCGGCCCGCTACGGCCGCGCGGTGTGGGAGAAGCTGTTCGAGGCCGGGCAGCGCTTCGGCATCACCCCCTACGGCACCGAGACGATGCATGTCCTGCGCGCCGAGAAGGGCTACATCATCGTCGGCCAGGACACGGACGGCACCCTGACGCCGGACGATGCCGGCCTGTCCTGGGCCGTCGGCAAGACCAAGCCGGACTTCGTCGGCAAGCGGTCCCTGTCGCGCCCGGACATGCTGGCGCCGAACCGCAAGCAACTGGTCGGCCTGCTGACCGCTGATCCGAAGACCGTGCTGGAGGAAGGGGCGCAGATCGTCCTCGACCCCAACCAGCCGGTTCCGATGGAGATGGTCGGCCATGTGACCTCGTCCTACTGGAGTGCCGAGCTGGGGCGGTCCATCGCCTTTGCGGTGATCCAGGGCGGGCGCTCCCTGCAGGGCCAGACCGTGCATGTTCCGATGCCGGACAAGGTCCATTCCGCGACGATCGCCGGCATGGTGTTCGTCGACCCCGAGAACAAGCGTCTCAGCGCATAGGAGGCCTAACCGTGCTTCTGGCCAATCACCCGTTGCTGGGCAAGACGATTCCCGGCGATACCGCAAGCCGGCTGAGCATCCGTGCCGCCGAGGACACCGCCCGCTTCAGCCTGCGCATCGACCCCGCCGCCGTCCAGGCGGCCGGGGCCGCCTTCGGCGCGCCGCTTCCCACCCGCATCGGCGGGTTGGTGGAGGCCGGTGGACGGACCGCTCTGCAGCTTGGACCCGACGAATGGGTTCTGCTGGCGCCGGTTGGCGAGAGCGACGGCATCGCCGACGCCTTCGCCGCCCTGCAGGAGCCGCACAGTCTGGTCGATGTCGGCCATCGCGAGGTCGGCATCCTGGTGGAGGGGGAGGCCGCGGCGCTCGCCCTGCGCTCGGCCATCGCCTTCGACGTCGAGGCGATGGCGGTCGGCACCGGTTGCCGCACCATCTTCGACAAGGCGCAGATCGTCCTGATCCGCGAGGACAAGAACCGCTTCCGGATCGAGGTCTGGCGCTCCTTCGCCGACCATGTCTGGGGCCTGCTGCAAGCCGTCAGCCGCGAAATCGCGCTCGGCATCTGATTTGAGAGAGGACTGCACATGAACCGTCATCAGTCTCTGCCGAAGCCCGATCTCACCGATGACGCCATTGCCGCGGCCATCGGGCGCGAACTGAACCGCCAGAAGTACGAGATCGAGCTGATCGCCTCGGAAAACATCGTGTCGGCGGACGTGCTGGCCGCCCAGGGCTCGATCCTCACCAACAAATATGCCGAAGGCTATCCGGGCCGCCGCTATTACGGCGGGTGCGAGTTCGTGGACGAGGTGGAGACCATCGCCATCGAGCGCGCCAAGCAGCTGTTCGGCGCCGGCTTCGTCAACGTCCAGCCGCATTCGGGTGCCCAGGCCAATCAGGCGGTGTTCCTGGCCCTGCTGCAGCCGGGCGACCGGGTGATGGGCATGTCGCTGGCCCATGGCGGCCATCTGACCCATGGTTCGCCGGTGACGATGTCGGGCAAGTGGTTCGACATCGTCAGCTATGAGGTGAGCGAGACCGACCAGCGGATCGATTATGCGGCGCTGCGGGCCAAGGCGCTGGAGACCAGGCCGAAGCTGATCGTCGCCGGGGCGTCGGCCTATCCGCGGGTGATCGACTTCGCCGAGTTCCGCCGCATCGCCGACGAGATCGGCGCCTATCTGATGGTGGACATGGCCCATTACGCCGGTCTGGTCGCCACCGGCCATTATCCGGACCCGCTGCCGCATGCCCATGTGGTCACCACCACCACGCACAAGACCCTGCGCGGTCCGCGCGGCGGCATGATCCTGACCAATGACGAGGCGCTGGCGAAGAAGTTCAACTCCGCGGTGTTCCCGGGCAACCAGGGCGGTCCGCTGATGCATGTCATCGCCGCCAAGGCGGTCGCCTTCGGTGAGGCGCTGACGCCGGAGTTCAAGGCCTATGCCGCCCAGGTTGTGACCAACGCCAAAGTGTTGTCCGACACGCTGGTGAAGGGCGGGCTGGACATCGTCTCCGGCGGCACCGACTGCCACATGGTGCTGGTCGATCTGCGGCCGAAGGGTGTCAAGGGCCGTGATGCGGAACGAGCGCTGGAGCGCGCCGGCCTGACCTGCAACAAGAACGCGATTCCGTTCGACCCGGAAAAGCCGGCAGTGACCTCCGGCGTGCGGCTCGGCACCGCAGCGGGCACCACCCGCGGTTTCGGCGAGGCCGAGTTCGCCCGCATCGGCGAGTTGATCCTGATGGTCGTCGATGCGCTCGCCGTAGCCGGCCCCGACGGCAACGCCGAGGTCGAGAAGCGCGTGCATGGCGAGGTTCGGGAATTGTGCGAGCGCTTCCCGATCTATGGGTGAGAATTTGTGAGTTTTTGCAGGTTCCGCCGAGAGATCATGCACTTCTCTCGGCCGTCATTCCCGCGAAGGCGGGAATCCAACCGTTCCAAGAGCTTTGACGCGGAGCCGCCTGGATCCCCGCCTTCGCGCATAGGCGCTAACTCACTGGTCGAATTGCTGTCGAAGCCAAGCCCATCCCTTATCGACCGTCATCCCCGCGAAAGCGGGGATCCAGGGTTTTCCAAGCAGAACCAATGGGCAAGCCTGGATCCCCGCCTTCGCGGGGATGACGCTGAAAGAAGTGCCTACTCCTTGGGAAACGGGCAAAGTCCTCAAAGTTAGCGCCTATGCGCGAAGGCGGGGATGACGGCCGATAACAGCTTTCAAAAACTCACGAATCCTGACGAGGCGCCCGATGTTTCTCAGCGTTTTCGATGTGTTCAAGATCGGCATCGGCCCGTCTTCGTCGCACACGATGGGGCCGATGACCGCTGCCGTGCGGTTCCTCGACATGCTGCGGGCGCAGGCGGAAACCGCGTCCGCGGCGTTCCCGGCGGCGCTCAAGGTTCGGCTGCACGGCTCGCTCGCCTTCACCGGCAAGGGGCATGCGACGGATCGGGCCGTGGTGCTCGGGCTTCTCGATTACCGGCCGGACAATCTCAACGTCGACGAGGCCGAAGGGCGCATCGCCGAGCTTTGGCGGACGCGGAGGCTGCATCCCGCCGGCCTGCCGGCGCTGGATTTCGATCCGGAAGCCGATCTGGTCTTCGATTTCGGGCCGCCGCTGCCGGGCCACGCCAACGGACTGATCTTCCAGGCATTGGACAGGGCCGGCAAGGTGGTGTTTTCGGAAATCTTCTATTCCATCGGCGGCGGCTTCGTCGTGACGGCGGCGGAACGGGAGTCTCCGCCCGTGGAGACCGGGAACGAGGCCGCCGGCTGGCCCTATCCCTTCCACAACGCGGCGGCAATGCTGCAGATGGCGCGGGAAAGCGGCGCGTCCATCGCCGAGATGAAGCGCGCCAACGAACTCGTCGTCCGCTCCGCCGCCGAGGTGGAGGAGAAGCTCGGCGACATCTGGGCGGTGATGAACGGCTGCATCGAACGCGGGTTGAGCCTGGATGGTCAGCTGCCGGGCAGCCTGAAGGTGAAGCGGCGGGCCAAGGCCATTCACCAGCAGCTTCTTCGCGAACGCGGGGCGAATTCCAGCCAGCCGCATGTCACCTCCGATTGGCTCAGCGTCTATGCGATGGCGGTCAACGAGGAGAATGCGGCCGGCGGCAAGGTGGTGACCGCGCCCACCAACGGAGCGGCTGGCGTCGTGCCGGCGGTGCTCCGCTATTACCTGGACCATTGTGCGGGGGCCGAACCGGCAAAGGTCGGCGATTTCCTGCTGACCGCCGCGGCCATCGGCGGCCTGATCAAGCACAATGCGTCGATTTCCGGCGCGGAGGCCGGTTGCCAGGGCGAGGTGGGATCCGCAGCCGCCATGGCCGCGGCCGGACTGTGCGCCGTGCTCGGCGGAACGCCGGAGCAGGTGGAGAATGCGGCGGAAATCGCGCTGGAGCATCACCTCGGCATGACCTGCGACCCGGTCGCCGGTCTTGTTCAGGTGCCGTGCATCGAACGCAACGCCATCGGCGCGACCAAGGCGGTGGCCGCCGCCTCCCTGGCGCTGCGCGGCGACGGCCAGCACTTCATGCCGCTGGACAACTGCATCCAGGCGATGCGGCAGACCGGCGAGGAAATGAGCACCAAGTTCAAGGAAACCAGCCTGGGCGGGCTTGCGGTCAACCTGCCGGAGTGCTGACGTCCTTCGCAGATACGGAGTTCGTGTCTGCACAGGTTCGGCGGGAAAGGCGGGAGACTCCGGCGCGTTTGTGGGCGCCGGAGCCGCCAAAGCCAGTGCTTCTTTACTTCATCGACGGGAAGGCGAACTGGGCACCTTCGCGGACCCCGCCGGTCGGCCAGCGTTGGGTGATGGTCTTGCGGCGGGTGTAGAAGCGCACGCCGTCGGGACCATAGGCCGACAGATCGCCGAACAGCGACCGTTTCCAGCCGCCGAAGCTGTGATAGGCGACCGGCACCGGCAGCGGCACGTTGATGCCGACCATGCCGACCTTGATCATGTCGCTGAAGTAACGGGCGGCCTCGCCGTCGCGGGTGAACAGGCAGGTGCCGTTGCCGTACTCGTGGGCATCGATCAGATCCATGCCCTCCTGCATCGACTTGACCCGGACGAGGCAGAGGACCGGGCCGAAAATCTCCTCCCGATAGATGGTCATGTCCGGGGTGACGCGGTCGAACAGGCAGCCGCCCAGGAAGTTGCCGTTCTCATGCCCCGGCACGACCAGCCCGCGGCCGTCCACCACCAGCTCCGCCCCTTCGGCGACGCCCTGGTCGACATAGGCCTTCACCTTTTCGTAATGGGCGCGGGTGACCAGCGGTCCCATCTCGCAGCCGGCAGAGGTGCCGGCGCCGACCTTCAGGTCGCGCAGCGCCGCCGACAGCTTGTCTTTCAGCCGCTCGGCCACCTCGTCGCCCACCGCCACCACGACGGAGATCGCCATGCAGCGCTCGCCGCAGGAGCCGTAGGCCGCCCCCATCAGCGCGCTGACGGCGTTGTCCAGGTCGGCGTCGGGCATGACGATGGCGTGGTTCTTGGCCCCGCCCAGCGCCTGCACCCGCTTGCCGTGGGCGCTGGCCGTCGAATAGACGTATTCGGCGATGGGGGTGGATCCCACGAAGCTGACGCCCTGCACCCGCGGATCGGTCAGCAGCGTGTCCACCGCCTCCTTGTCGCCGTTGACGACGTTCAGCACGCCCGGCGGCAGCCCGGCCTCCAGCGCCAGTTGGGCAATGTAGAGGGCGGAGCTGGGATCGCGTTCCGACGGCTTGAGGACGAAGGTGTTCCCGCAGGCGATGGCGATGGGGTACATCCACAGCGGAACCATCGCCGGGAAATTGAACGGGGTGATGCCGGCGACGACGCCCAGCGGCTGGAATTCCGACCAGCTGTCGATGGCCGGCCCGACATTCTTGGAAAACTCGCCTTTCAGCAGCTCCGGCACGCCGCAGGCATACTCGACATTTTCGATGCCGCGGGTCAGCTCGCCGAAGGCATCGTCCAGGACCTTTCCGTGCTCCGCCGTGATCAGCGCGCAGATGCGGTCGGCATTCTCCTCCAGCAGCTGCTTGAAGCGGTACATGACGCGGGCGCGCTTGGCCGGCGGCGTGGCGCGCCAAGCCGGAAACGCGGCCTCGGCAGCGGCGATGGCCTCTTCCACCGTGGCACGCGACGCCAGGGCGACCTGACCCGCCACGTCGCCGGTGGCGGGATTGACGATGTCGGCGGTGCGGGTGCCGGCGGGCGCATCAGTCTTGCCGCCGATCAGGTGGGCAACGATGGTCATGGTCGGGCTTTCCTGGGGGAGATTGTGGAGTGCGAGTGCCCCCTCCCTAACCCTCCCCCACCTGCGGTGGGAGAGGGAACTGCCGCCGTTATGCGAATCCCCCCTCTCCCGCGAAGCGGGGGAGGGAGGGACCCGCGGCGAAGCCGTGGGAGGGAGGGGGCTTCGTCCGTGGCGCCCTTACGCCGTCGCCTGGATGGCGTCGGCGACGACGTCGAACAGGCGGTCGAGATCGGCGGGCTCGCTGTAGAAATGCGGGCCGAATTGCAGCGTGTCGCCGCCGAAGCGCACATAGTAGCCGGCCTTCCAGCACTTCTCGCCGATCTCGTAGGGCCGGCGGGCCGGCTCGCCCGGAAGCGGGGCGATGGTGACGGCGCCGGTCAGGCCATAGTTGCGGATGTCGGCGACGTTCTTCAGCCCCTTCAGCCCGTGGATCAGGTTTTCGAAATGCGGAGCCAGCGCCGCGGCCTTTTCCCACAGCTTCTCCCGCTCGAAGATGTCGAGCGCGGCAAGACCGGCGGCGCAGGCGACCGGATGGGCCGAATAGGTGTAGCCGTGCGGGAACTCCACCATGTAGTCCGGCCCGCCATTGTCCATGAAGGCCCGGTAGATGTCGCGCTTCGCCACCACGGCCCCCATCGGGACCGCACCGTTGGTCAGGCCCTTGGCGACGTTCATGATGTCAGGGACCACGCCGAAGGCATCGGCGCCGAAGGGGGCGCCCATGCGGCCGAAGCCGGTGATGACCTCGTCGAAGATCAGCAGGATGGAATGCTTGTCGCAGATCTCGCGCAGCCGCTGCAGGTAGCCCTTCGGCGGCGGCAGCACGCCGGCCGAGCCGGCCAGCGGTTCGACGATCACGGCGGCGATGTTGGAGGCGTCGTGCAGCACCACCAGCTCCTCCAGCGCGTCGGCCAGGAAGGCGCCTTCGTCCGGCATGCCCTTCACGAACAGGTTCTGCGGCAGCAGGGTGTGGGGCAGGTGGTCGGCATCGACGCCGGTGCCGAACAGCTTGCGGTTGCCGCCGATGCCGCCCAGGCTGGTGCCGCCGAAATTGACGCCGTGATAGCCCTTGGACCGGCCGATCAGCTTGGTCTTGGCCGGCTGGCCCTTCATCCGCCAATAGGCCCGCGCCATCTTCAGCGAGGTGTCGGCGGCTTCCGAGCCCGAACCGACGAAGAAGACATGGTCGAGGCCGGCCGGGGTCATCGATGCCAGCTTGTGCGCCAGCTTGAAGGCGGCCGGGTGGCCGTGCTGGAAGGCCGGGCTGTAATCAAGCTCCGCGATCTGGCGGGCCACCGCTTCGGAAATCTCGCGGCGGCAATGGCCGGCGCCGCTGCACCACAGGCCGGACAGGCTGTCGTAGATCTTGCGGCCTTCGGCGTCCCAGTACCAGGTCCCCTCCGCCTTTACGATCATGCGCGGGTTGTTCTTGAACTGACGGTTGCCGCTGAAGGGCATCCAATAGGCGTCGAGTTCCTCGCGCGTCAGTCCGGCAGCCTTGCCGAGGGCGCTGGCATGATCGTTGTCCAGGGGGGCCATCCGCTGTTCTCCCGCATCTTGTTGGATGTGCTGTCGGAGGCGAGTGTGCGCGCTTCCCGGTTGCGATTAAATCCAAACTATAAGAACTTCACATAACCATACGCTTAACTTTCTTGCCCCACTCTCCATGGTGCCAGCATGAGCAAGCCCGCCCGGCCCCTGGCCCCCATCGGCGATGCCGACATCCGGCTGCTGCGTGTCTTCCGGACGGTGGTGGAGTGCGGCGGCTTTTCCGCTGCCGAGGTGGAGTTGAACATCAGCCGGGCGGCGATCAGCCAGCACATGGCGGATCTTGAACGGCGGCTCGGGCTTACCCTCTGCCGGCGCGGGCGGGCGGGCTTCCGGCTGACCGACGAAGGGCATCTGGCCTATGAGGCGAGCTTGCGCCTGCTGGCCAGCACCGAGAGCTTCCGCAGCGAGATCGCCACCGTCCATGGCCGTCTGCGCGGTGAATTGAACATCGGCATCACCGACAACCTCGTCACCATGCCGCAGATGCGGGTGACCCACGCCCTGCGCAGCCTGAAACAGCTGGCGCCGGAGGTTCGCGTCAACATCCGCATGATCCCGCCCAACGAGATCGAGCGGGGGGTTCTGGACGGGCAGCTGCATGTCGGCGTCGTGCCGGTCCGCCGTGGTTTGCCGGGGCTGGCCGGTCTTCCGCTTTACCAGGAAGAGTCCCTGCTCTACTGCGGTGACGGCCATCCGCTGTTCGACCGCGCCGACGCCGAGGTGACGCGGGAGGCGGTCGAGGCCGCCGACGCCGTGGCGCCGACCCAGGCGCAGCTTCCCCACGAGCTGAACAACACCGCGACGGCGACCGACCGCGAGGGGGTGGCCTTCCTGATCCTCACCGGATGCTATGTCGGTTTTCTGCCCATCCACTACGCGCGGCAATGGGTCGAGCGTGGGATGATGCGGGCGCTGATGCCCGACACCTATCATCATGCCCTGAAATTCCAGGTGGTGACGAAGAAGGGCGCACAGCCGAATCTGGTGCTGGAGCGGTTCCTCGACGTCCTGCGCGGAACCGGAAACGGCGAAGGCGCGGGCGCGGAGTGACAGCCTGCGGGCGGCCGTCCCACCGCCGGATTGTCCACCATGCGGGAAAGCGGCTTGGCGGAAGCGACGGGTGCGGCGGCCGTCGTCCAGACTGGGTCCGGCAAGCCACGGGTTCCGGCAAGCCAAGGAGACGAACATGGCACAGCCGTCATCGGCCACGATCTTCCAGAACCCCGCGACCGGTCAGACGGAAGCGGTGTCCAACAGGTCCGGTGTCCAGGCGTTCCTGGGCGGTCCATTCTATTTCGCCGCCAAGGGCGAGTGGATGCACAGCGCGATCCACGCGGTTCTGACCGTCGTCGCCCTGCTGCTTTGGCCCAGCGGAGCCCTGATGCTGCTGGGGCTCTGGTTCGGCTACGCCTGCGCGACGCCGACCATTCTGGAAGCCCGCTACAAGCGCCTGGGCTGGCAGCGGGTCTCGGCCTGATCCTGGGGTGAGGCAAGTCCGTTTTCACGAGGCGACGGGCCGCATTCGGACCTCAAGGCGACGATGCGGTATGTGACATGCGAATTCCACCGTCCCGAATCATATATCCGGCGCGACGGGAACCCGATGATATAGCTGAACGTATCCAAGCTGCATCGTTTCCATCGCTCGTGTGATCATGCCGGACAATTCCGCCTCCATCGACGGCGTGGGCGAAAACGCCCGCGCCGGCAACGACCCTTATGCGGCGCTCGACGCGTCGGCCGCGACCACGCTGTCCGACCGCTGGAGCGTGCGCGACAGCGCTCTGGCCGTGGTGGTGCTTGCCGGCCTGGTCGGCGGCGCCGTCGGGCTGGCGGTCGGATCGCTGCACGAGGCGGTCCTGCTTCTCCAGGCGCTGGCCTTCGACCTGCCGCACGGGGAGAAGCTGGGGCAGGGCGTGCCCGACCTGCTGCGGACGCTGGGCGTGCCGGTGGCGGGCGGGCTGCTGCTGGGCATCCTGTCGATGCTGTTCCGGCGCTGGCGGCCCAACGACATCGTCGACGCGGTGGAGGCGAACGCGCTCTATGGCGGGAAGATGTCGCTGATCGACAGCCTGCGCCTGACGGTGACCACCGCGCTGTCCAACGCGTCGGGCGCGTCGGTGGGCATGGAGGCGGCCTATACCCAGGCGGGCGCCGGTCTCGCCTCCTCCCTCGGGCAGCGGCTGCGGCTGCGCCGGGCCGATCTGCGCATGATGGTCGGCTGTGGAGCGGCGGCGGCCATCGCCGCGGCCTACCATGCGCCGCTGGCCGGCGCCTTCTATGCCTTCGAGCTGGTGCTGGGCGGCTATACGCTGGCGGCGCTGGCCCCGGTGGGTGCGGCGGCGGCGCTGGGGGTGGCGGCATCGGCCCTGCTGACCGGCGGCGAGGCACCGCTGGCGCTCGGCCGGCCGGTGGAGATCGCCGGCTGGGACTATGCCGCCTGCGGCGTCGTCGGCTTCCTGGCCGGCTGGCTCAGCATCCTCGCCATGCAGGCGGTGACGGTGGCGGAGCGCGGGTTCAAGCGCCTGCCGGTCCCGCGATGGATGCGCCCGGCGGTGGGCGGGCTGATGGTCGGCGGGCTGGCGCTGGCGGTGCCGGCGGTGATGGGCAGCGGCCCCGGCGCCGTGCCGCCGGAACTGGCGGGCGGCGCGCTGGCGCTGGCCCTGACGCTGGTGGCGAAGATCCTGGCCTCGGCCGTGTCGCTGGGATCGGGTTTCCGCGGTGGCCTGTTCAGCGCCTCCCTGTTCATCGGCGGGCTGTTCGGCGGTCTGCTGAGCGTCGCGACGGCCAGCTTGCTGCCGGAATTGGGAATCGACGGCGGGCTTCTGCTGCTGGTCGGGATGGGGTCGGTCGCCGCCGGCGTCGTCGGTGCGCCGGTCACCATGGTGCTGCTGGTTCTGGAGACGACGCAGGATCTCTGGGCGGCGTCGGGCGTGCTGATCGGCGTGGTGCTGTCCACCACCGTCGTGCGGCAGGCCTTCGGCTATTCCTTCGCCACCTGGCGTTTCCATCTGCGCGGTGTGCCGATCCGCGGCGCCTACGACATCGGCTGGCTGTCGGAACTGACGGCCTTCCGGCTGATGCGGCGCGATGCCAAGACGGTGCCCGCCACCCTGACGGTGGAGGCGCTGCGCCGGCTCTATCCGCTGGGCTCCACCAAGACGGTGTTCGCGGTCGATGAATCGGGCAGATATGCCGGACTGATCGACATGTCGCAGGTCCACGACCCCGATCAGGATACGGAGGCCACCGAAACCCGCGTCGGCACGCTCGCCAGCAAGGCGGACGCCGTTCTGATGCCCGGCGACGATGCCCGCACCGTGCTGAACCGCTTCGGCACGGCGGAGGTGGAGGCGCTGCCGGTCCTGTCCTCCCCCACCGACCGGCGCATCATCGGCTATGTGACGGAGTCCTTCGCGCTACGCCGCTATTCCCAGGCGTTGGAGCGCCAGCGCGGCGAGGATCTGGGCGAGCGCGGGATTTGGGGGCGCGATTAGCCCCCGCCGCCCGGATGGCCGGTCACCCGCCGTGGAAGCCCTTCAGCCGCTCCTCGCCGAGGCCGATGTCCGGCTTGAAGTGTCCCTGCTTCGCGGCGTCCAGGACATCGTCGATGAAGCTCCGGTATTCGTCGGCGGCCCCGCCCGGTGCCTCCGCCACGGGCTCGACGGAACCGGCATAGGTGTCGCCGTCGGCTGCGGTGGAATCGTGAAGCCGGAAGGCGGGAACGAAGATGGTGTCTCCCTCCGGATTACCTTCCGCCACATGATGGGAGGCGCGGGAGATCTCGACCCGCCCGTCGGCGTCGGGGGCGGAGAGGATCTTCAGGCCATGAACGACCGTCGCCTTGCTGCGCGCGTTCGACGCCGCGTCCTGCTCGAAGGTGGTTCGGTCGTAGAGGCGTTCGATGCTCGCCCGATCGTTGATGTTGGCTTCGGCCATGTCTGTCTCCCTGTGGTCGGACTGGGTAACAGCCATGGTCGCATCCGGTCCCCCGATATGCCGCATTCGGTAGGGAAAAGTTCGGAGTGTGGAATTTTCAAAACTCCGACTGCGCCCCGCCGCCCGAACGGAATGCCGCCTGCGCTGTTGACGGACCATCGACGGAATTCCAGTGGGAGAGCGACATGGCCGATCTTCAACGTATCCTCGGCACCATGCTGGCGAGCGGGATGGGAGGGCGCAGCCATGGCGGCATGAACGCCATGGGATCCGTTCTCGGCAACAGCGGCTTCGGGACCGGTGCGCCGGGTGGCGCCCTCGGCGCCGCGTCCGGCAACCGCGGCATGGGCGCCGGCTCGGTCGCCGGGCTGGGGGCGCTGGGCTACCTCGCCTTCAAGGCCTACCAGGAACGCCAGCGCAACCAGGGGGCCGCGGGCCAGGGCACTCAACCCGCCGGCCGGCCGGGAGGCAGCCCGTGGGGCGATGCCGGCGGCATCCTGGGCAGCCTGTTCGGCGGCGGTGCAGCCGGTTCCACGGGTTCTTCCGGAAGCAGTCAGGCGGGCAGTCAGGGGAGTGGCCAAGGGGGTGGAACTCTGTCCGACCGTCTGTCCCAGGTCTTCCAGTCCCGCAGCACGCCGCAGGCGGAAGACCGTGACGACGGCGCCTATCCGGCCGTCGCCATGGAGGACCAGCAGGCGCTGCTGCTGATCCGCGCGATGATCGCCGCGGCCAATGCCGATGGGGAGATCACGCCGGACGAGCGCCGGCACATCCTGGATACCCTGGACGAGGCCGGTGCCGGGGCGGAGGAACGGCGCATCGTCGAACAGGAGCTCGACCGGCCGCAGCCGCTGGACTCGCTGCTCCAGTCGGTGAAGGATCAGCAGACGGCGGAGCAGGTCTATCTGGCCTCGCGGATGGCCGTGAACGAGCAGTCGGAGGCGGAACGCTCCTACCTGCAATATCTGGCGTCCCGGCTGAAGCTCGACCCGCAGCGCGTCCAGCGGATGAATCAGGCGGCCTGACGGAAGGCGCCTGACGGCAGGCGGCTTGACGCTTGGGCGCCGTCCCTTCGCTCATTCGCGTGGGGGAGGGGGCGGCGCCCCCGCCAGCCTCACGGTCGCATCGTCCATCCGGCCGTCGCACCAGCGGGCCAGCGCCTCGTGGTACGGCGACTCCGCCTGCCCGGTGGCGAGCGCGAAGAGCGTCATGGAGGAGCGGAACTTCATGTCGTCGGGCGAGCCGAAGATCTCGTGCAGCGTCCGCCCCTGTACCCCCTGCACCGCGCGCGTCGCCTGTTCCAGCCGGGGCCCGAGCGTGGGATGGGCCAGATAGGCCTTCGCCTCGTCGAGGGAGGCAATGCCGTAGAACACGGCGGTGGGGGAGCGGCCGAGCCCGCGCTGCTGCGGGAAGACGAACCACATCCAGTGGCTGCGCTTTCGTCCGCTCCGCAACTCGTCGAGCGCAGTCGCGAAGACAGGCTCCTGCGCGCTCAAAAAGCGCCGGAGGTCGTTCGGATCGTCGGTCCCCAAGTCGCCATTCCTTCTTCCAGTGGGCAGGCGGCGCCGGTCAGGCCTGCTCCGCCGCCGGCATGATGTGGCCGGTCAGCAGGGCGTCCAACTCGCCGACATAGCCGTCGGAGCGGGCCGGTCGGCCGGGATCGGAGGTGACGACGACGGTCAGCCCGAGCGACGGCACCAGATACAGCATTTGCCCGCCATAGCCGCGGGCATAGGCGATGCGGTGGCCGTTCGATTCCGCCAGGAACCAGCCATAGCCGTAGTCGTCGCCGGAATAGGGCGACCGGGTGCGCGGTACCCAGGATTCCTGCGCCCAGGCCGCGCTGACCACCGGGCGCCCGTCCCAGACCCCGCCGCGGCTCCACATTTCGCCGAAGCGGAGCAGGTCCAGCGGCGACAGGGCCATGTTGTTGCCGCCCAGATAGAGGCCCTGCGGATCGCGCGTCCAGCCCGCCAGCTCGATGCCGAGCGGCCGGCCCAACCATTCCCGCGCCAGGGCCAGCAGGCTGCGTCCGGAGACGCGCGCCAGCACCGCGCCCAGAACATGATAGCTGCCGGTGGAATAGATCATCCGCTCGCCCGGCTCGGCGACGAAGGGGCGGCCGAGCGCGTCGGCGACCCAGTTGCGGCTTTCGATCCAGCGGCCGTAACCCGGCCCGGAGGTCGGCTCGAGTCCGGCCTGCATGGTGAGAAGCTGCGCGATGGTGATCCCGCCCACCCGCGGATCCGCACCCTTGGGGATCAGCCCCGGCGCCACCTCGCGCAGCGTCGCATCGACACCGCCCAGCAGCCCACGGTCGAGCGCGATGCCGGCCAGCGAGGCCACGATGGTCTTGGACACCGATTTGACATTCACCGCGCGCCCGACCGGCGGTCCCCGGAAAGCCTCCGCGGCAACCACGGTGCCGTGCCGTCCGATCACCAGCGCGTGGAGCTGTTCCAGGCCCGAGGCACGGTCGAGCGCGCGGGTCAGCAGTGCCTGATTCAGCGACTTGCCGGCGGCCGGCATCGCGGAAGCCGCGGCGTGGACGGGGCGTGGCAGCAGAAAGCCGACGGAGGCGGCAGCCGCGGCGGCGAGGATGGTGCGCCGGTCCGGCGCGGGTCGGGGTGTCGGCTCCATGCCCAGCCATATGGTTGTGGTGTTCCGCAATCCAAGCCTGTGCGGAGCGGCTTTCCAAATACGCGCCAAGCTTTGTCCGCCTGCTGGCCGCAGCAACGCTTCGCCGGAATCGTTTAAGGCGGGTAAAGATATTTCGAGAGTGAAATAAACTTTATCCTTCATGAAACCCAATTCATGCTTGCCACACCTCAAGAGTGGTAAGTAATAAAACTTCTGATGGGGAGTTCTTTGATTAGGGCTCCCTGATGCCGTGCCGGGTGTGGGGACGACGGCTCGGAAGGCTGATGTTCGGATCTCCCGCCCTGGGGGATGGGTGAAGGCAATAGTCGGGTGTCGATGTGGACATGAATTACCGGGAGACGGCGGTGCCGCCGCTTGCATCGGCGACGGCAGGGTGCGATCCGTCCCTGATTCTGGAAATGGCCCAGAAATGCCGGGAGCCGCTTTACATCGTCAGGAACCGGGAAGGCCGTCTTGGGGCTTCGACACGGCCGCCGGATTTCATCGCGGAGGGGCTTGAGCCTGTCGCCACCTTGCCGCCGCTTTATCCGGAATGGCTGGGCGATCGCGGTTTCCAGGAAGCCCACGGCTGCCGCTTCGCCTATGTGGCGGGGGAGATGGCGCGGGGCATCGCCACGCCGGCCATGGCGGTCGCCGCCGCCCGCGCCGGTCTGCTCGGCTTCTATGGCAGCGCCGGCCTGCCGCCGCAGCGGGTGCAGGAGGGCATTGCCGAAATCCGTGCGGCGCTTGGGCCGCAGGCGTCGGGCTGGGGCGCCAACCTGATCCACAGCCCCAACGATCCGGCCCTGGAAACCGCGATCTGCCGCCTGTTCCAGCAGCAGGGGGTGCGGCGCGTCTCGGCCTCCGCCTTCATGGCGCTGACCCCGTCGGTGGTGGAACTGGCCGCCAAGGGGTTGAGCCGCGATCCGGCCACCGGCGCGGTTCGCCGGCTGACCCACATCTTCGCCAAGGTCTCGCGCGCCGAGGTCGCCCGCCAGTTCATGGCGCCGGCCCCGCGGCGCATGCTGGCCGATCTGGTGGCGCAGGGCATCCTCACCGCCGAGGAAGCCGAACTTGCCGCCGCCATTCCGGTGGCCGAGGACATCACGGTGGAGGCGGATTCCGGCGGCCACACCGACAATCGCCCGCTTACCGTCCTGTTCCCGATCATCCAGCGCCTGCGCGACGAGATGGTCGCTGCCCATGGCTATGGCCGCAACATCCGCGTCGGCGCCGCCGGTGGACTGGGCACCCCCGCAGCGCTGGCCGGTGCCTTCGCCATGGGAGCGGCCTATGTCGTCATCGGTTCGGTGAACCAGTCGGCGGCGGAGGCGGGGCAGCCGCGGTCGGTCCGCCGCATGCTGGCCGACCTGTCCAGCACCGACGTGACGATGGCGCCCGCCGCCGACATGTTCGAGATGGGCGTGAAGGTCCAGGTGATGAAGCGGGGCACCATGTTCCCCTTCCGCGCCCAGCGCCTGTACGATCTGTACTGCCGCCATTCCGGCCTGGACGACCTTTCCGCGGCAGAGCGCGCGACCTTGGAGAAGGACATTTTCCAGGCACCGCTGGAGGAGATCTGGCGCCAGACCCGAGAGCATTTCGCCGTCCGCGACCCGGCGGAGCTGGCGCGCGCCGAGGCCGATCCCCGCCACCGCATGGCGCTGGTCTTCCGCTGGTACCTGTTCAACGCCGCCCGCTGGCCGATGCTGGACGATGCCACCCGGCGCCATGACTTTCAGGTCTGGTGCGGCCCGGCGATGGGCGCCTTCAACGACTGGGTGAAGGGCAGCTTCCTGGAGGCGGCGGACAAACGCACGGTCGAGCAGATCGCCCGCAACCTGCTGGAGGGGGCCGCCGTGGTGACCCGCGCGCAGCAGATGCGCAGCGCGGGCCTGCCGGTTCCGGCCGCGGCCTTCACCTGGGTGCCGCGCCGGCTCGCCTGATCCGGCCTTAAGCGCACTTCCGCTCCAATCCCCCTCCGAACCTCCGAGACCGCCTTGAAGAACCGCCACCCAATCGCGATCGTCGGCATCGGCGCCATGTTTCCGGGTTCCGGCACCACGCACGGCTTCTGGCGCGACATCCTCGCCGGCCGGGATTGCGTCGGCGACGTGCCCGCCACCCATTGGCTGGTGGAGGATTTCTACGACCCGGACCCGACGGCGCGGGACAAGACCTATTGCCGCCGCGGCGCCTTCCTGCCGCCGGCCACGCTGGATCCGCTGGAGTTCGGCATCCCGCCGCAGGCGCTGACTGCCACCGACACCGCGCAACTGCTGGCGCTGATCGTCGCCAAGGAGACGCTGGACGAGGCCTGCCGCACCCAGTTCCGCGACATCGACCGCAGCCGGACCAGCATCGTCCTGGGCGTGGCGTCCGCCACCGAACTGGTGGGCACCATGGGGGCGCGGCTGCAGCGCCCGGTCTGGGTCAAGGCCCTGCGCGAGGCCGGCCTGCCGGAGGATGAGGTGACGGCCATCTGCGACCGCATCTCCTCGCAGTATGTGGAATGGCAGGAAAGCAGCTTCCCCGGCGTGCTCGGCAATGTGGTGGCGGGGCGCATCGCCAACCGGCTCGACCTGGGTGGCACCAACTGCGTGGTGGATGCCGCCTGCGCCAGTTCGCTGTCGGCGCTGCTGATGGCGATGAACGAGCTGGAGCTGGGCCATTCCGACATGGTCATCAGCGGCGGCGTCGACGCCCTGAACGACATCTTCATGTACATGTGCTTCAGCAAGACGCCGGCCCTGTCCAAGAGCGGCGACTGCCGGCCCTTCTCCGACGCGTCGGACGGCACCATCGTCGGCGAGGGGCTGGGCCTGTTCGCCCTGCGTCGGCTGGAGGATGCCGAGCGTGACGGAAACCGCATCTATGCTGTCATCCGCGGGATCGGGTCGTCGTCGGACGGCCGCGCCACCAGCGTCTATGCCCCGCGGCCGGAGGGGCAGGCGGTGGCCTTGCGCCGTGCCTATGCCGATGCCGGATACGGGCCGCGCAGCGTCGAGCTGGTCGAGGCCCACGGCACCGGCACCCGCGCCGGCGACCTCGCCGAATTCACCGCGCTGACCCAGGTGTTCCGGGAAGCCGACGCGGAAGCTGGCGCGTGGTGCGCCGTCGGCTCGATCAAGTCGCAGATCGGCCACACCAAGGCCGCCGCCGGTTCCGCCGGGTTGCTGAAGGCGGCGCTGTCCCTGCATCAGAAAGTGCTGCCACCCACCATCAAGGTCGAGCGGCCGGACAGCCGCCTGAATCTGGGCAGCAGCCCCTTCTACCTGAACACCCGCGCGCGGCCCTGGGTGAAGGCGGATGGGCCGCGCCGCGCCTCCGTCAGCTCCTTCGGCTTCGGCGGCAGCAACTATCACGTGGCGCTGGAGGAATATACCGGACCGCGAGCCGCGTCCCGCCTGTGGGCGGGCGGCGCGCTGCTGCTGGTGGGGGGCGCCGATGCGCGGTCCCTGGCCGACGCGGCGCGCGACCTCGGTGCCCGCGTGGAGACGGAGGGGCTGGAGGCGGTCGCCCGCGACAGCCAGATCGCCTTCGATCCACGGTCGCGCCACCGCCTCGCCATCGTCGCCGCCGATGCCCGGCAGTTCGAGGCGCGTCTGGCGACCGCGCTGAAGCAGACGGGCGCCTTCAGCACTCCCGGCATCCATCTGGCAGTGGGGGATGAGCGCGGCGGCAAGGTCGCCTTCCTGTTCCCCGGCCAGGGCAGCCAGTATGTGAGCATGGGCGCCGATCTGGCCGTCGCCTTCGACGAGGCCCGCGCGGTTTGGGACGGCCAAGCGGCCCTTCCGGCGGCCTCTGGGCAACCGCCGCTGCATCGAGTGGTCTTCCCGCCGCCCGCCTTCACCCGCGAGGAGGCGGAGGCGCAGGAGGCATCCCTCACCCGCATGATCCATGCCCAGCCCGCCATCGGGACGGCGAGCCTCGCCCTGCTGGCGGTGCTGGAACGCGCGGGCATCCGCGCCGATGCCGTCGCCGGCCATTCCTTCGGCGAGATCACGGCGCTGTGCGCAGCCGGTGTTCTCGACCGCGACACCGCACTGTCTTTGGCCGCCGAGCGTGCCCGCTGCATGGAAGAGGCCGCAGCCGGCAGCGACGGCGCCATGATCGCGGTCGCTGCCGGACGCGAGCGGGTGGAGCCGCTTCTGCAGGGACTGGAGGTGGTGCTGGCCAATGACAACGGGCCGGAGCAGGTGGTCCTGTCCGGTGCGCGGGCAGCAATAGACGGTGCCGCAACCCGGCTGGAGGCCGAGGGGCTGCGGGTGGTCCGGCTGAAGGTTGCCAGCGCCTTCCATTCGCCGGTGGTGGCGCACGCCGCAGAAACCTTCCGCACCGTCCTCGACGGCATGGAGTTCGGGTCCTTCGCGGTTCCGGTCTATGCCAATCTCACCGCTGCACCCTATGACGCCGCCGAGGTCCGTGGCCTGCTGGCCGGACAGATCGCCGGCACCGTCCGCTTCCGCGAAACGGTCGAGGCGCTCTATGCCGATGGCGTCCGCAACTTCGTGGAGGTGGGACCGGGTGCGGTGCTGAGCGGTCTGGTGGCGCAATGCCTGGGTGACCGTCCGCATCTGGCGGTGGCACTGGACCGGCGCGGCTCCAACGGCGTCGCCTGCCTGCTGGAGGGCTTGGGCGCGCTGGCGGTGCATGGCGTGCGCGTGGATTTCGCGGCGCTGTGGGCGGGCTTCGCCGAAGAACGCAAGCCCAAGCCAGCCTCGCCCGCCGCTGTCCGGATCAGCGGCGCCAATTTCGGCAAGATCTACCCGCCGCCGGGCGGGGCCGCAGCATTGCCGAAGCCCAACCCGCCGCGCCCCGCCGTTGCGTCGCCCGCGCCGATTCCCCTGGCACCGGCTAAATCCGCCCCGGTCTACTCCACGTCCATCGAAGAAGCTCCGATCATGGTCACGAACTCTCCCGCTCCGCAGCCGGCGCCCATTCCCGTCGCGACCGCGTCGGTTGAGACGATCTATCACCATGTCGCCGACGCCCACGCCGCCTTCCAGCGCGCCATCGCCGAAAGCCACCAAGCCTTTCTGGCGGTTGCCGGTCAGGCGATCCAGAGCCTCAGCGGTGTGCCGGCGCAACAGATTGCGGTGACCGCACCGGCCGCACCGATCATGCCGGCCGCGCCGGTCATGCCGGCGCAGAGGCAGGCGCCCGCTCCGGTGGCTCCGCAGCCCGTCGCTACAGCCAGACCCCAGCCGGTGGCGGCACCCGCCGCGCCCACACCGGTTCCCGCCCCCGTTGCCGCTCCGCCAGCGGTCAACGCCCGGGACATCGTGCTGGCGGTGATCGCCGACAAGACCGGATACCCGGTGGAGATGCTGACGGCGGAGATGGAACTGGAAGCCGGCCTAGGCATCGATTCCATCAAGCAGGTGGAGATCTTCTCGACCCTGCAGGAGCGCATCCCGGCGCTGGGCGGTGCCGACATGCGCGAACTGAACGCGCTGAAGACCATCGGCCAGATCCTCGCCATGGCCGACAGCCGCAGTGGCGGCGCCCCCGCACCGGTACCCGCACCGGCCCAGATGGCGGCAGCGGTTCCGGCGGTGAAGCCCGCGGCTCCGTCCGTCGATGTCGGCGCGCTGTTCATGGGGCTGGTGGCCGAAAAGACCGGTTATCCCATCGACATGCTGAGCCCGGAGATGGAGCTTGAGGCCGGTCTGGGCATCGATTCCATCAAGCAGGTGGAGATCTTCTCCGCCCTGGTCGAACGCCTGCCGGAACTGGCGTCGGTCGAGATGCGCGAGTTCACCGCGCTGAAGACCGTCGGCGCGGTGATCGCCCGCATCAAGGGCGACGCCACGGCCGCCCAGCAGACACTGGCGCCGCAGACCCAGGCACTGCCCGCGTTATCGGCAGGCACCCTCCGCACCTGCTCCGTCCTGGAAGAGCGGAAGGCGGGCGGTGCCGATATGCTGCGCGGCCTGACCAGCGTCGCCGTCGTGCCGGATTCGTCGGGTGTCGCCGCCGAACTGGTGGCGCTGCTGTCGGCCAAGGGCATTGCCGCCCGGATTGCCGAGCTGCCGGGCGAGCAGGACGACGCGGTTCTGTTCCTGGCCGGGCTCGACGGTGCCGATGCCGCTTCGACCGCCGACCTGCACTGGCGCGCGCTTGCCGCGGCCAAGGCCGCCGACGCCCGCTTGGGCAAGAGCGGCGGGGCCTTCGTCACCGTCGAGAAGGGCGGCGAGTCGTGGCTGGGGCTTGGCGGCCTCGTCCTGACGGCGGCGCATGAATGGCCGGCGGCGCGGGTGAAGGCCATCGAGTTGGAGCCGGGAAGCCGCTCCGCCGCCGACCTCGCCCGCGCTCTCGCCGCCGAGATCGCCACTGGGGACGGCGATGCGGAGGTCCGGCTGGCGGCCGACGGCAAGCGCCTCGTGCGGACACTGCGCCAGGGGGAGGTGGCCGACGGTCCGCTGCCGCTGGACCAGGGCGCGGTGATCGTCGTTTCCGGCGGGGCCCGCGGCGTGACCGCCGTGGCGCTGGAGCAGCTGTCCCGCCGCATCCGTCCGACCCTGGTCATCCTGGGGCGCAGCGACCCCAACGCGGCACCAGCCCTGCCGGGCATGCCCGAGGATGCCGACGAGGCCACCGTCCGCCGGGCGGTGATCGCTGGCCCCGGTGCCGGCAAGCAGCCGCGCGAGATCGAGGCGATGGTCAAGGCCATCCTGTCCGCCAACGAGGCCCGCGCCACCATCCGCCGGTTGGAAGCGGCGGGTGCGCGCGTCCGCTACTGCCGCGCCGACGTGCGTGACGCGGCGTCGGTCGCACAGGCGCTGGCGGCGGTCCGTGCCGAGGCCGGGCCGATTTCCGGCATCGTCCATGGCGCCGGCGTGCTGGCCGACAAGCGCATCGGCGACAAGACGCGCGACCAGTTCGATGCCGTCTTCGGCACCAAGGTGGAGGGCATCGCCAATCTGCTGGCCGCCACCCGCGCGGATCCGCTGCGCGTCATCTGCCTGTTCTCCTCCATCGCGTCGCTGCACGGCAATGCCGGGCAGTGCGACTACGCCATGGCCAACGGCGTTCTGAACGCCGTGGCGCGGGCGGAGGCGGCGCGCCGGCCGAACTGCACGGTCAAGGCCATCGCCTGGGGTCCGTGGGACGGCGGCATGGTCGGACCGGCGCTGAAGCAGCATTTCCGCCGCATGTCGGTCGAGCTGATCGCGCCTGCGGACGGCGCCGACTTCATGCTGCGCGAACTGGCCCAGCCGCCGGCCGGCGATGCGGTCGTCTCCTGCATCGGGCGTCAGGCATGAGCCGGTTCCCGCCCATCGCCATCGTCGGCCATGGCTGCGTGCTGCCGGGCGCCCTCGGGCCGGCGGAGCTTTGGCAAGCCGTCGTCGAGGGGCGGGATTTGCTGCGACCGGTGCCACCGGGCGTCTGGCGCGTCGATACCGCAAAGGCGCTGTCGCCCCAGGCGCCCGAACGCTCGGTGACCGACCGGGGCGGCTATGTGCAGGGCTTCGACGCCGTCTTCGATCCCGGTGGCTTCGCCTGTCCGGCGGATGAGTTGGCCGGGCTCGATCCGCTGGTGCTCTGGCTGGTCCACTGCGGGCGCGAGGCGCTGCGCGAGGCCGGGCTGGACATCGCCCCGCGCGGGCGCTGCGGCCTGATTGCCGGCAACCTGTCCTACCCGACCGCCAGCCTCAGCGCCTATGCCGAGGCGATCTGGCTCGACCGGGAGAGACCGAAGCCGGCAAACCGATTTTCCTCGGGCCTGCCGGCGCAGCTGGCCGCCCGTGCCCTTGGCCTGCGGGGGCCGGCCTTCTGCCTGGATGCCGCCTGCGCGTCCTCGCTCTACGCCGTCAAGCTGGCCTGCGACCAGCTCCATGACGGTCACGCCGACCTGATGATCGCGGCGGGCGTCAACCGTGGCGACGACCTGTTCCTCCATATGGGCTTCACCGCGCTGAACGCGCTCAGCCCCACGGGCCGCAGCCGGCCGTTCCACCGCGAGGCCGACGGGCTGATCCCCGCCGAAGGGGCGGCCTGCGCGGTGCTGAAGCGGCTGGACGACGCGGTGCGCGACGGCAACCGCATCCTCGGCGTCATCCTCGGCGTCGGCCTGTCCAACGACGGGCGCAGCCGCGGCTTTCTCGTTCCCGACGCCGGGGGGCAGGAACGCGCCATGGCCGCCGCCTATGCCCAGGCGGGTTTCGGGCCGGACTCGGTGTCGCTGGTGGAATGTCACGCCACCGGGACGGCGCTGGGTGACGCCACCGAGATCGCCAGCATGGGCCGCGTCTTCGCCGGGCTGCGGGATGTGCCCATCGGGTCGTTGAAGTCCAACCTGGGCCACCTTATCGCCGCCGCCGGTCTGGCCGGCATGGTCAAGGTGATCCAGGCGATGGCCGCCGGCATCCGTCCGCCCACGCTCCATGCCGATGCGGCACCGCTGGACGTCATCGGCCCCTCGCCCTTCCGCCTGCTCCACCGGGCGGAGCCGTGGGAGGCGGAGGGGCCGCGCCGCGCCGGCATCAGCGCCTTCGGCTTCGGCGGCAACAACGCGCATCTGCTGCTGGAGGAGTGGCGGCCCGCCGCCGTCTCCGTCCCGGTCGCCGTTGCCCCGCCGCCCTTGCGCGTGGCCGTCGTCGGCCTTTCCGTCGTCACCGCCGCCGATGACTTCGCCGCGGCGCTAGCCGCCGCACCTGCTTCGGGAGACGCCCCGCGCGCCCTGGACAGCATCGCGCTGGACCTTGCCGCCACCCGCTTTCCGCCCGCCGACCTGCAGCATGCCCTGCCGCAGCAGCTTCTGGCGATGAAGGCGGTGGCCCGCGCCGTCGCCGATGCCCCGGCCCTGCCGGCGACGACCACCGGCGTTCTGATGGGTATGGGCTGCGACGCCGAGGTTGCGCGGCGCGGCCTGGGGGTGCGGCTCGCCGACCTCTGCGGTCCCGACGCCAGTGTCGATCTCGGCCCCCCGCTGAACGCGGCGGGCGTCATCGGCACCATGCCCAACATCGTCGCCAACCGCTTCAATGCCCAGTTCGACTGGCGCGGCCCCAGCTATTCGGTGTCGGCGGAGGAGCTGTCCGGGCTTGCCGGCCTGCGCATCGCTGCCCGCGCCCTGGTGACGGGCGAGCTGGACGCGGCGGTCGTCGGCGCGGTCGACCTGTCCTGCGAGCCGGTTCACCGCAGCGCGCTGGCCGCCCTGCGCCCCGACCTCGACACGCCCGGCGACGCTGCCGTCGTCCTGGTGCTGCGCCGGGTGGAGTGCGCCGAGGCCGCTGGCGAGCCGATCTACGCCATTCTCGACCTGTCGTCCGCCGCGCAGGGTGAGTTCACCATCGCCGGGCCGCAAGGTGCGAGCCCCGTCACCCGCCGCTTCGGCCATGCGCATGCGGCATCCGGCCTGCTGCATGTGGCCGCCGCCATTGTCGCCTGCCGCGGGCGGATGAAGCCGGGAGACGGCGCCGCCCAACCCTGGCTGGATTCCGGACGCCTGCGCGCCCGCGTGCGCGTCGAGGCGCTGGGCGAGGCGGCCGATGGCCTTCTGGTCGATAGCGGAAGCATCGCCGAGCCGGCCCTGCCGCCGCCGGCCACGCGCCTGCGCTGGTTCGCCGCCGGCAGCCGGGCGGAGCTGTGCGCGCGCATCCGGTGCGGCGAGGATGGTGGGCAGGGGCCGGTGCGGCTGGCCTTCGCCTGTCCGGCCGGCAAGGAGGCCGAAACCCTGTCGCGTGCGCTTGCCCTCGCCGAGGGACGCGAGGCCGCCGCCGACGGCATCCATTTCGGCGAGCGGCCGCTCGGTGGCGGGCTGGCCCTGATCTTCACCGGGGCTGCGGCGGCCTATGAGGGGATGGGGCGCGAGCTTTTCCTGTCGATGCCCGATGTCGGGCGGAGCGTGACGGCGCGCTTCCCCATCCTCGCCCATGCGGCGGATCGGCTCTACGGATCGGCCGAGCCGCTCGACGCCATGGCGCAGCTGCAGACATGCGCCCTGATCTGCCAGACCCATGCGGAGGTCAGCCGCGGCGTGCTCGGCCTGCGGCCCGATGCGGTGATGGGGCTGTCCTCCGGCGAGACAAATGCGCTGTTCGCCGCGGGGGTATGGTCGGACATGGGCGCCATGTTCGCGGAGATCGACGCGTCGGGCATCTATGGCCGCCACCTGACCGGCGACTGCCTTGCGGCCGCGCAATCCTGGGGGCAGGCGCATGCCGCCGACTGGCGCAACTGGCGCCTGCTGGCCCCCGTCGGGGAGGTGGAGGCGGCGCTGGAGGGCCTGCCCCGCGTCTCCATCACCATCATCAATGCGCCGCAGGACTGCGTGATCGGCGGCGATGCCGAGTCCTGCCGTCAGGCGATCGCCCGCATCGGTGGAAGCCGTGCCCTGCCGCTGGGCCAGGACATGGTGGTGCATTGCGCGGAGATGGAGCCCTGCGGGCCGGTCTGGCGCCGGATCCACAGCCGGATAACCACGCCGCCCGAGGGCATCGCCGTCTATGCCAACGCCTTCGGCGAAGCCTACCGGCCGTCGATGGAGCTGTGCGCCGAGGCGCTGACCCGTCAGGCGCTGGAACGGGTGGACTTCCCCCGTACGATCCGCCGCGCCCATGATGACGGGCTGCGCATCTTCGTCGAGCATGGTCCGCGCAACGCCCTGACCCGCTCCATCGCCGCCACGCTGGCCGGCCGCGAGCATCTGGCGGTCAGCCTGGACCATCCCGGCCGTGCGCCGCTGGAACAGCTGGCCCATGTTGCGGCCGAGCTGTTCGCCGCCGGGCAGGAACCCGCTATGGCCGAAGTCGCCCGCCGCCTGGAGCGCCGGACCGCAGCACCGCCGGCCCAGCCCTTGACCTTCGCCGCCCATGCGGCACCCGTCGCGGTCGTTCTCGGACAGCCGATGCCCCCCGCACCGCCCCTGCCGCCGGTCGCCGACCTGCCGCCGCCGGATCTGGCGGCCCGCCGCCCCCTTGACGAAGCGCCGGAGCCGGTGGTGGTGCCGGAACCGGAAGTGGTCCTTGCTACCCCGGTGGCCGACAGCCCAATTGCCCGTATCCTCGCCCGCACGGCGGAGCTTCACACCGGCTACCTGACGACCGCTTCGGAGCTGCACCGGACCTATCTGCAAGGCTTCGGCGTGCCGACGCCGGGCGCTCTCCCTCTCCTGCCTGCCCTCCCTCTCCCCGGGGGGGAGAAGGGATTGTCCCATCCGGACCGTCCGCTCTGGAACCGCGCCCAGCTGGAAATCCTGGCGTCGGGCAAGGTATCCGACATCTTCGGCCCGCTGTTCGCGCGGCAGGACGGTTACGCGCGTCAGGTCCGCATGCCGGAGCCGCCGCTGCTGCTGGTGGACCGCGTCGTCTCCATCACCGGCGAGCCGGGCAGCATGGGGCTGGGCTCCATCGTAACCGAGACGGACGTCACGCCCGACAGCTGGTATCTGCACAACGACCGCATGCCGGTGGGGCTCGCCATCGAATCCGGGCAGGCCGACCTGCTGCTGGTCTCCTGGCTGGGCGCCGACTTCCGCAACAGGGGGGAGCGCGTCTACCGCCTGCTCGGTTGCGAGATGACCTACCACGAGGGTGGCCTGCCCAAAGTTGGCGATACCCTGCGCTACGACATCCACATCGACGGCCATGCCCGCATGGGCGAGGTCGGGCTGTTCTTCTTCCATTACGACTGCCGCATCGGCGACCGGCTGGTGCTGTCGGTCCGCAACGGGCAGGCCGGCTTCTTCACCGACCATGAGCTTGCCAACTCCGGCGGCGTGCTGTGGAGCGCCGAGGAGGACCGGCCCAAGGACGGCGCGCGCCTTGACCCGCTGCCCTGTCCGTCGCGCCATCGCGCCTTCACCGCAGAGCAGCTCGACCTCTGGACCGCCGGCCGGGCCTTCGCCTGTTTCGGCGCGGGGTTCGAACTGGCCGGCAGCCACCAGCGCACGCCGGCGATCCCGCAGGGGCGCATGCGCCTGATCGACAGCGTGAGCGTCTTCGAACCGCAGGGCGGCCCCTGGGGCCGGGGATATCTGCGCGCGGAAAGCCATGTCCCGGCCGACGCCTGGTTCTATGCCGGCCATTTCAAGAACGACCCCTGCATGCCCGGCACGCTCATGGCCGAAGGGGCGGTGCAGGCGGTGGCGACCTTCATGGCGGCCGGCGGCTTCACCATCGGGCGCGATTCCTGGAGGTTCGAGCCGGTGCCGGACGAGCCCGCCCGCTTCGTCTGCCGCGGGCAGGTGATCCCGGACGCCAGCCATCATCTGGTCTATGAGGTGTTCGTCGAGGAGATCGAGGACGGCCCGACGCCCATCGTCCGCGCCGCCCTGCTGTGCAGTGCCGACGGCTTCAAGGTCTTCCACTGCCGCGCCTTCGCCGTGCGGATGGTGCCCGACTGGCCGCTGGGCCACGGGCGCCATGCCCTTCCGGCGCTGGCGGAGGCGCTGCGCATCGTCGGCACCCGCGGCGATGTGCGCGGCGATTACGAGGCGCTGCTGGCCTGCGCCTGGGGGGCGCCGTCGCTGGCCTTCGGCAGCATGTATGCCCGCTTCGACGCCGGGCGGGTGCCGCGCCTGCCGGGGCTGCCCTATCACTTCATGACCAGCGTGGTCTCGGTGAACTGTCCGGCCGGGGAGCCGACCGTCGGCGGCACGCTCCTCGTCGATTACGAGGTGGAGCCGGAGGCGTGGTATTTCGCCCGGAACGCCGCGCCGGTCATGCCGTTCTGCGTGCTGATGGAGGTGCTGCTGCAGCCCTGCGGCTGGCTGGCCTCCTATATGGGTTTCGCGCTCGCCTCCACCGAGGATTTGGCGATCCGCAACCTGGACGGCGACGCCGCCCGCGTGATGTCCGAGGTGACGCCCGCCGACGCCCGCATCCGCACCGAGGCGACGCTGACCCGCTTCTCCCGCGCCGGCGGCATCACCCTGATCGCCTTCAAGGTCCGGGCCTGGGTCGATGACCGGCCGCTGATGGAGTTGGAGACGTCTTTCGGCTTCTTCGCGTCCGCCGCGCTGGCGAAGCAGAACGGCCTGCCGCCCCTGCCGGCCGATGATGCGCGGGGGATTCCTCCCGCCACGCCCGTCGTGGAGCCGCGCGGCGCGAAGCTGGCGGACGGCATGCTGAGCATGGTGGACGAGGTCACCGGCTGGTGGCCGCAGGGCGGGGCCGGCGGGCTGGGGCTGATCCGCGGCCGGCAGCTGGTCGATCCGGAATCCTGGTATTTCAAGGCCCATTTCTTCCAGGACCCGGTTCAGCCGGGCTCGCTGGGGGTCGAGGCGCTGCTGCAGTTGCTGGAGCGCGCCATGGTCCTGGCCGGGCTGGACACCGAGCTGCCGGCGCCGCGCTTCGAAGGGGCCGCCCTGGACGTAGCGCTTCGCTGGAAGTATCGCGGTCAGGTGGTTCCCACCAACCGGACCGTCACCACCGAAATCGAGATTCTGCGGATCGAGCGCGACGAGCGCGGCATCCTGGCCGTCGCCCGCGGCAGCCTGTGGGCCGACGATTTGCGCATCTACGAGGTGGACGGGCTGGCGGCGCGTCTGGTGTCCGGTGAGGGTGGTAATGGCGGCGGCGTCCGGCTGGACTTGGACAGCGCCCCCTGGCTGGGCGACCATCGTCCCACCCATACCGCAGCCGCGGTTCCGCTGACCTGTCTTGCCGACATCATGGCGGCGGCAGCTCATGGGGCATGCGTCGTCGCCCTGGAGGATGTCAGGGTTCAGCGCTGGGCGACGGTGCCGGTGACGCTGGTTCCGGAGGTGGAGCCCGATGGGCGCGTCACCCTGCGGGACGAGGGTGGCATCCTGGCGACCGGCCGGGTGATCCGGGCGGACGCATGGCCGGTCCCGCCGCAGCCCTTCGCCCCCCTGGAGGACGCCCGGCCCTCGCCATGCCCCTATGCCGCGGCGGAGCTGTTCCACGGCCCGGCCTTCCAGATCCTGAGCGGCTTGCAGGTCGGCTCCCGCGGCGCGTCCGCCGATCTGGACGCGGTCAAGGCGGCGCGGGTGCCGGGGCCGATCGGGCCGGCGCTGCTCGATGCCGGTCTCCATGCCACGCCGCGCCATGCCCCCGAACTCTGGTGGGGGAACAGGGCGGCGGGGATGCTTGCCTATCCCAGCACCATCGAGCGGCTGAGCTTCTTCGGCCCGACTCCGCGCGACGGCATGGTCCGCATCGAGGTGCGTGCCCTTCCCCTGGACCCGCAGGGGCGCGCCCGGTCGCGGTTGCAGTGGATTGCCGATGGCCGGGTCTGGGCCGAGATGGAGCTTGCCGACGTGCTGTTCCCCAAGGGGGCTCTCGGGAAGGCTCCCGCCCTGGCGCGGCAGGCCTTCCTGCGCGACCGCAAGGCGGCACCCGGCGTGCGCCTGTCGCGGGCGGACAACGGCGCCAGCCGGCTGAGCGCCCGCGAGGTGGCGGCAAGCAACTGGCTGCCGGGAACGCTGGAGAGCCTTTATGGCGTGGCGGGGAACCCATCCGACATGGCCCGCGCCATTGCGGCGAAGGAGCATGCCGCGGCGCAGTTCGGCGTCCATCCGGGGGCGGTGACGGTCGAGGGCGATGTCGCCCGCTGTCCCGGTGCGCCGCTCAACCCGGTGCCGTTGTCGGTCACGCGCGACGGTTCCGACTGGGTGGTAAGTGGGGAGCTGTCAGCCGGTCCCGACATCGCGCCGCTCAAGACCTTCTGGCGCTCCCGACTGGGGGCCGCCGACTGGCCGGTCGAGGATTTGTTTGCCGCACTGGCCGGCGAATTCGTCGGTCAGGTGCGCGTGGCGGAGCCGGAGCAACTCGCCCCCATCCGCGAGCGCGGCGCGCTGTTCCTCGGCAACCATCAGGTTGCGGTGGAATCGCTGACCTTCACGCTGGTGGCTGCTGCCCTGACCGGCCGGCCGATCCTGACCGTCGCCAAGGCGGAGCATCGCAATACGTGGCTGGGCAGCCTGCTGGCTCTGTCCGGCAGTGCTCCGGGGGCGCGCCTGCCGCAGATGATGCTGCTGTTCGACCGCGAGGACCCGGCGGCCATGCTGGGGCTGATGGAGCAGGCGCGCGAGGCGGTGAAGCACCAAAGCATGTCGATCATGGTGCATGCGGAGGGCACGCGGTCGCTGTCCTGCCGGACGCCGGTGTCCCGGCTGTCCGGGGTGTTCCTGGATCTGGCGGCGAAGCTGGAGGTTCCCATCGTGCCGGTCCACTTCGCCGGTGCCCTGCCGGTGGATCCCGCGCCGGAGCGGCTGGATTTCCCGCTGGGCTTCGCCCGTCAGGACATCCATATCGGCGCCCCGCTGTGGCCGGAAGACCTGGCGAGCCTGCCCCTGGCGGAGCGCAAGAGGGCCGTCCTGGACGCGATCAACGGGACCGGCCCCGCGCTGGCCACCGAACGTCCCAACGAACCGCGCCCGGAGTCCGAAGAGGCGGCAAGGCGGATCGCCGCCACGCAAGGGCTCGGCCTGCCCCGCGCGGCGATCCTGCAGGCGGTGTCGAACGCGGTCCCAAGCGACCGCCCGCTCTCCCGTCTCGCCCGCAGCATTGCGGCGGGGGAGGGGGCGGAGGAGGCCGACCCGTGGCTGTCCGCCCTGGCCGGCTGGTTTCGGACTCAGTAGATGGGGATGCCGACGATCAGCAGTCCGAAGACGCCGAGGATGGCATGGGAGACGCTGCTGCCGACCAGCGAACCTTGGCGGGCGAAGATCCAGCCCCAATAGAGGCCGATGGGGAACACCGCGAGCGCGAGCGCGATGGACACATGCAGGTGGGTGGCGCTGAACAGCATGTTCGACAGGACGATGGCCTCCACCGTCTTGTATTTGCTGGTCAGGAAAAGCTGGAAGGATGCCTGGGTGCCGCGGGCGATGGTCTCCTGGATCGGCGTGAAGGCGCAATAGGCGCTGCCGTACATCAGGATTTCGCCGAGCGACAGGCCGGTGGAGCGGGCGAGATCGAACACCGGCTGCCCCTGCAGGGATGGGATCATCGTCACGCCGATCCATTTCAGCGCGACGATCAGCAGGGCGATGGGGATGGACAGCACCACGCCTTCCAGCGCGTTGCGCCGCCAGTTCTTCAGGGTGAAACCATAGGCGCTGGGCGGCCAGGGGCTGGTCTTGACGGTGCGGTACACGCCGAAGGCGAAGGCGGTCAGGATTGGCAGGCTGATGAGGGAGGTGTCGGGAACCACCTTGCTGAGCGCCGTGGTGACGCCCAAGGCGAACATGTAGAAGCAGAGGCCGACCAGCAGGCGGAAGATGAATTTGCTCATCTCCACGCGGTTCTCGGCCTCGTGCAACTGGCGGCGCAGGGTCTGGACCGTCACCTCGTTGGTGCGGCGCAGGCGCGCGGCCAGCTCATAGGCCAGATTGATCTTGAGACGGCCGTCGACGCCGAGCTGGCGGTCGGGATGCTCCTGCAGGCGCGCGAGCGGGAGGGCGATGACCTCGCTGTCCTCGGCGGCGCGGACGGCGCCGGAACGCGGGCCGCTGTCGAGCAGGGACACCTCGCCGATGGACTGGCCCGCCGTCAGCAGGGCGAGGCGATGGCGGACGTCGCTGCCCTCCTCGCGCTTCAGCACCTCGAAGCTGCCGGAGAGGATGAAGAAGAGCGCGTCGCCGGGATCGCCCTCCTCGAACAGAAGCTGGCCCTCGGGAATCTTGCGGGGGCCGTCCATGATCGCGGCCAGCTGCCGGATATTTTCGTCCGAGAAGCCATTCAGAAGAGGCGCGCTCCTCAGACGCTCGTCGATGTCCAGATGCCGCGCATCCGACGGCGCGCCACCAACAACGTCCATCTCATCCCCCTTGCCACACCATGCGCAAACATCTTAACGCATGGGGAAAGGGGTTTGAAGTGACATGAAAAAAACGGGTTGGGGCCGGCTTACACGACGCAGAGGCAGGCGCCCTCCTGGTCCATGGCGACGGAATCGACGGCGACCGGCAGCTTCTGTGCCTTCTCCGGCATTTTGGGCCGGTGGGCCTCGCCGCGGCAGGCGTCGGCCGGCAGATCCTCTCCCTGCATCAGCGGGCAGCGCTCGAAGATCTCCGCCACCCAGTCGACGAAGACCCGCACCTTGGGCGACAGATGGCGGTTCTGCGGGTAGAGCGCGGAGATCGGCATCAGGGCCGGGCGCCAATCCGGCAGGATTTCCACCAGCGCGCCGCTGCTTAGGTGGGGCAGGGCCATGAAGCGGGCGGGCTGGATGATGCCCAGCCCTTCCACCCCGCAGGTGACGTAGGCATCGGCATCGTTCACCGAGACAGTGCCGGCCATCTTCACCTCGCGTTCCACCCCGTCGCGCTCGAAACTCGGCTCATGGACCTTGCCGGTGCGGGTGAAGTATTTGACGGCGACGTGGCTTTGCAGTTCCTCCAGCGTCTTCGGCGTGCCGTGGGCGGCGAGGTAGGACGGGCTGGCGCAGGTCACCGAGCGGAAGGCGCCGACCCGCCGGGCGATCAGGCTGGAATCCTGAAGCTCGCCGACGCGCAGGACGCAGTCCACCCCCTCCTGGATCAGGTCGATGGGCCGGTCGCTGAGCCCCAGCATCAGTTCGATGTCGGGATAGGCGCTGTGGAATTCGTGGATCGCCGGGATGATGACCAGCCGGCCGATGGAGCCCGGCATGTCCACGCGCAGCCGGCCGCGCGGCGTCTTGCGCGCGCTGGTGAAGGAGGATTCGACCTCCTCCAACTCCTGCAGGATGCGGGTGGCGCCCTCCAGATAGGCGGCGCCGTCGAGCGTCAGGTTCAGCTTGCGCGTGGTCCGCTGCAGAAGCCGGACGCCCAGCGACGCCTCCAGATTCTGGATGGTGGTGGTGACGGAGGCCCGCGGCAGCCCCAGCGTGTCGGCCGCCTTGGTGAAGCTGTTGACCTCCACAACCCGAACGAAGACGCGCATCGCGTGAAGCTTGTCCATGGCCGTCCTGTCCCGCCCTGCGTCGGCACCACGCCCGAACTCGGGCGGTGCGGCTGGTTGAAGAGGCGCTATTTAACCATGACGCGCGCCGCTGTCGATCATCCGGAGGGACATGGCTGGGTGGAGCGGCGCTTGCTACGGTTCGCTGTAGCCGGTGGGGGCGATGCGCAGCTCGAAGCGAGCGGGGTCCTGCTGGAAGATCAGGCCGCCGAAGCGTTCGGAGTAGGGCGGGAGATAGTCGAACTCCGCCTCCGCCGCCTCGACGACGCGGTCGCCGGACCGCAGCTCTCCGCGCACGCGCAGGGTGGCGGCGGTGGCGGTGGTGCGGTTGCGGATCTGGAAGCGAACGGTATGGCCATGGCCGCCGGCCTGGGTCTCCACCACGGCGATGTCGATCCGGCCGGGCACCTCGCCGCGCTCGCGCAGGCCGTACTGCACCATGTAGGCGATCATCGCGGCGATCAGCAGGGCGCCGATCCCCGCCGCCACCCATTCCAGGGGGGAGGTTGGCGATGCCCGCTCGCTGCCGTCCCGGAGCTTCGCAGCGCCGTCCATGTGCGGGGATGGCTGTGCGTCTTGCGTGGTCATGGGGTTGCCTCCCTTCCGGTCACAGGATCAGGCGGGCGGCGGCCGCGCCGATGGCGCAGGGGAAGCCCAGGACGACGGTGGCGCTGATGATCTCGGCCAGCCCCGTGCCGTCGGTCCGGCCGAAGGTCCACAGCAGATAGAGGCAGATCGCCAGCACGATGACGTAGCCGACGACGGTGAAGCGCAGGAACAGGCTCCAGAATCCCACGCCGCCGGGCGGCTTCGACCCGCCGGGCAGTTCCACCGCATAGACGAAGGCGTGCATCAGCACGAGCGACAGCAGCAGAAGCGCGATCTCCCGCCACGGATCCATCATGTAGGACAGCAGGACCATCTCCTCCGTCGGAGCGACGTTGAGGCCGAGGAAAAGCGCGCCGACCGCCATCAGGAACAGCTCCTGCCCGTAGGTCATGGAGTCCTGGCGCTGCATGCTCTCGGCCGACTTCTCGCCCAGCTGGTCGCGGGCCAGCATGGCGCCGATGGCGGCGGGGAAGCTCTGCAGCGCGATCTTGCCGATCACCTCGCGCGCGGGCATGTCGAAGGACAGCACCTTGAAGATGCCGAGGATGACCGCCGACATCACCACCGCCACCGCGATGGCGACGAAGGCGTCGGCGATGTCGTCGCGCAGGCTGGCGTTGGTCTTGAAGCCGCTGACCACCGACAGGCCGACCAGCAGCGGGATCAGCAGGACCAGCAGCAGCACCAGCCGCCAGGGCGTCATGGTGAAGCCGATCCACCACATTTCCATCGTCATCAGCATCGGCAGCGAGAAGATCAGCGCCCCGGCGAAGGCGCGCGCCAACCCCACCAGAAAGGACCGGTTGTCCTCGTAGGCGGGCCGGCCGGTATCGGCGGTCATGCATCGTCTCCCCAACCCGGCCGCGCGGTCGTCGCAGCCCGCTTCCCAGGGTCAACACTCAAGGCCACGCATAGGTTTCCGCGCTCTCCGAAGGAAGATGAGGGTGCCGAGGAAACCGCTGAGCCTCTGCTGTGTTGACCCTGGTGGGACCATGGGGCGCGGGGCTAATCGCATTTCGGTTCGGAGCGGCGATGTTCCGTGTCGAATGCCCTTCTCCCCTTGCGGGGCGGGATCGGCCAAACGCCAACGGCGTTTTGCCGACCCGCGGGTTGGGATGAGGGGTGCGGCCGGCCGGCAGGTCGGCGGAAATCGGGTTCGCGCCCCCTCACCCCAACCCCTCTCCCGCGGGGGGAGAGGGGCTTTTGCCGACCACGAAAGCAAGGCGCTGTTTTCGAAGAATGGGGGAGGAGGTGGCATGGACGGGCCGAGCCGGCGAACAGCGCGAAATCCTCTGCGGCCGGTCCTGCCGGCGGCGGTTCTGGCGCTTGCCGGGTGCGAGGGGCGGCAGTCGGCGCTGGATGCGGCCGGGGTCAGCGCGCAGGAGATCCTGGTCACCAGCTGGATCCTGTTCATCGGCGGGGCCGTGATCTTCCTGGTGGTGATGGCGCTGGCGCTCTATGCCGCCTTCGTCCGGCCGGAGCGCTTTCCCGGCCGCCGCGCCTGGGTGATCGGCGGCGGCATCCTGTTCCCGGTGGTCACGCTGACCGCGCTCCAGCTGCATGAATTCGCCTTGGCCCGCCGACTGGCGACGCTGGCGCCGGAGCCTGCCTTCGTGGTGGAGGTCACCGGGCTGATGTGGTGGTGGGACGTCCGCTATCTCGTGCCGGGGCAGGAGCCGTTGCGCGGCGCCAACGAGATCGTGCTGCCGGCCGGCCGGCCGGTGGAGCTGCGGGTCGCCAGCGCCGACGTCATCCACAGCTTCTGGGTGCCCAGCCTCGCCGGCAAGATCGACATGATCCCCGGCCATGTGAACCGCCTGCCGCTGGTGGCGCAGCGGCCGGGGCTCTACCGCGGCCAATGCGCCGAATATTGCGGGGCGCAGCATGCCCTGATGGCCTTCGACGTCCGGGTGCTGCCGGCGGACGAGTTCGACGCCTGGATGGCGGCGCAGCGCCGCCCGGTGCCGGAACCGCCGACGCCGGAACTGGCGCGCGGCCGCGATGCCTTCTTCGCGCTCGGCTGCCAATCCTGCCACGCGGTGCGCGGCACGGTGGCGGACGGGCTGGTCGGTCCGGACCTCAGCCGCATCGGCGCACGTACCTCGCTTGCCGCCGGCACGCTGCCGACGCGGGTGGAGACCATCGCCGCCTGGATCGCCGGCGCCCAGCACATCAAGCCCGAGAACCGCATGCCGTCCTTCGACGTGACCGACGGCGAGACCCTGCATGCCATGGCCGCCTGGCTGGAGAGCCTGAAATGACGCTGCGCACCGACGAGCCCCGCGACGAGTTCCCCGGCGGCCGGACGACTCCCAGCCCGGTTCCCCGTCCGCCGGGGGAGGAGGACGCGCTTCGCCGCGTCTGGCGGCTGCCGCCGGGCATCGCGCGCCTGACGGCGGTGAACAACAGCCAGGTCGGCGTCTGGTATATCGGCACGGCGCTGCTGTTCTTCCTGATCGCCGGGATGCTGGCGCTGGCGATGCGGTTGCAGCTGGCCGTGCCGGGGAACGACCTGCTCGACCATGGCACCTACAACCAGTTCTTCACGGTGCACGGCACCGGGATGATGTTCCTGTTCGCCGTGCCGATCGTCGAGGCCATCGGCGTCTTTCTGCTTCCCTCCATGCTGTCGGCGCGCGACCTGCCGTTTCCCCGGTTGTCGGCCTTCGCCTTCTGGGCCTATTTCTTCGGCGGCATCTTCTTCTTCTGCTCGCTGATCTTCGACGCGGCGCCCGACGGCGGCTGGTTCATGTATCCGCCGCTGACCAGCTACGAGCATTCGCCCGGCATCAACACCGATTTCTGGCTGCTCGGCATCGGCTTCATCGAGATTTCGGCCATCGCCGGGGCCATCGAGATCGTGATCGGCATCCTGCGCACCCGTCCGCCGGGCATGACGCTGGACAAGCTGCCGATCTATGCCTGGTCGATGCTGGTCATGGCGGGGATGATCATCTTCGCCTTTCCCGCCGTCATCGTCGCCACCGCCCTGCTGGAGATCGAGCGCGCCTTCCACTGGCCCTTCTTCATCGCCGAGCGCGGCGGCGACCCGCTGCTGTGGCAGCATCTGTTCTGGTTCTTCGGCCATCCGGAGGTCTACATCATCTTCCTGCCGGCGGCCGGGCTGGTGTCGATGATGGTGCCGACGCTGGCCCGCCGGCCGCTGGTGGGGCACGACTGGGTGGTGTTGGCGCTGATCGGCACCGGGTTCTTCAGCTTCGGACTGTGGGTCCACCACATGTTCGCCACCGGCATCCCGTCGCTGTCGCTCAGCTTCTTCTCCGCCGCCAGCATGGCGGTGGCGGTGCCCAGCGGCATCCAGGTGTTCGCCTGGATCGCCACGCTGGGGGCGGGGCGGGTGCAATGGACGGTCGCCACCCATTTCCTGTTCGGCTTCCTGTTCATCTTCGTGCTGGGCGGGCTGACCGGGGTGATGGTGGCGGTTGTGCCCTTCGACTGGCAGGCCCATGACAGCTATTTCATCGTCGCCCACCTGCATTACGTGCTGATCGGCGGCATGGTGTTCCCGGTCTTCGCCGGGCTGTACCACTGGTGGCCGACGCTGAACGGCCGGCTGCTGTCGGAGAAGCTGGGGCGCTGGGCCTTCTGGCTGATGTTCATCGGCTTCAACGTCGCCTTCTTCCCCATGCACATCAGCGGCCTCTTGGGCATGCCCCGCCGGGTCTACACCTATCCCGGCGACCTCGGCTGGAACCTGCTGAACATGATCTCCACGGTCGGTTCCTTCGTGCTGGCCTTGGGCGTGCTGCTGGTGCTGGTCGACATGGCGCGCAGCGCCTTCGGCGGCGGGAAGAAGGCGCCCGACAACCCGTGGAACGCCGGGACGCTGGAATGGCTGCCGAACGAGCTCTACTCCACCCGCAGCATCCCTCACGTCACCGGCCTCTATCCCCTGTGGGAGCAGCCGGACCTGCCGCGCGAGGTGCGCGAGGGCGCCCATTTCCTGCCCGGCGCCCCGACCGGCCGGCGCGAGACCATCGTCACCAGCCCGATCGAGGCCAAGCCGCAATACCTCATGCCGCTGCCGGGGCCGCATTGGGGGCCGTTCCTGGCCGGGCTGTTCACCGCGCTGCATTTCATGTGCCTGACCGTGCAGTGGTATTATCCCTCGCTGGTACCGGCGGTGCTGGCCATCGCCATGGTGATCTGGTGGCTTTGGGGCCTCGACACCGGCGCCGACCACCCGCCGCAGGATGTCGGCGGCGGCTGGCACGTGCCGGTCTACATCCAGGGGCCGAAGAACCATTCCTGGTGGGGCGTGATGGTCCTCCTGCTGGTGGACGGCACCGCTTTCGCCTGCCTGATCTTCACCTATCTGTTCCTGTGGACGGTCAGCCCCGACGTCTGGCCCGCGGGTGGCGACGGGCTGCCGGGACTGCCCTGGCTGGCGGGCGGGCTGGCGCTGTGGGGGCTGTCGGCGCTGGCCATCGGCTGGGCGCGGAGGGCGGTCGACCACAACCGGCACGGCCGCGTCCGCATCGGCCTGATCGTCGCCTGGGCGGCGATGGTCGGCGGCATTCTGCTGGACGCCAACGCCCAGATCGGAACCGGCCTCGTCGGTGCGGCCAGCGCCTATGGTGCCATCGCCTACATGCTGGTGGCATGGCAGGCCTTCCATGTGGCGGTGATGACGCTGATGCTGGCCTACACGCTGGCGCGCTCGGCCGCCGGGCTTCTGCATGCGGAGCGGCGGGTGACCTTCGACAACACCATGCTGATGGGGTGGTACAGCGCGGCGCAGGGATCGATCGCTCTGCTGCTCCTGCACCTGTTCCCCCGTCTGGCGATCTGAGAGGGGGCGTCATGTCGGGCCGCAGCTTTCCCGTTACCTTCGGCGCGATGCTGGCGCCCTTCCTGATCTGGGCTGGGCATTTCGGCCTGGTCTATGCCATCAACGGCGCGGTCTGCGCGCGGGCGCCGGAGGGGGCGATGCTGTTCGGCTATCCGCTTTCGGTGGCCCTGGTCGCCGCAGCGACGGTCCTCGCCTTGGCCTGGGTGGCGGTGCTGCTGGTGATGGCGCTGCGCGGGGGCGGTCCGGCCGGCCATGTCGCCTCCGCCGACCCGCGCCGCTTCGCCCGCTGGTTCGTGGTCGCCGGGGCGGGCGCGGCGCTGGTCGCCATCCTGTGGGTCGGCCTGCCGGCGCTGCTGGTGCCGGCCTGCGGGTGACGGCGAACCCCCGAAAACGACTTCGCCGGTTCCGAAGCACATGCAGCGGCCGGAGTGGCCGCCGCGGATGCCTCGAAACCGGCGATGCGGTACTCGGAGAGTCGGGTTACTGCTGGGTGCCGGTCTGGCCCATGGAGTCCTGCGGGGTGTTCTGGTTCTGCGGAGTATCGCTCGGCATGGTGCCGGTGTTACCAGTGCCGGTGTTGCCCGTGCCCGTGTTGGCGTTCCCGGTCGAGCCGGAGCCGGTGTTGCCGGTGGTGTTCGTGCTGCCGGCGGTGCCGGTGTTGTTGGTGCCGGTGTTGCCGCTCAGGTTCAGCGCGGCCATGGTCTGCTCGTCGGCGCGGCCGGTGGCGCGCAGGCCGTTCTCGCGCTGGAACTGTATCAGGGCGCGGCGGGTATTGGTGCCCCACATGCCGTCCACGGCGATGTCGCGGCCATCGGTGCGGTCGTTCAGCGCCTGCTGGAGTTCGCGCACCTGCTCGCTGCTGAGGCCGCTGGAGGACATGCCGCCGGTGCGGCGGGCCGACGACCGGTCGGAACCGCTGCCCGACGTCTCTTCCCGGACCTCGGCGGTCGCGCGGTCGGTCACGCGGTCGGTCTTCTTGCTCAGGCTCTCGTCCATGGTGTTGCCGGCGACGGCGCCGCCGACGCCACCGACCACCGCACCGACCGGTCCGCCGACCACGGCGCCGGCCACGGCACCGCTGCCCGCGCCGGTTGCCGTCCGCGAAGTGTCGGTGCTGCCGCAGGCGCTGAGCGCGAACAGGGCGCCGGCTGCCGTCGCGGTCATGACGATCTTCGAAATCCCACGCATGGTTGCCATCCTTCTCGATTACGCTTCGATGTTGGCGACCCGCCGCCCGGTGCGGCCTGTACTGTCCTGCCGCACGGCAAGCGACAGCTGGGTCATGTGATGAACAATCAGCAGCGGGCCTTCTTGTTCCCTGACGTCGTCTCAGGATTTTCCGTCATCGCCCTTCACCATGGCGTCACCGTGAGCGCGGCGGGAGTAATACTCGGCTGCTGCATCGATCTGTTCGTCGGTCATTCGGCGGACCGCGGCCTCCATGATTCGGGACAGCGCCGTGTTGCCGCGCGCCCCGTCGCGCCACAGCCGCAGCTGCCCGGCGATGTAGGAAGCATGCAGGCCGTCCAGCGTGGGATAGCGCGGGTCGCGGGCATGGCGACCGTCGCCCGGCTTTTCGTGACAGCCGGAGCAGGCGGCGACGCCTCGTCCCGGATCGCCTGACTCGGCGATCCGCTGGCCGAGCTCCAGCAGCCTCGGATCCGGTTCCGCGGCTGCAAAGCTTGGCGTTGCAGGCTTTTGCGCGGCGAAATGATCGGCCAGCCCACGGATCGCCTCCTCGTCCAGACCGGCGGCGACCGGCTGCATGATGCCGCTGAACCGGTTGCCCTGGGCATAGGCGCGCAAGGTCTCGTACAGATAATCCGCCGACTGCCCGGCGAGCCGCGGGAAGGCGCCGTCGGCCCCGCCGTTGCCGTCCCGGCCGTGGCAGCGGGCGCAGTCCTGCAGGGTCTCGCCCAGCCGGCCGGTTTCCGGGCCGCTGACGGGGCCGGTCAGATCGGCGATGCGGGCACGTCCATCCGGCTGGGTCCCGCCGAAAGCGAGGCTGCGGTATTCTTCCGCGCTCATCCCTTTTAGCCGCAGGAGAAAGGCGGCAACCGCCCAGGGTTCGTCCTCGCGCTGCTGTGCCGGCCAGGCCGGCATGCCGGCATATTTGATGCCGTTCAGGGTGATCCAGTACAGCTCCTGCGGCTTCCAGTCCGCCAGCTGGCTTGGCAGATAGGGCGGCTCCGGCATCATGTGGCGGGAGATCGGGTTGCGCGTCGCGTCGGGCGCACCGTGGCAGGGTGCACAGCCGTTTTCGTAATGGCCGGCGCCGCGGCGGATCAGCGCCGGGTCGTCCAGGTCGGGCGGATCCTCGACGAAGGCGGCATGCGTCTCGACCGAACTGCGCAACGCCATCTCGAAGAACATCTCGACGGGGGGCCAGTGCTCCTTGGTCGCCGCGACGCTGTAGAGGCCGGACCACGCGAACAGCAGTCCGCCGATGCCGGCCGCCACCGCCGCCAGGGCGAGGGTCGTCAGGGTGCGCCGCATGCCCTCACCCGGCCTTTCCGCCGGAGATCCGGCCGTCCTCGATGCGATCGTCCCAAACCCGATCTTCGGCGTTCTGCCGCAGCCAGCGCGCCGCACCGGCCAGCACCAGCGCCACATAGGCCAGCGACCCGACGACCCCCATGATCAGCCCGCCGAGCTGCTGGTCGGCCAGCGGCGACAGGCCCCAGGCCGCGGTGGTGGTCAGGTGGTAGGGGAACAGCGGCGTCCCGGCGAAGATCAGCAGGCCCGCCAGCATCGCCAGATGGACCGAGGTGCCGAAGGCCGCCAGCAGCCCGCGCAGGCGTATGGCGTTCCCGGCCGGTGCCAGCACGCTCCGCCACGCCGCCACCGCTCCGGCGAACAGCGTGCCGTGCATCGACCACAGCACGGCGTTGTTCGCCAGCGCCGCCATGTAGGGCCCCGGCAGGTGCCAGACCCACAGCGTGATGCCGAACAGGCCCCAGGCCAGCTCCGGCCGCTCCAGCGGCCTCACGGCCGTCCGAAGCCAGCCCGGCCAGCGCACCGCTCCCGCCGGCCAGCCGAGCACGAACAGCGGGGCCGCGACCTGCACGGTCAGCAGATGCTGGGCGACGCGGGCGGAGAACAGGGCGGAGGTGAGGTTGCACAGCGGAGAGACGAAGGCGATGCCCAGGACCAGCCAGCCGGCGGCGAGGCACCAGGGCCTGTACCCTGAAGCGCCTTCCGCCGTCCGCGTCCGGCGCGTCACCGTCGCCAGCCCGGCCGCTGCCAGGACGAAGGCGGCCAACAGCCATGGATCGGTGTTCCAGGCCGTCGACAAGTCACCCGGCACCGGTGGCGCGCCGCAGTAGGGGACGAAGGGAAGGGCGTCTGTCGGCATGGCGTGGCCTCGCGAAATCCGGGATCTCTCCGTCCTGTCCAATGACCGGGGCGGCGGGATGTTCCCGATAAAGCGACGTTTCAGTCCGTTTGACCGTAAAGGCAGGGAGCAGAACGCCCGCTGGGATGTTGTTCGCGCATGGCCGATCGGACATCCACTCGGATAGGGGCCAGTCGGAAAACTTGCCGGAGACTGTGATGCCCGCCGCCCATCCCTGCCGCGCCCGCGTCCTTCCCGCCCTCTGCGCGGCCGTGCTCGCAGGGTTGTTCGCCGCCGGAACCGCGAGGGGGCAGGGTCAGCCGGGGGCCGGCCAGACTGCGCCGCCGCCTGCGGTGACCACCGTGCCGGTGCAGAACCGCGACGTGGCCCCGGCGACGGAGTTCATCGGCCGGATCGAGGCCATCCGCTCCTTCGACGCGAGGCCGCGGATCGAAGGCACCGTGGAGCAGGTCGCCTTCCAGGAGGGGCAGGAGGTCCATGAGGGCGACCTGCTCTATGTGATCGAGCCGGCGCCCTATCAGGCGGCGTTGGACAGCGCCGAGGCCTCGCTCGCCAGTGCCGAGGCCAGGCTGCGCGAGGCGGAGCGCGCCTACAACCGTGCCGAGGAGTTGCGGCAGCGCGGCAACGTCTCGCAGGCGCAGCTGGATCAGGCGCTGGCCGACCGCGACGCCGCCCAGGCCGACGTGATGATGAACCGGGCGCAGGTCCGCACGGCGGAGATCAATCTCGGCTACACCCGCATCGCCAGCCCGGTGGACGGCCGCATCGGCGCCACGGCGGTGACCCAGGGCAACCTCGTCAACCCGGCCACCGGCGTGCTGGCGACGGTGGTGCAGCTCGACCCCATCCGCGTCGTCTTCTCAGTCGCCGACCGCGACATGCTGGCCTTCCAGCGGCGGTTCGACGTGAGCCGGCCGGCCCAGGCGGCGGAGAAATACGTGCCGACGCTGATCCTGCCCGACGGCAGCGAGTATGCCGAACAGGGCCAGATCGAGTTCGCCAACAACCGCGTCGATCCGCAGACCGGCACCGTCAGCATCCGCGCGACCTTCGCCAACCCGCAGCGCCTTCTCCTGCCGGGCCAGTATGTGACCGTGCAGCTCCGCCGCGACCAGACGGTACAGCGCCCGGTGGTGCCCGTCGCCTCCATCCAGCAGGACCAGCAGGGCAGCTACGTCCTGGTGCTCGACGACCAGAACAGGGTGCAGCGCCGCCCGGTGGAGACCGGGGCGCAGGTCGACCAGTCGCTGGTGGTGGAAAAGGGCCTGACCGCCGGCGAGACCGTGGTGGTCGGCGGCGCGCAGAAGGTGCGTCCGGGCATGGTCGTGCAGCCCACCCCGGCGGAGCAGATGGCAGACCGCACTCAGGCGGGCGCTTCCCCGTCTCCCGCGGGTGCGGCCGGCAGCAGCGGTGCCGCTCCGGCGAACGGTGCCGGCTCCGGCTCCGGTGCGGCGAAGGAGTGAGGCGATGTTCTCCGCGCTCTTCATCCGCCGCCCGAATCTGGCGATCGTCATCGCGGTCGTCACCCTGATCGCCGGCTTCCTGGCGCTGACCGCAATCCCGGTCGCGCAGTATCCGTCGATCACCCCGCCCACCGTCCAGGTGTCGGCGACATATCCCGGCGCCAATGCCCAGGTGGTGGCCGACAGCGTCGCCGCCCCCATCGAATCGCAGGTGAACGGCGTGGAGGGCATGCTCTACATGTCCTCCACCAGCACCGACACCGGCAGCTATTCGCTGACCATCACCTTCGCCCCCGGCACCGATCCCGACATCGCCGCGGTCAACGTGCAGAACCGCATGTCGCTGGCGACAGCCAGCCTGCCGTCGGACGTGACGCGCCAGGGCGTCACCGTGCGCCGGCAGTCGTCCAACATGCTGATGGCGGTGAACGTCTATTCGCCCGGCGGAAAATTCGACCCGATCTTCATCTCCAACTATGCCAGCCTGAACCTGCGCGATTCCATTGCCCGCGTCCCCGGTGTCGGTGACGCGCAGGTGCTGGGCGCGCTGGACTACAGCATGCGCATCTGGATGAATCCGGACCGCATGACGGCGCTTGGCATCACCGCGTCGGACGTGATCGGCGCCATCCGGAATCAGAATGTCCAGGCGCCCGCCGGCCAGATCGGCGCCCCGCCCATCGGCGGCGACCAGCAGCAACAGCTGACCATCATCGCCCGCGGCCGTCTGAACGACCCGCAGGAATTTGCCGATATCATCATCCGAAGCAACGAGAATGGCGGCGTCGTCCGCCTCGGCGACGTGGCGCGGGTCGAACTGGGGGCGCAGTCCTACACCTCCTCGTCCAAGCTGAACGGCGCACCCGCGGCGACGCTGGTCGTCTACCAGTCGCCGGGCGCCAACGCGCTGGACGTCGCCAACTCGGTACAGGCGGAACTGCAGCGCCTGTCGCAGCGCTTCCCCGAGGGGCTGGACTACGCGGTCGTCTTCAACACCACCAACTTCGTCAACGCCACCATCGAGGAGATCGTGCTGACGCTGGGCATCACCTTCCTGCTGGTGGTGGTGGTCATCTACGTCTTCCTGCAGGACTGGCGGGCGACGCTGATCCCGACGCTGGCGATCCCGGTGTCGATCATCGGCGTCTTCGCCGTGCTGCTGGTCATGGGCTACAGCGCCAACACCATCACGCTGTTCGCGCTGATCCTCGCCATCGGCCTCGTCGTCGACGACGCCATCGTCGTGGTGGAGAATGTGCGCCGCGTGATGGAGGAGCATCCCGAGCTTTCCGCAAGGGAGGCGGCGGGCAGGGCGATGGGGCAGGTCAGCGGCGCCATCGTCTCCTCAACCCTGGTTCTGGCGGCGGTGTTTGTGCCGGTGGCCTTCCTGCCGGGCATCACAGGGCAGCTCTACCGCCAGTTCGCCGTCACCATCGCGGCTTCCTTCATCATCTCCGGCATCAATTCGCTCACGCTCAGCCCGGCGCTGTGCGGTCTGCTGCTGCGTCCGCCGACGGCACCCTGGCGGCCGCTGGCGGCCTTCAACCGCGGGCTGGACCGGGTGCGCGACGGCTATGGCCGGCTGGTCCATGGGCTGGGGCGGCGGCTGATCGTCGGGCTGCTGCTGTTCGTGGCGATCACCGCCGGCGCCTTCGCCCTGCTGCGGGCCTTGCCCACCGCCTTCCTGCCGGCGGAGGACCAGGGCTATTTCTTCGTCAACGTCCAGCTTCCCAGCGCCGCATCGGTCACCCGCACCCAGACCGTGATGGACAGCATCAGCGAAACCATCAGGCAGGAGCCGGGCGTCGCCGACGTCATCGCCATTTCCGGCTTCAGCATCCTCAGCGGCCAGGGCTCCAACGTCGGTCTCGTCATCGTCGCGCTGAAGCCCTGGGAGGAGCGGGGGAGCGACCAGACCGTCGACGCCCTCCTCGGCAGTTTGCGCCCGCGCTTCGGCGCGATGCCGCAGGCGACGGTGACCGCCTTCAACCCGCCCTCCATCCCCGGGCTGGGCGCCACCGGCGGCTTCGACCTGCGCGTGCTCGCCACCGGCGGCCAGACCCCGCAGGAACTGGGTGCGGTGCTGCGCGGCCTGCTGGTGGCCGCCAACCAGGACCCGAACCTGCAGGCGGTTTTCAGCACCTACAGTGCGGAGGTGCCGCACCTGTATCTGGACGTGGACCGCACCCGCGCCTCGCTGCTGGGGGTCTCGCCGGCCGACATCTTCACGACGTTGCAGGCGCATCTCGGCGCCAGCTACGTCAATGATTTCAACCTGTACGGCCGTGTCTTTCAGGTGAAGGTGCAGGACGCCGCCGGCTATCGCGATCAGGTGAGGGAGATCGACCAGCTCTATGTCCGCAGCCAGACCGGCGACATGGTCCCGCTGCGCAGCCTCGTGTCGGTGCGCACCACCCTCGCTCCCGACAGCATCACCCGCTACAACCAGGACATGTCCGCCTCGGTCAACGGCCAGCCGGCGGCCGGGATCAGCACCGGGCAGGCGCTGACCGGGATGCAGGCGGTGGCGCAGAACACCCTGCCGCAGGGCTACGCCACAGAATGGACCGGCCTGTCCTATCAGGAGAGCCAGGTCGGCAACCAGGGCCTGATGGTGTTCGGGCTGGCCCTGCTGTTCGGCTACCTGTTCCTGGTGGCGCAGTACGAGGACTGGCTGGTGCCGCTGGCGGTGCTGCTGTCGGTGGCGGTCGCCGTGCTGGGGGCCGGCGCCGGGCTGTGGGTTGCCGGGCTCCCGAACGACATCTATGCGCAGATCGGGCTGGTTCTGCTGGTCGGTCTGGCGGCGAAGAACGCCATCCTGATCGTCGAGTTCGCGCGCGAGCAGCGGGCCGACGGCCGGTCCATCGTCGATGCCGCGGTGGCCGGCGCCCGCCAGCGCTTCCGCGCCGTGCTGATGACCGCGCTGGCCTTCATCCTGGGCACGGTCCCGCTGCTGGTCGCCACCGGCGCCGGAGCGGCCAGCCGGCGGTCGATCGGCACCACCGTGTTCGGCGGCATGGTGGCGGCGACGGTGATCGGCATCATCTTCGTGCCGGTGCTGTTCGTCGCCTTCCAGCGCCTGACCGAACGGCTGCGCCGCCGCCCGGCCGAGGCGCGCGTGCGCCCGGCGACGGAGGGGGGCATGGGCGACGATTGACCCGCGGGGACCTTGATTGGCATGCATAAGATCCCACATCAGCATGGTCCCCGACATCCTTGAATTTGGCGTCCTTGGTGCGACGCTCCCCCCGCGCATCGGCGCGACGGCGGCCGGCTCCGGGCCAGACGCCGACCGACCCGTACCCTGCCCGGTCTGCGGCTGACCGGGAGGGCGGGCGGCGGCCTTGCAGAGCGATGGGCGGTCGGGGCAGGGAGTTTTCCATGCCGAACAGGAATCAACCGCTTCCCGAAACCCGGTCGGCCGAACCGCTGACCCTCTTCCTCAAAGACATGCGCCGCTACGAGATCCTCACCGCCGAGGAGGAGCGGGAGCTTGCCCGCCGCTGGCGCGACCATGACGATGCCGAGGCGCTGGACCGGCTGATCGGCGGACACCTGCGTCTGGTCGTCGGCGTCGCCAAGCGATTCCGGCGCTATGGGCTGCCGCTGGCCGATCTGGTGGCGGAGGGCAACATCGGGCTGATGCGCGCCGCGCGGAAGTTCGATCCCGACAAGGGCTTCCGCTTCTCCACCTATGCGCACTGGTGGATCCGCGCGGCGATCCAGGACCATGTCCTGCAGAACTGGTCGCTGGTGAAGATCGGCACCACCACCGCGCACCGCACCCTGTTCTTCGGCCTGCGCCACCTGAAGGCCAAGCTGAAGGAGCTGGACAGCGGCGACCTGTCGCCCGAGGCGGCGACCGCCATCGCCACCGAGCTCGACCTGCCGGAACGCGACGTGGTGGAGATGAACCGCCGCCTCACCGCCGACCGCTCGCTGAACGCCACGGTGGGCGAGGAAAGCGGGATGGAGTGGCAGGACCTGCTGGCCGACGACCGCGCCGACCAGGAGACGGCGCTTGCGGAGACGGAGGAGCGCATCCAGCACAAGCGCCTGATCGCGCTGGGGCTGGAGAAGCTGACCGAACGCGACCGTCTGATCCTGATCGCGCGCCGCCTGCTGGATGAACCGGTGACCGCCGACGAACTCAGCCGGCGCTTCAACCTGTCGCGCCAGCGCATCGGCCAGATCGAGGCGGCGGCGATGCAGACCGTCCGCAAGGCGGTGCTGGCCGGACGGGCTGCCCAGGCGACTCAGCGGCCCGCCAACCGGCCCACCCCCAGGAAGCCGGTCAGAGCGCGGCCGAAGCGGTCGGGCGGGCGGTCGGGCGGGGTGCCGGCCTGAACCAGTCCAGGCACCCGGCGGGGATCCCCCCGTTGCTGACCAGCAGCGCGCCCTTGCGGTAAAGGCCGAGCGCACTGCCGCCCTCCGGCAGGTCGATGGCCCAGAGCTGCCCGCTGGGGTCGCTCCACACCGTGCGGCCATCCACGGCGGCCAGGGCGGTGAGCGCCTCGACCGGTGTTGTGCCGGAGCGGAACAGCACCAGCGTGGCGGTGCCCCCCGGCGGCGGCAGGGCGGCGACCGCCCCGGCGACTCCGGCCGTCAGCGCCAGCAGGAGCGGTGCGGCGGTGCGGCGCAAGCCTCCGCCGCCGGAATGTCCGCTGCCGGACTGCGCCAGCCACCAGCCGGCGGCAGCCACGGCGACGCCGAAGGCGAAGAACCACAGCAGGTCCCAGAACAGCTTGTTCTCCACGTCCATGCGGATGCGGTGAAGGCCCAGCAGCCAGTGCGACATCAGCCCGTCCAGCATGTGCCAGACCCCGAAGCCGACCAGCGCCCAGCCCATCAGCCGGCGCCCGCCGACCTCGGCAAGCCCCCGGCGCCCGCGCCACAGCTGCCACAGCCCCACCGCGGCGATCACGTACATCAGCGCATGGAAAAGCCCATCCGCCAGGATCTGGACCCCGATGTCGGCAAAGGCCGGGTCGGCGAGGCCTGAGAGCAGGTGGTGCCATTGCAGGATCTGGTGCAGCAGGATGCCGTCGAAGAAGCCGCCCAGCGCGAAACCCAGGCAGACCCCGCCCAGCAGCAGGGTCCGGCCGGGGCCGCGCCTGACATCCGACATCGGCATCGGGTGCGGCAGCGGATCGTTCGGATCGGCGGTCATGGGCTGTTGTCCCCGGTTTCTGTGTGGTGGTTTCTGCCTGGATTTGGCCCCGCATCTCCAACAAAGCCGCCATGGGCAGGTTCCTGCCAGTTCGGGTTCGCCCGATTCCGGGTTGGTTTCCACAGCCGCCGCAAGATGGGCGTAGTGCTTTTTCCCCACTGTGCCGCGATGGAAGGATCCCCCATCGCGTTGGACACCCGCCCGGTGAAAATGCCCATGGTGGGCTAAGTCCCCCGTGGCGGTGCCGGACCGGCAGTGGTCCTGCATCGTCCCGATCCGTGCGCCGTTGCCGAAGGCGGTAAGCGGCCAGTTCTGTCCGGCCGATACCCTGGCAGGAAGCCCCGCGACAGCAGGAGAGGCACCGCTGCATGCAGCAACGTCAGGCTCGCGACGTCCGGCTCGATCTGTTCAAGGGCGTGGCCCTTCTGATCATCTTCATCAACCATGTGGGCGGAAATCCGCTGGCCAAGGTAACGCCCGGCCGGTTCGGCCCGTCCGATTCGGCTGAGATTTTCGTCTTCATTTCCGGCTACGCCATCGCGCTGGCCTATGGCCCGGTGCTGGCGGAGCGCGGATTTGCCGCCTGCCAGCGCAAGGCGCTCGGCCGTTGCCGCCAGCTGTGGGCGGCCAACATCGCGACGATGCTGGTCAGCGCGCTGGTGGTGGCGCTGGCGGTGTATGTCGGCGATCTGCCGATGGAGGCGTCGAACCGGCTGGAGAGCTTCGCGCCGCTGTTCGACAGCCCGGTCGTGGCGATGGCATGGCATCTGGTGCTGATCTATCTGCCCTTCGCGCTCGACATCCTGGCGCTCTACATCCTGCTGGTGGCAGCGGCGCCGCTGTTCCTGTGGTCCTACGCCCGCTTCGGCATGGCGGCGGTGGCGGGGTCGGTGGCGCTCTATCTGCTTGCCCAGGGGGCGCCCGGCCTGATGCCGCCCAACCTGTGGGAGGGGAGCTGGAACTTCAGCCCGCTGGCCTGGCAATGCGTGTTCTTCCTGGGCACCAGCCTGGCGCTGGTGGTGCGCAGCGGCAAAGTGACGCTGCCGCGCTCCCGCTGGTTGCTGGCGGCGGCGCTGGCGGTGGTGGTGGGCATGGCGCTGTGGAAGGGGGCGGCCTCCGACCTTGGCCGGGCGCTGGTTCCGGCCGGGCTGCATGGCTGGCTGCCGGAACAGACGATCCCCTGGGCCGACAAGGACACGCTGGGCCCGATGCGGCTGCTGCATTTCCTGGCGCTTGCCTGTGCGGCGGCGCTGCTGGTGCCGCGGGATGCGGCATGGCTGCGCTCGGCGCCTGCGCGGCTGCTGACCGCCTGCGGGCGGCATTCGCTGCCGGTCTTCTGCGTCGGCGTGGTGCTGTCGATCGCCGGAACCGCGGTGCTGATGGCGGGCAAGGGGGCGTCGGCGGTGCTGGCGGTCAATCTGGGCGGCATCGCCCTGCTGCTGGTGCTGGCGCTGGTGCTGGAGCGGCGGCGGACCCGGCGGCTGCCGGCCAAGGCGACCGCGGGTCCGGCATCGCCATCGTCATCATCAACCGCCGCGGCGGTGCCCGAAACCTCCTGAGGCCGGGGAAAGCTACGGCTGGGCTTCTTGAATCCTGCGCTGGATGAGCGCATATTTCATCCATGCAACTCAACCCGGCCATACCGTCCTACCAGACGCTGAAGCCCAACCCGCAGACGCCCGCGGTGCAGATCGCGATGTCTCCGGCGGTGCAGGCGGCGCAGCAGACGGCTCCGCCGGTCCGCACCCAGACCGTCGCCGCTCCCCAGGCGGCCGGCAAGGCCGACCAGACGCGGGAGACGCGCAGCGCCACCCAGGGCAATCAGTCGGTGGATACCGTTGCCAACGCCCTTTCCGCCCAGGTGAACGGGCAGGGCTACCACAAGCGCGGGTCGCTTCTGAACCTGTCCGTCTGAAGAGCCGTTTTCCAGGGCGCTTGCGGCGCAATGCAAAGCTGAAAGAAAAAGGGGCTTTCCTCCGGCAGGAGGAAAGCCCCTTTTCGGTATCCGCCGGAACGAACGGTTACTTCAGCTCGTCCATCGTGTCGATGACGTGGCTGACGATGCCGTATTCCTTGGCCTCGTCGGCCTGCATCCAGTAGTTCCGGTCGGTGTCCTTGGCGACCTTTTCGAAAGGCTGCCCGGTCTCGCGCGCGATGATCTTGTTCAGACGCTCGCGCATCCGGATGATTTCCTTCGCCTCGATGGCGATGTCCGTCGCCCGGCCGCCCGTTCCGCCCAGCGGCTGGTGGATCAGGAAGCGGGTGTTCGGCAGGCAGAACCGGTCTTCCTTCTTCGCCGCCAGATAGATGTGGCAGCCGGCGCTGGCGACCCAGCCCGTGCCCAGCATCTTCACCCGCGGCTTGATGAAGCGGATCATGTCGTGGATGGTGTCGCCCGCCTCGACGTGGCCGCCCGGCGAGTTGACCACGACGGTGATGTCGTCGTCGTTCTCATGGGCGAGCGCCAGCAGCTGGGCCGAGACGACCTGTGCCAGCTTCATATCGATCTGACCGAAGATCAGGACCGTGCGCGCCTTGAACAGGCTCTGCTGCACGGCGGCGAACTGCGGCTGGGCGCTTTCCTTCGACTTCTCGTCCGGTTCCTTTTCAGGTTCGTCGTCGAACCGGGTGTATCCGACCTGCGCCATTGATGTTCTTCTCCCTGGTATCGGAAGCGGGGTATCGGGACCGGGATGCGCTGCCGGAGGGATGCCCCGACTGCTGTCCCGCTGCCGCATGCGCCTTGCCTGCTTCACCACATAGCCCGTCCGGGCTTCATGTTCAACGTCCGGCGGGGCAAAATCGATGGGCGGAGCCGCGGCCGGTTGGAACGTTTGAAACGCCGTGCAACGGTTTTCCGGCCCTGTTCCACTGTTCAACTCGCCGAACACGAGGGTGTCCTCCAAGGCCGCAGGCACGATACCCCTTTCCTACCACGCGGCGGTGGAGCAGGTAAGAGGCGCCTTGAAATCCCGGTCGGGGCAGGGGGCCGCTACGGCTCTGTGCCATTGACGTCCTTGGCGACCCGCAGACAAACTCCGCCCGCAGACACGTCGGGAGTGCGATGGAATGGGCGGGACTGGAAAGCGGCAGGTTGCGCCCGACGATATGGGGACGGGCGTTTCGGTGATCGTCGCCGCCCACCGTGCCCATGACACCATCCTCCGGGCGGTGCAAAGCCTGCTGGAGCAGGATTGGACCGCCTGGGAGGCGGTCGTCGTCAGCGACGACGGCACCGACTACCGCCCGACCCTGCGGGCCGCCGGGATCGACGACCCGCGGCTGGTCTTCACCGGCACCGGCCGGGTGGGCGCCGGGGCGCCCGCCGCCCGCAATGCCGGGATGGCGGTGGCGCGGCTGGCGCTGGTGGCGCCGCTGGATGCCGACGACCGGTTCCTCCCCGGACGCCTCTCCGCCCTGGTGCCGCTGGCGCTTGCCCATGGTGCGGCTTTCGACAATGTCGCCGTAGTGCGCGACGAGGACGATTCGCTGCTGCTGCGCCTGTATGGGGAGGGGCAGGCGCCGGCATGGCTGGATGGCGAGGGGTTCCTGGCGACCTCGGTGCCGATGTTCCCGGTGGTGCGGCGCGATCTGGTGCCGGGTTGGGACGAGGACGTGAATTTCTGCGACGACGTGGTGTTCAATGTCCGGGTGCTCGACGCCGCCGGCCCGGTGCCGCTGGTGGCGACGCCATTCTACGAATACCGCCAGCGCGCCGGATCCATCACCTTCTCCGCCGACAGCGGGGAGCGGGCGGAGCGCTGTTACCGCCATGTGCTGGACCGGCTGGCCGGCGACGGGCTGGGGATCCGGGACGAAGCGCTGCGCCAGCGCTTCACGCAAGCCATCGCCGCCAAGCGCGCCCGCAACGCCGCATACGAAGCCGCCTTCAGGGCCGGACGCTGCGCCAATTTCCAGGAGTTCCTGGCGCTGGGGGAAGGATAAACCCCTAAAGTCCAAGCTCCCGCTGGTTTTGCTTTACCATTTTGTGTCAGCTTAGGTGCGTCGCACACCGCCGGACCGGACACGGGTAAACCCCATGAGCGCCCCGACCTGCTGCCTCGCCCGCATCCCCGCCAATGGCAAATTCTGGCTGAAGAACGCGCGGGTTCCCGATGGGCTGCGTGATATCCGGATCGAGGATGGACGGGTGCGGGCGCTGGTCCCGGCCGGCGAGTCGCCCTGCTGCGCCCCCGGTCTCGACCTCGACGGCGGCATGGTCCGCCGGATTGGCGATGGCGACGGCGGAGCGGTGGCGGCCGGCGATCCCGCCGACCTGTGGGTGACGCTGTGCGGCGGACGGACCGTCGCGATGCGGGCGGGCAGGCTTGAGACTGCCGACCGTCGGGACGTGGCGGCCACAGGCGATCCGGCGGACGGTTCGGGTCATTGAACCTTCTCGACTTCGGATTTGAACTGAACGATATAGTTCAGTTTGCCTCGCGCGCTTTTCGGTTGCGCAGCGGCACGGTGAAACCCGTCCGGATTCCGGTTCCATGCGCCACACGCTTCGCATCGCTGCTCTCCTCGTCCTGGCGGCCCTCGCCGGTGGGGCCTACTGGTATTTCGTGAAGCAGGGCGGCACCGTCGCCGGGCTGACCGCGATGCTGAACGGCGCGGTTTCCGGCGGTTCGCCGGCCGCCGGCGCTGCATCGGGGGGAGGCAAGCCGCCGGGCGGCGCCTCGCCGATGCCGGTGGAGGCCGTCCCCGTCCGCATCGGCACGGTGGAGCGGACCGTCACCGCGGTCGGGTCGCTGCTGTCCAACGAATCGGTGGTGATCCGGCCGGAGATCGCCGGCCGCATCAGCGAGATCGCCTTCAAGGAGGGGCAGCGAGTCGCCAAGGGCGCCGTGCTGGTCCGGCTGGACGACGCCATCGCCCGCGCAACGCTGGCCCAGGCCCAGGCGAGCATCGCCTTTTCCCGCGCCGAATTGTCGCGTGCCGACCAGCTGGTCCGCCAGAACACCGGCCCGCTGCGCAACCGCGAACAGGCCTCGGCCAAGCTGCTGGCCGACGAGGCGGCGGTGCAGCTGGCGAAGGCGCAGCTCGACAAGCTGGTCATCACCGCGCCCTTCGACGGGGTGCTGGGCCTGCGCAAGGTGTCGGTCGGCGATTTCGTCCAGGCCGGCAAGGACATCGTGAACCTGGAGGACATCGACACGCTGAAGCTGGACTTCCGCGTGCCGGAGATGTTCCTGCCGGCGGTGAAGGTCGGCCAGACGGTGAAGGTGGCGGTTGATGCCTTCGGCGGGCGCGGCTTCGACGGCACGGTCTATGCCATCGACCCGCTGGTGGACGTGAACGGCCGCGCGCTGGCGATCCGCGCCCGCGTGCCGAACCCCGACGGCGCGCTGCGCCCCGGCCTGTTCGCCCGCGTGTCGCTGACGCTGACCACGGTGCCGGACGCCGTGCTGATCCCCGAACAGGCCATCGTCGCCTTCGGCAAGGACCAGTTCGTCTTCAAGGTCGTCGACGGCAAGGTCGCCCAGACCAGGGTCGTGCTGGGCGAACGCCGCAATGCGGAGGTGGAGATTGCCAAGGGCCTCGCCCCCGGCGACATGGTGGTCACCGCCGGCCAGCTGAAGATCCGCGACGGCGCGGCCGTCGCAGTGGTGCCGGCCAAGCCGGTGGCCAACAAGTCGACGGGGAGCTGAGCCGATGGTCCTCTCCGACATCTCGATCCGCCGCCCGGTGCTGGCGACGGTGATGAGCCTCGCCCTGATGCTGATCGGCATCGTGTCGTACCAGCGCCTGTCGGTGCGCGAATATCCCAAGATCGACGAGCCGGTCGTCACGGTGGAGACGACCTACAAGGGCGCCTCGGCCCAGATCATCGAAAGCCAGGTGACCCAGACGCTGGAGGACAGCCTCGCCGGGATCGAGGGAATCGACGTGATGTCCTCGATCAGCCGGGCGGAGAAGTCGCAGATCACCCTGCGCTTCCGGCTGGACCGCAATGTCGATGTCGCCGCCAGCGACGTGCGCGACCGGGTGGGCCGCGTCCGCGCCGCGCTGCCGTCGGAGATCGACGAGCCGGTCATCGCCAAGGTGGAGGCCGACGCGCAGCCGATCATCTATCTGGCCTTCTCCTCCGACCGGCATTCGCCGCTGGAGGTGACGGATTTCGCCGACCGCTACGTCAAGGACCGGCTGCAGAACCTGCCCGGCGTCGCCCAGGTCCGCATCTTCGGCGAGCGGCGCTTCGCCATGCGCCTGTGGCTCGATCCGCAGCGGATGGCCGCCTACCGGGTGACGCCGCAGGATGTCGAGAACGCGCTGCGCCGGCAGAATGTGGAAATCCCGGCCGGCCGCGTGGAAAGCGTGGCGCGCGAGTTCACCGTGGTGTCGGAAACCGACCTGCGCAGCCCGGCCGAGTTCGAGAACATCATCCTGCGCGACGATTCCGGCTATCTGGTCCGCCTGCGCGATGTCGGCCGGGCGGAGCTGGGGGCGCTGGACGAGCGGGTCAGCGCCCGCTTCAACGGCCGCGGCGCCGTCGCCATCGGCGTGGTCAAGCAATCCACCGCCAACCCGCTGGACGTGTCGAAGGCGGTCAACGACGCGCTGCCGAAGATCCGCGCCGCCCTGCCCGAGGGCATGGGGGTGGATGTCGGTTACGACAGCTCCGTCTTCATCGCCAAGTCGATCGATGCGGTGTTCCACACCATCCTGGAAGCGATCGTCCTGGTCGTTCTGGTGATCTTCTTCTTCCTGCGCTCGCTGCGGGCGACGCTGGTGCCGCTGGTCACCATCCCGGTGTCGCTGATCGGCGGCTTCGCCCTGATGTACGCCTTCGGCTTCTCCATCAACACGCTGACCCTGTTGTCGATGGTGCTGGCCATCGGCCTCGTCGTCGACGACGCCATCGTCATGCTGGAGAACATCTTCCGCTATGTGGAGGAGGGGATGCCCCCCTTCCAGGCGGCGCTGAAGGGGTCGCGCGAGATCGGCTTCGCCGTCATCGCCATGACCATCACTCTGGCGGCTGTCTATGCCCCCATCGGCTTCATGACCGGCCGCACCGGGCGGCTGTTCACCGAATTCGCGCTGACGCTGGCCGGTGCGGTCATCGTTTCGGGCTTTGTGGCGCTGACGCTGTCGCCGATGATGTGTTCCAAGCTGCTGAAGCACGAGACCAAGCACGGCTTCCTCTACCGCGCCATCGAGCGCTTTCTGGAGGGGATGACCAACGGCTACCGCGGGCTGCTGCGCCTGTCGCTGCGGGCGCGGCCGCTGGTGCTGCTGGTCGGATTCGGCGTCGCCGCGGCCAGCTATGGCCTGTTCACCGGGCTGAAGTCGGAGCTGGCGCCGGTGGAGGACCGCGGCACCATCGTCGGCATCGCCATCGCGCCGGAAGGCTCCACACTGGACTACACCATGGGCTATGCCCAGCAGATGGAGGCGCTGTTCCGGCAAATCCCGGTGCTGGAGAAGTTCTTCGTCGTCGTCGGCTTCCCGGTGGTCAACCAGGGCATCGCCTTCGTCCGCCTGATCGACTGGGATCTGCGCGACGTCAAGCAGCAGGCGGTCACTGCCCAGCTGTTCCCCAAGATGTTCGGCATTCCCGGAATCCTGGGCTTCGTCACCAACCCGCCCTCGCTGGGCCAGAGCCCGACCGAGAAGCCGGTGAACTTCGTCATCCAGACCTCCCTGCCCTTCGAGGAACTGCAGGCGATGGTCAACGCCATGATGGCGGAAGCCCGCAACTTCCCCGGACTGGTCAATCTCGACACCGACCTGAAGCTGAACAAGCCGGAACTGAAGGTGTCGCTGGACCGCGACAAGGCGGCCGACCTTGGGGTGGATGTCGACACCGTCGGCCGCACGCTGGAGACGCTGCTGGGCGGCCGGCAGGTGACGCGCTTCAAGAAGGACGGCAAGCAGTATGACGTGATCGTCCAGGTCGCCAACATCGACCGCCGCAACCCCGACGACATCGCCGGCATCTATGTGCGCGGCGGCACCAGCGCCACCGGCGGAGCGGGTCAGATGATCTCGCTCGCCAACCTCGTAAAGGTGGAGGAGCGGGTGGCGCCCAAGGAGTTGAACCACTTCAACAAGCTGCGCTCCGCCACCATCACCGCGACGCTGGCGCCGGGCACTTCGCTGGGCGAGGCGCTGGCGGTCATGCAGGCGGCGGCGAACAAGGTGCTGCCGGCCACCGCCCAGACCGACTATGCCGGCCAGAGCCGTGAGTTCCGCGAATCGGCGACCGGGCTCTATTTCGTCTTCGTGCTGGCGCTGGCCTTCATCTATCTGGTGTTGGCGGCACAGTTCGAGAGTTTCATCGACCCCTTCGTCATCATGCTGACGGTGCCGCTGTCGATGACCGGGGCGCTGGCGGCGCTGCAGATGAGCGGCGGGACGATGAACGTCTACAGCCAGATCGGCCTCGTTACCCTGGTCGGCCTGATCACCAAGCACGGCATCCTGATCGTGGAGTTCGCCAACCAGCTCCAGCGTGCCGGCACCGACATCCGCAAGGCGGTGGAGGAGGCGGCCGTGCTGCGCCTGCGCCCGATCCTGATGACCACCGGCGCCATGGTGCTGGGTGCGGTGCCGCTGGCCTATGCCCAAGGGGCCGGCGCGGAAAGCCGGCAGGCCATCGGCGCCGTGATCGTCGGCGGCATGACGCTGGGCACGCTGCTGACCCTGTTCGTCGTGCCGACGGTCTACAGCTATCTTGCCCGCAAGAAGCCGATGCAGGATGAATCGGAAGGGGCGGGTGCCGCGCATGGGGCCGCCCATCCGCCCGCACATCCGGCCGAATGAGGAGCCTGGCGCAATGGCGAGCGTGCTGATCATCGATGACGACGACGTGGCGCGGGCGGTGCTGCTGCGCACGCTGACGATGGCCGGCCACGAGGCGGTCGGTGCCCGCGACGGGGTGGAGGGGATGGCGCGGTTCCGCGACCATTCCGCCCACAGCCCGCCCGACCGTCCGATAGACCTCGTCATCACCGACATCTTCATGCCGAATCAGGAAGGTCTGGCGACGATCATGGAGCTGCGGCGGGCTTCCCCGTCGCTGAAGATCATCGCGATCTCCGGCGGCGGCGCCCGCGCCTCGCTGGACGTGCTGCCGGTGGCCGAGGCGCTGGGCGCACACCGGACCCTGCGCAAGCCCTTCACCCCGGCCGAGGTGATGGAGACCGTGCGCGCCGTGCTGGAGGGCTGAGGGGGCGGCAGCGTCTGCTCCATGGGACCATTCGCCGAAGCGCGAAGCACCGCCGGTCCGGACATCATGCCGGCTCGGTGGTGCTTCGCGCTTCGAGCGGTTCGCGCTTGGGAGCGACCTGTCGGATGGCCGTGCTTGGTTGCAAAAAGGATCCAGCCGACAGTTCCGGCCATGCGGCCGGTGACCGGTTCCATCCGACGGGCGCGGATGCGGAGCTGCTCTTCGCCTTCCTGCCTTGCGCCTGCGCGATCCTCAGGCGATTGGATCAGGATGCGGCGGAGTCAGGCGGCGAGCCGCTGCTCCGGTACTCGTCGGCTCCGGCGAAGGCGTTCGAACAGCTGCTGGATGCTGTCGGCGCTGATGCCGTCGCGTGCCATCACGGCGATCACGATCGGATCGGCAAGCAATTCGGAAAGGGTCGGCGTCGTGTTCCGGTCCATGCGTCCCTCCCTTCTGGTCCGGCTTCCGCAAACCGTGGCCGTCCCGGAAGGGGGATCGGCGGACGGTCGAAGCCGGCAATGGCGATTGGCCTAATCCCTGCTGTGCGCTCGTCTCGGCTTTCGGCATCCGGATGGCCGCCGGGGATATAGCCCCTTTGATCCGGATTGTGCGTTGAAAATACAATATGGTGACCATAGCGCAGCCCGGGTGGTATTGTCACCCGTCCTTTTGTCAACAAGCGCTATATCTTTCCGTAATCCAGTATTGGCCGGTGCCGCCACCGCTCGGCGGAGCGTCCGTGTTACTGTTCACCGCTGTTCCGGGCGGACCCGCGTCAGGCTCGCCCCGGCGGAGGGACCGCCGGAGTCGGGGGCGGGAATCGTAACGTCCGCCTGGACCTTGCGCACCTTGGCATGGGACAGGCAAAGCTCCGCGGCGCGGTCGGCCAGATAGTCCGCACCGGATATTTCGGATTCGGCACAAAGACGTCGCAAGTCTTCGACGATGTCCTCGTAAGACATCACGGCGGCGATGTCGTCGGGGAATCCGGGGCCGGGATGGGTGACGGTCAGGGTCAGGTCGAAGGACACCTGCGGCCGGTCGGCACGCCCGGCGATGGCGACCGGTGCCGCGAAGCCGCGCACCAGGATGGTGTAGGTGAGCGGCGCGCCGCCCGGCTGGACCAGGACGGCCCGTTTTGCGCTATCGTCCGACAACACATTCTCCCGGCCGGCGGCCCGCCACCGGCATTGCTTTCTGGTCGGCACTATAAGCTGTGCCGTCGCCGCATGCCACCGCACTCGGCCGGTGGCGGACGGTCGGAGTTCCTCGGGGTCAGAGCCCTTCGGCGATCCGCAGCACGGTCTCGCGCCCCGGCACCTCGTCGCGCAGCGCATCGATGCGGCGGTTCAGCACCGGATGCAGGACATCGGCGGCGATGTCGGCCAGCGGACAGAGGACGAAGGCGCGCTCCACCATGCGGGGGTGGGGGATTTCCAGCTCAGGTTCGGTCAGCACCCGGTCTTCATAGAGCAGGATGTCGATGTCGATGGGGCGCGGGCCGAAGCGAAGCCCGCCCAGATCGCGGCCAAGCGTCGACTCGATGTCCTTGATGAAGCGAAGCAGCGCCCGCGGGTCCAGCCGGGTGGTGCCGCGCACCGCCATGTTGAGGAAGGCCGGCTGGTCCGTCACATACATCGGCGCCGTCTCGTAGAGGGCCGACTGCGCATCGATCTCCACCGCCTCGCCCAGCCGGCGGATCGCTTCCGCCAGATTGGCGGCGCGGTCGCCCATGTTGCCGCCCAGCGCCAGATGGACGGTGACGGGAGAGGAGGGGGTAGGCGTAAGCTCGGCCATGGCGTCGGCGATCCTGATGTGCTGGGATGGGCGGGTGGCGGAACTCCTAGCAAATCTCCGCCCGGCCGTCATGCCCTGCCGTCACGCGGGTGCCGGTCCGGCGCTCTGGGGAACGGACGGGCGGCGGCGGGGTTTCAGCTTCATATCAACCGGTTGAGATGAACCCGGCAATGACACGATATCCTGGTGGAGGACGAGACATGGCCCGCATACGGAGCCTGGGCGCTGCGGTGATCCTTCTCGGCGGCATGTCCGCCATCCTTGCGGGCTGCGCCACCGGCCCCGATCCCGAGGTGGCCCGGCGCGCCCAGACCGCCATGGTCGGCATGCCGAAGGCCGACCTGCTGGCCTGCGCCGGCGTGCCGGATCGTCAGGCGATGGCGTCGGGCCGGGAATACTACACCTACGTGGCGCGCCCGACGGCGGCCTACAGCCCCGGCAGCAGCATCGGCATCGGCGCCGGCAGCTTCGGCGGCAGCGGCGGGGTGGGACTCGGCCTCGGCTTCGGCGTGCCGGTCGGCGGCAACACCACGGCCGGATGCGAGGCGACCGTGGTGGTCGGCCCGCGCGGCACGGTGGAGCAGGTCAGCTACCCGGCGGGCGCCTCGCTGTCGGCCTGCACGCCGATCGTCAGCAACTGCATGGCGCCGCGCGGCTGACGGCGCGTCCCGGCGCTGCCGGCGCCCATAGGACTTTGAGACGAGGCGGTCGGGGCTGTCGCGGCACCGGCCGATCCCGTATTCTCGAACCGAACCCCGGCCCCGGAAACTCCGGCCACGGCCGGGGGATCGACGCCCGCAAAGGGGCGCATAAGGGTTGGCATAGGGTTGGAGGAACCACGAACCATGGACATGAGCGGAAGCCACCGGATCGAGGCCAGCCGCGAGGCGGTGTGGGCGGCGCTGAACGATCCGGACATCCTGCGCCAGTGCATCCCCGGCTGCGAGGAGGTGGTCCGGCAGTCGGATACCGAGATGACCGCCAAGGTCGTCGCCAAGGTCGGCCCGGTCAGCGCCAAATTCGCCGGCAAGGTCACGCTGTCTGACCTCGACCCGCCCAACGGCTACACCATAACCGGAGAGGGATCGGGCGGGGCCGCCGGCTTCGGCAAGGGCGGCGCCACCGTGGCCCTGTCCGACGATGGCGGCGCCACACTGCTGACCTACACCGCCAAGGCGCAGGTCGGCGGCAAGCTGGCGCAGATCGGATCGCGGCTGGTCGATGCCACCGCCCGCAAGATGGCGGAGGAGTTCTTCGCCCGCTTCACCCAGATCGTCGGCCCGGCACCTGCCGAAGCGGAGCCCGCCGATCCGGCTCCGGCCGCCATTCCGGCAGCGCAGACGGCGGAGCCGCCGCCGGAGATTCCGCTGCCTCTTCCGGTCGGGTCTGGCGGTGGACTCGGGGCCGGGACCCGGGCCGGAAGCGGCGGTTTCTACGTGCCGTGGGCTGCGCTGCTGTTGGTTGTGGTTCTTCTCGCGTCGCTTGCTTTGATTCACTAGTGTGACAGATTGTTCATTGGTCGTACGGCCATATCAAAGGGGTTTGACGTACCCCTGGATTGTGTATGCTGCCGCGCGATTCCGGTCGGCGCCGTCGGCCGGTCGATCCATCGGAAGGGAAGCCGAAGTATGAAGAAGCTGTTGATGGGCGTAGCCACCCTGGCCGCGATCGTGATGGGTGCCGGTGCCGCCCAGGCCGCCGATGCCGCCGCCGGCAAGGATGTCTTCAAGGTTTGCATGGCCTGCCACACCACCGAGCAGGGCAAGAACAAGGTCGGTCCGTCGCTGCACGGCGTCGTCGGCCGCCCGGCCGCTTCGGTCGATGGCTTCAAGTATTCGGGCCCGATGAAGGAAAAGGCCGCCGGCGGCCTGACCTGGACCGCCGAGAACCTGGACGCCTACATCAAGGCCCCGAAGGAAATCGTCCCCGGCGGCACCATGGCCTTCGCCGGCCTGAAGGACGACGCCAAGCGTGCCGACCTGATCGCCTTCCTGGCCGAGCAGAAGTAAGACCGCGCCCCCCGGCCCGGCCGGGTACCGCGGACGGCGAAAAGGGCCGGAGGCATCGCCTCCGGCCCTTTGCATATGCCCCCGGTCCTTTGGTGCCGAGTCTTCAGCCCGCGGCGGCCAAGCTCTTGCTCGCCACCTCATAGACGTCCGGCGAGAGGCCCGCAGTGGCGACGATCCGCTCCAGTTCGGCCTTCATCAGGGCCTGACGGGCCGCGTCATAGCGCCGCAGGCGGGAGAAGGGGCCCATGAGGCGGGCCGCAACTTGCGGGTTCATCGGATCCAGCCGAAGCACCTGATCGGCGAGGAAGCGGTATCCGGCTCCACTCCCGTCATGGAAGCGAACCGGGTTGCCGTTGGCGAAACCGCCGATCAGCGCATAGACCTTGTTCGGGTTCCGGATCTCGAAGGCGGGGTGGCCGAGCAGGGCCGTCACCCGGTCCAGCGTGTCGGCGCGGTGCGACATCGCCTGCACGCCGAACCACTTGTCGACAACCAGTGCCTCGCCCTTCCAGCGCTCGTAGAAGTCGGCCAGCGCCTTCTCCCCTTCCGGCGAGGCGGCGTTGGACAGGAACTGCAGTGCCGCGATCTCGTCGGTCATGCCCTTGGCGCCGCGGTACTGGGTCAGGCACAGCTCCAGCGCCTCCTCATCCTCCAGCGCCATCAGATAGGCGAGGCAGAGGTTCTTCAGCGCCCGCTTGCCGATGGCGTCGGCATCGACGGAGAAGGGCTCCTGGCTGCTGTTGCGGCGGTAGAGGTCGAGGAACTGCGAACGCAGGCGGCCGGCCAGCGTCTTGCGCGCGAACTCCCGCACCGTATGGATGGCGTCGGGATCGACCACCGCCATCTGGGTGCCGAGATAGGCCTCCGTCGGCAGAACCAGCGCCTGGGCGGCGAAGGCCGGGTCGCGGCCGGCATCGGCCAGGATCAGGGCGAAGGCATCGGCATAGCCCTCCGGCAGCACCAGCTCGCGTCCGGCCTGCCGGTCGGCGACGAGGTTCAGCAGGATGCGGGTGCCCAGGATCTGCCCGGCCTCCCACCGGTTGAAGGCATCGCTGTCATGCGCCATCAGGAAGGTCAGGTCGGCCTCCGTCAGGTCGGTCTTCAGCTTCACCGGGGCGGAGAAGCCGCGCAGCAGCGACGGCACCGGCCGGGCCGGGATGTCGCGGAAGGTGAAGCTCTGGCTTTCCGCGGTGACGTGCAGGATGCGGCTGGTGCCGTCGGCGGCCTCCTCGCCTTCCAGGCGCAAGGGCAGGTCCTGGCCGTCGGGGCCGAGCAGGCCGACCGCCAGCGGGATGTGCATCGGCTGCTTGGTCGGCTGGCCCGGCGTCGGCGGCACCGTCTGCTTCACCGTCAGGGTGAAGGTCTTGGCCGCGGCGTCATGGCTGCCGGCGATGTCCAGCTCCGGCGTGCCGGCCTGCCGGTACCACAGCTGGAACTGGGTCAGGTCGACGCCGCTGGCATCGGCCATGGCGGCGACGAAATCGTCGCAGGTCACCGCCTGCCCGTCATGGCGCTGGAAATAGAGGTCGGTGCCCTTGCGGTACTTTTCCGGCCCCAGCAGGGTGTGGATCATGCGGATGACTTCCGCACCCTTGTTGTAGACGGTGGGGGTGTAGAAGTTGTTGATCTCGACATAGCTGTCCGGGCGCACCGGATGGGCCATGGCGCCGGCATCCTCCTGGAACTGCACGGTGCGCAGCCCCTGGACATCGGCGATGCGCTTCACCGCGCGGGAATGCATGTCGGACGAGAATTCCTGGTCGCGGAAGACGGTCAGCCCTTCTTTCAGCGACAGCTGGAACCAGTCGCGGCAGGTGACGCGGTTGCCGGTCCAATTATGGAAATACTCGTGCGCGACCACCGCCTCGATGTTGAGGAAATCGGTGTCGGTCGCGGTTTCCGGCTTGGCCAGGATGTATTTGGTGTTGAAGACGTTGAGCGACTTGTTTTCCATCGCCCCCATGTTGAAGTCGCCGACCGCGACGATGTTGAAGATGTCGAGGTCGTATTCCAGCCCATAGACCTCTTCATCCCAGCGCATCGACTTGATCAGCGAGCGCATGGCGTGGTCGATCTTGTCCTCGTTCCCCGGCTCCACATAGATGCGGAGCGTGACGTCGCGCCCCGACGCGGTGCGGAAACGGTCCTCGCCATGGACGAGGCTGCCGGCGACCAGCGCGAACAGGTAGCAGGGCTTGGGGAACGGGTCCTCCCAGCGCGCCCAGTGGCGCCCGCCCTCTAGATCTCCCGACGCGGCCAGATTGCCGTTGGACAGCAGCACCGGATAGCGCGCCTTGTCCGCGGTGATGGTGGTGCTGTAGCGCGCCATCACGTCCGGCCGGTCGATGAAATAGGTGATCTTGCGGAAGCCTTCCGCCTCGCACTGGGTGCAGAAGTTGCCGGAGGACTTGTAGAGCCCTTCCAGCGCGGTGTTCTCCTGCGGCTTGATGCGGACGATGGTTTCCAGCGTGTAGCTGTCCGGCACCTCCAGCACGATCAGGTGATCGGGGGTGACGGTGTATTCGTCCGGTCCCAGCGTCCGGCCGTCCAGCGCCACCGACACCAGATCCAGCCTCTGCCCGTCGAGCGACAGCGGCTCCGTCGCCGCCTCCGGCCGGTCGGGATTGCGGCGGATCGCCAGCACCGCGCGGACGGTGGTGACATCCTCGCCCAGGTCGACGAACAGGTCGACCGTGTCGATCAGATGCGCCGGGGGGCGATAGTCCTGAAGCCGGATGGCCTTCGGCGTGCCTTTGTCCATGTGCCTTGTCTCTGCTTTGGGTCTCTGGTCCGGGGGGCTGTCTTGCGGATCAAACTGGTCGGGACAGGTCCGAGGGACAAGGACTGTAGCAAGGCGGTGGCGGGCTGTCTTGGCCGGGAAGCGAACCGGCTGTCGGATCGCCCGCCCAACCGGAGTGGAGGGGCGCGGCACCCCGCCAGTCCGACATGCTTTTTGCCATCCGAGAGTCTTCGGTGGTAATCCGCCGGTGGTCAGGCCTTCAGCGACCGGCCGTCGGGCTTGTCCTGATAATCCTGCATGGTCTTCAATGCGGTCGACAGCCGCTTGTACAGATCGGCGTTGCCGAGCTTCTGAGCCCAATCCATGCCGTCTTTCGTTCTTTGCAGGAAATCGACCTGCCTCTCGTTGTCGAGGGTCAACTGGTCGCTGCCGGCGATGTTGCTGACGCTCATGCTGACATAGGTCGTGCTTTCTTCGAACGACATCTCGCCGCTGCGAAGCTTGGCGTTCATCCAGTCGAATATGCCCTTGTGGGTCATATGGGTGAAATCGGGTTTGCTCGCGGCGGCGTCACCGCTCTGGGCGGCCTTGCCACTGGTGGTGGTCATGGTGTCGGCGAAGGAGGGGGTTCCCTCGTCGGCTTGCCGGCCGATTTGGTGCCGGTTGACTTGGTGGTTGTATGCCGGAGTTGTGATGCCGGTGTGTGTTCCCACGCTGGAAATGCTCATTTTGCCACTTCCGTGCTCATCGTGTCTGCACGCATTCGTAGCAAAGAACGTGCCAACCCCGAGTTCTGGGTCTTTCCGGCAGAACTTCGGGGTTTCGTCGCAATGGCGCCGGAGGCCGGCGCACGGTCGCGGAGTGATGTCCGGGAATTTATTGCCGTGCGCCGGTAACATTATTCCGGCTCTATGGAATATCGTGCCGGCTGGGCCGACAGCGGTCCTACCGCTTGACCTGCGCCACCTTCAGCAGGGTGAAGGCGCCCATGTTGTCGATGTATTGCTGGTAGAAGAAGCGCCATTTCTTGCCGTTGCGCACGCCCACCAGCGTGACCTTGACCGCGTCGGTGCCGGGCACGTTCATGTATTGCGCCTTGTGCAGGGTGGTGCCGTGCAGGCGCATGCCCTGGCGCAGCCCGGCCTCGTCGATCCGCCCCTCCGCGGTCTGCAGATTGCCGTGGGAAGCGGAGAAGGTGCCGCCGCCATGATCGCTGAAGCCGAAGGAGCAGCCGTCCATCGTCGGCGTGAACATCACGTCGGCCTCGTCCTCCAGCACGATGAGATGCTTGAAATCCTGGTCGTAGGGCAACCAATAGGCGCTCCAGCTGCCCGGCTGGTTGCCCTGGTCGTAGCGCACCGACCAGACATCGACAGTCTTGGTCGAGAATTGCGAGATGATGCCGGTGCCCTTGCGCGTGCAGGTCATGCCGTCGTCGCTGAGCGTGAAGCTCTTGACGCCGCCGACGCGATAGTTGGGCTGGTAGGACTGATACTGGATCCAGATCAGATTGTTCTTGAGGAAGCTTTCGGGATTCGCGACCAGATCGGCGATGTTCGGCATGTGTACGGCTTTCCTGTGGAATGGATCAGATGACGCCGGTCACGGACCGCTTGAACCCGGCTTCCGTCTCGTTGCCGGACAGGAACCAGTAGGGCTTCATCAGCGCGAACTGTTGGTTGTCGTCGCGCAGCAGCACATAGGCGCAATAGACGGTGCCGTCGTCCGGCCGCAGAAAGGCGGCGATCCACGGGTTCTGCCGGGTGCCGATGTGGGCGGCATGGCCTAGCTTGCGGGTGATGTCGTTGCGATAGCCGACCAGCTTCGCCGCATGTCCCTGGCGGAAGGGCAGCGCCGACAGTTCCTGATAGTTCTGCAGGATGCGCGGGTTGCCGTCGCCTTCCTCGGCATACCACTGCGCCACCTCCATGTAGTCATTGGCGCGCGCGTTCGCCCGGTCGTAGCGCGCCTGCTTCTGGCGGTCGGTATGACCGGCGGCGGTCTTCTTCAGAAAGCTGATGAGTCCCATGGTTCGCTCCTCCCCCTATCCCGAACGGCACGCTAGCAGAGCAATCGGGGAGGCGCAAAAGGGTGGGGGTCATATGATGGTATGCGGTTTGGGGTGTGCCGCCGGTAGCGATGACAAACGGACGGCGCCTTCGGCGAGGTACCGCAGGAGATGGTGCTTCTATCGACATCGGCGGTATGCTCTGCCATTCTCAGGTTGAGCGTAAGCTACCATTACCGCAGAAATGAGGCATTGAGTCGCAATGCGAAAGCTAATGATTTCAGCTGCCACTAGCATATGCCTTGTGGCGAGCTTAACTGGTTGCGCCACGCAGGGGCAAAGCCGTTACAGCTTCCAAGATGTCGGTCGTGCATCGGCTGTCGAATTCGGCACCGTCGTGGCATCCCGACAGGTGGACATCCGGGGACAGAACACGGGCGTTGGCGGCGTTGTAGGTGGGACGGCCGGCGGTCTGGCGATGTCGAATGTCGGACAGGGATCTGGCAACGTCGCGGCGATTCTGGGTGGCGTTCTTGTGGGGGCCGCAATCGGAGCCATGGCGGAGCAGGCCGCCAGTGACCGCGTCGGGATCGAGTACACCATCACTCTCGCGAACGGGAAAACCATCACCATCGTACAGGAGCAGGCGGCGGGAGACCGCGTGTTCAATCCGTCCGAGCGCGTGATGGTGCAGGCGAATGGAACCTACCAGCGCGTTCTGCCTGCCGATCATCTGCCGAATCAAATTGCGCGGCCTCAAGGCATCAAAGTCGTTGATTGAAATTTCGCAGGATAAAATCAGAATGATTAAGGTCTTTGCCTGTGTTCTGCTTGCAGCGATGGTATCCGGCTGTGCATTGACCGAGGACGCCATTCCGGTCAAATACTCTGCGCCGGCCAATATTTCGGTGGTTCAGGGAGCCAAGGACGTAACCATCAGCGTTACTCCATCCGATGGCCGCGTGTCGAATCGTGACCGTGTTTCGACGAAGAAGAACGGCTACGGCATGGAGATGGCCAAGATCACCGCTGCCAACGACGTGGTGGCCGAAGTCAGTCAGGCGGTGCAGACGGAACTGGCGTCTCTTGGTTTCAACGTCGGCCCTGGTGGGATCGCCATTACCGTGCAGACCACCAATTTCTATAACGACTTCAAGCCTGGGTTCTGGACGGCGGAAGCGGTTGCGGAGGTCGCATTCGACCTGACTGCGAAGCGTCAGGACGGCACCCTGGTCTACAGCCGGAGCTATCGGGCGATCGGTGTGAACAAAGATGTCATGCTCATGATGGGAGAGCAGGCGGCTCCGGCCTTGTCAGCTGCGTTGCGGGATGCCGTTCAATTGGTGGTTCAGGATACGAATTTGCACCAAGCCCTTGTGCAGGCCGGGAACAAGCCGAAAGTTCCGACTCTGCCGACGTCCTGATGGGCAATTGACACAAAGCGAGTGCGAACCCGTTGACCATGCGGCGGGTTCGCCCGTCCCATTCTGCTGATGATTTCGTGATTTGAATGGCGGAAGAGGTGACTATAGAACCGCTATCCACCAATGTCCGTCAGTATCCGCCATGTATTTGATTTTCCTCAATACAAGGACACGCCTTCGTTTGCCCTTGTCCGCGACTTTCCACCTATACCGGTAATGCTTTGTGGGGTAAAACGTGGGGCACGGGAATTCGGTTCCCTGGCCCCCGAATGTGGGGTTGACCATTTCGATCAAGGAAAGCCCCCATGCCCAAGCGACTCGGCCGGCACCCTGAAAAGGCACTGACCGCCGTCACGGTGAAGACTCGGAAGCCCGGCCGGCATGCGGACGGGAATGGCCTGTATCTGGACGTGGACGAGTCGGGCGCCCGGCGCTGGCTGCTGCGCATCACCATCCATGGAAGGCGACGGGACATCGGCCTGGGTTCCGCCTCCCTGGTGACGCTGGCAGAGGCACGCGACGCGGCTCTGGAGATGCGGCGGGTTGCCCGCGCCGGCGGAGACCCGCTTGCCGAACGCAAGGCCGCCCGACGGGTGGTGCCCAGCTTCGCGGAAGCCGCCCGCACCTGCCACGAGGAGCGGAAGGACGGCTGGAAGAACGGCAAGCACGCGGACCAGTGGCTCAATACCTTGGAGACCTACGCCTTCCCACAGCTTGGCACGCTGACCGTCGACCGGATCGGAACGCCCGAGGTGCGCGACGTGCTGTTGCCCATCTGGCTGGAGAAGCCGGAGACCGCCCGCCGGCTCCGCCAGCGGATCGGGATCGTGCTGGATTGGGCAGCCGCCAAGGGCTTCCGGGATGGAGAGAACCCGGTGCGCGGCGTCACCAAGGGCTTGCCCAAACAGAAGGAGGCCGGCGGGCATTTCGCCGCCCTGCCCTATGACGACGTGCCCAGCTTCCTGACCAAGCTGCGCGGCTCCAACAAGGCCGGCCCTGTGGTCGCACTGGCGATGGAGTTCCTGATCCTGACCGCGGTTCGGTCGGGGGAGATGCGCGGCGCTGTGTGGCGGGAGTTCGACCTGGAAGGCGGGCTGTGGACGATCCCGGCCGAGCGGATGAAGGCCGGCAAGCCGCATGTGGTGCCGCTGGCCCCGCGCGCCCTGCAGATCCTGCAGGAAGCCCGCGCGCTGGCCCGCAAGCCCGACGATCCCGAGGCCCTGGTGTTCGAGGGCGCCAAGCCGGGCAAGCCCATGTCCGACATGACGCTGACGATGCTGCTGCGCCGGATGGAGGTGGAGGCGACCGCCCATGGCTTCCGCTCCGCCTTCCGCGACTGGACGGCCGAGACGACGAACACCCCCAGCGACGTGGCGGAGATGGCGCTGGCCCACACGATCAAGAACAAGGTGGAGGCCGCCTATCGCCGCGGCGACCTGTTGGAGAAGCGGCGCGTGTTGATGAAGGCATGGGCCAGCTTCTGCATGAGGGAGGCGGCCGGCGCGGTGCTGGCAGGGGTCAGGGAGGCTGTGGCGGGCTGAAAGGGTTTCGATAGTATCGACGCCCTTTCAAGAGCGCTGACGGATAGCATTCGCAGTATGGACGCTACCAGGGCGCTGGCTACTCCCGACGTTGATGACCCTCTCCACCATGGAGAGGGTCATCAACGTCTCCGAGCTGGTGTCGGAAATACCGACATCGGCATTCTCGGCGCCCCGACCCTCCACAATGGTAAGGGTCAGGATCAACACTCCAACAGCACTTTTCGATTACTTTTTTCTTAGTTCTTCAATTAACCTAGTTCGTGCCGCTTTCTTGCTGCTGTATATCTCATCCAAGTCAATCTCCATTAACTCAAAAGCTTTAAGCAATCTTTCTGTATCTACTTCGTCTGTGTGGGCGCCTTGATTGCCTAAATCCTTAATTACATGAAATGCATCGGCGAGTGGTGGGTGAGTTTGATTTAAAATTCCTATCCGATGCGACAAAGTCATCCAATGACCTCTCGACCACTCCCTTGGTATCCTCAAATCATCAGCTATGCTTTCTATAGCGGTTCTTAAAACTGATGCACACGCCGCCCGATCCATCCAGAATAAAGAAAAACTGCGCTCAAACTGCCTTTTAGTTTTCACTGGAATTTCGTTTGGAAGATCAATAATTGGTATTGCGGGAATTATAGATTTTGGATAAAGCATCTCAACCAATTCGTAATCCCCATAGTCATTTACAGTACCATCAAAATCCATATCGAACTCACCATGCACCAACAAATCCTGTCCACACGACTTGTATGAGCAAATCATCGAAGCGCTAAAATATCCCGAAACTTCGTGTATACTAATATGCTCCTCCCAACCAAGAGGGTATCTGGCTTTAACTTCTCCATCTAACTGAAAATGCCCCCTTTCACATCTTGGGCATCGCCAATTAGGAAGAACAGAGAAAGGGCTTCTCCAGAGTCTAGAAATCACAATACTTCCTTTCTTAACCGTACCCCGGCCCCGCCCCCGTTCTCTGGGATGAACTCGACGCCGGCCGCTTCTAGTGCGCGCTGGAGCTTTTCCAACGTCTCGGCATAGCCTTTGGTTTTGCCAGTCTCAAACCGGGTGATTGTCATGGCGGACACACCGGAAGACTCCGCTAGATCACGAACGCCGATCTGAAGGGCAGCACGCGCCATCCGGCACTGAGCGGGCGTTATCATTGCTAACAACCTTGTTGACAGGGATAACGTCTATCCCTAACTTGTTATCAGTGTAGACGGCTTTGAGCATTCAGACAACAGGTAGGCACCTCATGCGAGCATTTCTCGCCACGCCCAAGCTTTGCCCGCCGCCGGCCCTGCTGGCGCGCTGGCCCCGCCCCATGATCGAAGCCGCCATAGACGCCCTGGTTGCCGAGCTGGACGCCCGCGACGGCGACCCGGACCTTGAGCCTGAGGAAGACCGGGGAGAGCTGGACCATCTGCCCAATGCCACCCCTACCGCTATAGCCGCCTGATCCACCCGCCAGTGCGCCGCCGCGGCGCACTGCTGCCGATAGGAGCCTCCCACCATGACGACCATCACCAACGCGCCCACGGGCGCGAACGCCCCAGCTACGCCCATCACCTGGACCACCCGCCACCTTCCCGGCCCCGGTGGCGGCTCCGTGATCATCTCCACCGCACAGGCCGGCCCCTACGCGCTGGAGGTTCACGACTCCCAATCCCGTAGCGGCTGGCCCCGCATCGTGCTGTGGACCGTCGAGAAGGACGGCAAGCGCCTGGGTGAAGGCGTTCTCGATACCACCGACGACGGCAAGGCCGCCGCCGAGTCGAAGGCCCGCCGGCTGCTGACCGACACGCCTTCGGACCCAAACAACAACGGCGCTGGCAGCCGCGTCATTCCTGCCTGTGTGAACGGCATGCCGAAGCGCGGCGTCCGGCCGGGCGCCCATCTGGATAGCGAGCTGCTGTTTGCCTGGGACGCCTTCCAGGCCGCCGCCACGGCCTACCAGTGCGCCCCCGATGGCGAGACCGACCGGTACTGCGAGATGGTCGACGCCATCGGCGAGCGCATCGAGGCCTTCATCCCGAAGACCCTTGAAGGGACCGAAATCAAGCTTCGCTATGCGCTGACCAAGTACATCGACGCAGATTGCGCTTGGAATGCGCTCGTGTTCGGCGACGACCCGGACAGGGATTTTCACGACATCGTCGACAACGATCCGCACGCCGGCATGCTCTGGAGCATGATCCGGCCCGGAGATCGCTTGGTGGATCGCATCGACCGGCGCCGCCGGGAACAGCCGGCTAAGGGGCCGGACCACTCTTCCTCCCCTTCCGCCTGATCGCCACCACCCGTCAACTATCCGCCAAGATCGGACAATTCCTCATATCCGCCACCGCGGCGGAAACCCACCGGAGCATTCCCCATGTCGATCCCCAGCAACGCGCCGGCCGGCGCGAACGCCCCTGCCTTGCCCATCGTCTGGCGCAAGCTGTCGGAGATGTGGAGCGCTACCAGTGCCCAGCGCGCCATCGTCGACGCCTATGAGCTGATCGCCTTCGACATCCCACCGGCCGGGCCGCATCCGCGCCTCATCGCGTGGGAGCTGCACACCGGCCCACAGTTCATGACGGGGGTTGCCGGGGGACCGGCCGACAGCTTCGAGGCTGCCAAGGCCGCCGCTGAAGCCGAAGTCCGTCGCCGGCTGAACGTCCCGACCGACACGCCGGCTTCCCTAGCGCTGGCACGATCGACCGTCATTCCCGCGCTGGGGCTGACCTTCGTCCAGGCCGAGGACCGCATCACCGCCGGCCTGTTGACGTCGACCGACCATCTCACGGTGAAGGAGTCGGACGCCTTCAGCGAGGAAATCGCCGACATCGCACAGGCGATCCATGAAACCGCCCCGTCGACCCTCTCCGATGCCATCGTGAAGCTCCGCGTCGCGACCGGTCCCCTGGGGCTGGAGGGAGGATATGGCGCCTGCCTGATCGAAGCCGTTCGGCAGGCCACGGAGTTCTTGGAGCGGCTTCATGAGGGAACCGCCCCACGACTTTGACGGACGGGAGGCCCGCGCCTTGCCCCCCCTTCGCGCTGGCGCCTGTACTCGGCCATACCCCCGCAAAATTTTTGCCCCCTCAAATTTCTTACCCCCCTCAACGTCGTTACCCCCTAAACGACGTTGAGGGGTAGCAGGAGCCGCCATTCTTATTTGACGCGCCATTACGTGTACACTTGACACGCAGTAGAACTGTGGTAGCTTGCGGAGAACCAATCGCGTCAACCATACGCACTTTCCTGCCACGGAGCTACCATGCACAACATTCCTGACATCTTAAAGGCCAGCTATGACAACGCCGACGTGGCGTTTGCATTGGGCCACCACAATTTCCCCGACTTCCGCAAGAACCTGGAACGTCATGGTCTGGTTACTCTGCCGCGTATCGACGAAAACCCGGCCCGGCCGAAGTTTCGCATTGGTCATGTCTATGAATACGCTCTGAATATGACCGTCAATTTGCATATGCCGCGCGAAGGGACCGCTGCTGCTGTCCGTCATCTGTTTGGCTACATGGAGGGATGCGCGACGCACCGCCTTAATGCTCTCGATGATGAAACGCGGCACGCCATCATGTTTGACGGCATGCAGGGCCGTTACGTTGAAGAGTCGTCAATCAAAACCCAGGCGGAATACGGTCGCTTCGTCGACTATCCGTGGCTCTATTTTAATGCGGAAATCCTGGATCGCTCGGATCAACGTAAGGCGAAGCCGTTGATCTGGGTGCTCCCGCCCGCACATCAGATGGTAGGTCGAGAGGCCATGCTCGTGGATGGCCCTGAAGTCAACACCGTGTTGGCCTGCCAGCATTTCACCGAGCGTCTCCGCAAAATCAACATCGACCCCGATGTCGTGGAACCGGTTCGGTCCATAAACATGATCAATGTGACTGATCTGCTTTCCGAGGTGGACCGCCGCCTCAACGTCCGCCTGCACGCCCGCCGCCTGCGCGGCGACATGTAACTATGTGCGTCGCCTTGGGCCGCCTTTTACCGGGGCGGCCCTTCTGACCTTCTGGAGTTGAACATGACCGCACTGAACGAGCGGCCGGGGCGCACCCCCCGGCTGCAAACGCCCCCGGTTTGCCTGGATCAAGCCGAGCCGCCTGTCTCCAACCCCAGTGCCCCCCAGCGCGTCCACAAGGTGGGCTACACCGTCAACGAATGGTGCCATGCCGCCGGCCTGGGGCGCTCGAAGCTCTACGAGATGATCGCCGATGGCACGGTTCAGTCCGTCACCGTCGGTCGCCGCCGCATCATCACCACCACGCCGGCTGATTTCCTGGCCGCGCTGGCCGGCGGCGCCGGGGCGTAACGACGCCCCACCCGCCCGGCAGTCATCCGCCGTTTGTGGCGGGTGCCGATCAAGCAGCGTACCGGCCCGATCCGATACTCCGCTTATGCCCCATCCGCGAAGGTCCGGTATGAAGTGGCTCCGCCTCTACAACGAAACCGTCAATGACCCGAAGTGGCGCATGATCGCCATTGAGACGGAGCAGCCGGTTCATGCCGTGTTGGCCGTCTGGATGGCGATGCTGTGCCATGCATCGGGCGCCGAACCCCGCGGAACTCTGACCGGCTGGAACGACCGTCTGACCGGGGCTGCCTTGGATCTGAAGGGCGCCGCTGTGGAAGCCATCCGCACGGCTATGGCTGGGGTTGTTCTTGACGGCGACCGGTTGTCAGCTTGGGACAAGCGCCAGTTCAAGACCGACGATGTGAATGAGCGGTCGAAGCGCCATCGCGCGAAGAAGCCCGCTCATGAGCGTGACGGAAACGTTGCAGAAACGGACGGCGACCCTACCCGCGACGGTCATGCAACGTTGCATGATCCGGATGCAACGTTGCCGCCTCTGCGCGCGACAGATCTCAGACTCCAGAATACAGAAGATCTTCCTGCTGATGACGCGCGCGCGTCGGTCACGGTGGTCGGTCGCGAGGTTCTGCGGCTGATCGGCGTCGAGAATGATCCCCGATGGTTCGGCAACTGGGGCCGCGTTGCCCAGTGGCTGGCCGACGGCGCAGACCCCGACACGGACATCTACCCGGCTATTCAGCGGGTCATGTCACGTCGACGCGCCCAAGGGCCACCGAGGGGCTTGGAGTATTTCGACCAAGCCATTGCCGACGCACTCGCCACCCGCAACCGCCCGATGCCCGAAGGAACGCCGCATGAGCAACGTCGTGGAATTCAATCCGTACGGCCTTCGGCCCCAGCAAACCGCTTCCAGCGAATACTTGACCGCGACCTTGCAGGCTGCGCTGAAGACGCCTGAAACCGTCGTGTTCACCGAGCATGGGACCGAGAACCGGCCGCTTCCCTGGCAGCCGCCGGCCGTCATCACCGACGCGATGAAGCGCGAGGCGGTGCATGCGTTGGGCGTGCTGAAGGTTCGTTCCAGGCCGGCGACCCAAGGAGAGGCGGAAGCCTTCGTGGCGCATCTGGCTAACCTCTGCGCCGGCAAGGAGTTGCCGCCCGAAAGCAAGCTGATGGGTGCGGTTTCTTCGATCCTGCGGGCCGAGTATCCCGCGGCGATCATCAACGACCCCGGTGCGCTGGATCGGGTCATGAAGCGGCTCTCCGCCGCCGACCGGCCGATGTGGTGGCCGAGTTGGCCGGAGCTGTCCGCCGCCCTGGACGGCGAACGGGCACATCTGCGGGCGCAATGGGAGCGGCTGAACGTGCTCGCCAAGGGCAACAGCGGCGCCCGCGCCATGCTGGCCCGCCAACGGCAAGACGACGCCACACCCCCGGCGACGGACGCACAGAAGGCGGCCGTGCGCGAGCTGCTGGCTGCCGCCGGGTTCGCCCTGAAGAGCGAACGTCCCCACCACTCCCGCTGAAGCTACGTCACCCGAAGGATTTCCCCAGATGGTCCACCCGGTTTCCCGTCACAGCCTGATCGAGCAGATGCTTGCGCCCGTGATCTTTGACAGCCGGCCTCTGCGGCGCTCCCGCATCGACGCGGCGTTGAGGGTGATCGGAGAGGTTCCCGCCCGCGACACCGAACTGGACGGCGTTCTGGTAGCCCTGCAGAGGAGACAGCGGGCCGGGGGACGGTCGGGCCGGAAGGGTCCTTCCCCCCACACCAAGGGCAGTCGGGGCTGACGGCCGCATCACGTTCCTAGCGTGTCATCGGTGTTAAGGCTTAACGGGCACAACCCTAAGCCGCACCTTCTCTTAACGATCCCGAGGTGCCCCATGCCCGGACCCGTCATCGAAACGAAAGCGGCTTTCGCCCGTCGCGTCGGCTTGAGCCGGCCCCGCATCACCCAGCTTGCCGCCAAGGGCCTTCCCGTCACGCCGGACGGCAAGGTGGACGTGGGCGCTGCGCTGGAGTGGATGAGCCGCGAACTCGACCCTACCCAGCGCGTCGCCCAATCCAAGGCCAAGGCCCGCCCCGCCCTGGTGCCGCCTGTTCCCGCGCCGGCGGATGGCGATGCAGAGGGCGGGGAGGACGGCGACCTGATCGCCGCCCGCACCGAACACGAATGGTTGAAGGTGGAGCGCGCCCGGCTGGCGCTGGAACTCGCCCGCGGCGATGTGGCGCCATGGGCTGAGATCAACCGCGTGCTGTTCGAGCATGGCCGGCGCAACCGGGATGCTTGGATGGCGTGGGCGCAGCGTGTGGTTCCCGACATGGCCGCGGAACTGAAGGTCGACGGCGCCACGCTGACGGCGACGCTGCGCAAGTTCGTGACTGCCCACCTTCGCGAGTTGTCGGAGGCCGCCCATGCTGACCGCTGATCTTGAAGCCCGCGCCCTGGCGATTGTCGCGGCCGGGTTGGCCCCGCCCCCGGACATGTCGCCGTCCGAATGGACAGAAGCGCACCGCAAGCTGGATGCCAGTGCGGCGTTGCCGGGGAAATTCTCCTTCGACGCCACCCCCTACTTCCGCAAGCCACTGGACGATCTGTCCACCACCAGTGGTATCAAGACGGTGGTGGTCTGCGCTGGTGCCCAGCTCGGCAAGACGGAGCTGCTGCTGTCGGCGGTGTGCTACTGGATCGCCAACGATCCCAAGCCGATCATGTGCGTGTGGCCCACGGTTGATGTGGCAAAGCGCGTCATCACGTCCCGCCTCGATCCGGCCATGGCCATGGTGCCCGAGGTGAAATCCCGACTGATCCCGGAGCGCAGCCGCGAGCGCGGCAACACGACCTTTCACAAGCGGCTGATCGGGGGCGGGGACCTTATCATCACCGGGGCAAACGCCCCGGCCCCCCTGCGCTCCAGCCCGATCAATTTCGCCCTGTTGGACGAGGTGTCCGCCTTCCCCGGATCGACCGACGAGGGCGACGTACTCGACCTCGTGTCGGCCCGGCAATACACCTACCCGCACACGGCGAAGACGCTGCTGACCAGCACGCCCTTGGACGAGGGGACGTGCAGGATCACCCGCGCCTATCTGGAGACTTCGCAGCAGAAGTATTTCGTGCCCTGCCTTCAGTGCGGACACGCATTCGTCATCACCTTTGCGGACATCCAATGGCCCAAGGGGCAGCCGGACAAGGCCGTGCTGGTCTGCCCGAGTTGTGGACGGCCCCACGACGATTTCGACAAGCCCGAACAGCTCCGCAACGGCGAATGGCGGGCAACGGCTGAAGGCGGAGACCCCACCATGGCCGGCTATTGGATTTCCGGTCTCTACTCGCCCTGGCTGCGCTATGGCGCAATGGCTGCCCACCATGCCAAGGCGCGCAAGGATCCCCCCCGGCTGCGGGTGTTCGTCAATACCGTGCTGGCCGAGACCTGGCGCGTTGAAGACGGCGAAGGGCTGAAGGATGAAGGCTTGCCCGGCCGGCGGATCGACCACGGCGGCGTGCTGCCAGCGGACACGCTTCTGGTAACGGTGGGGGTGGACGTTCAGGACGACCGGCTGGAGGTTCAGTTCGTCGCGTGGCATGTGGATGAACGATCCACCGTCTTCAAGCACGTCATCCTGTACGGCGACCCCAGCGGGAAACAGGTATGGACCGATCTGGACGACCTGTTGCACACGCCGATCCCGCACGCCCGAGCTGTGCCCGATCTGGTGCCCCGCGCCGTGTGCGTAGACTCTGGCGGCCATCATACCAGCACGGTCTATACCTACTGCCGCGCCCACGCGAGAGAGCGCTATTGGGCAGTGAAGGGGCGCGGCGGCCCCGGTGTGCCGATCTGGCCAAAGCGGGCCGGCAAGGGCAAAGGGGGCGCGAACGTCTTTTCCGTGGGCGTGGACGAGTGCAAGAGCACCCTTTACGGGCGCTTGCGCAATACAGAGTCGGGGGCGCCCGGCTACATCGGCTTTGACGCCTCACTGTCGGACTCGTGGTTCACCCAGCTTACGGCCGAACGGGTGGTGACGCGCTACAGCAAGGGTCATCCGGTGCGGGAATGGCGTCTGCCGGACAAGGCGCGCAACGAGGCCCTGGATTGCTACGTGTATGCGCTGGCCGCGCTGCATGGGCTGTATGCGATGGGGCTGGATCTTGAGCGGGAAGCGGGCCGGCTGGCGGTTGCCCCCTTGCGGGCGGCGGCTCCGGCCGGGCCGGTGCGCGTTGCGCCGACGCCGCGGGCGCGCTCCCCGATCCGGTCAAGCTATCTACAAAAAGGCTAATAGTCCTAAATAGGTTTGTTTTCTTTATTTTCGGCCTAAAGTCCTTTAAAATGCCCCACTCGACTGTTTCGAGGGGCACCAATGCTTGGGACTGTTCGCCGCTTCATTTCCGCTATGACCGCCGGCCGCCGCTCGCTTGACGCGGCCGGCGGTGGGCGCCTCGCGAACGCCCGCACCGTCAGCAACCTGAACAGCGACATTCTGGCGACCGCCGCCACGATCCAGCGCCGGGCGGCCTATTTCGCCCGCAACAACGCCCACGTCACCGCGGCGGTGAACGCACTGGTGACGAACATCGTCGGGCCGGGCATCAAGCCATCCTCGCAACACCCCGACCCGAAGACGCGCGAGGCCCTGCATGCCCTGTGGGCGCGCTGGACCGACCAATGCGACGTGGACGGCTTCGGCGACTTCTACGCCATGCAGGCGCTCATGGTGCGCCAGATGGTCGAAGCGGGGGAGAGCTTCGCCCGGTTCGTCACCACCGGCCCCGGCGACTGGCTGGAGGTGCCCTTTCAGATCCAGGTGATCCATCCGGCACAAGTCCCGCTCGAAACCCTTTCGGCGCTGGTGGACAATCGCATTCGGGGCGGTATCGAGTTCGACGCCGCCGGCCGGCGGATCGCCTATCACGTCCTCCCCGCCCGCCCGGACGATCCGATGACGCCGCTGGCCGGGCTGTGGAACCCGGTGCCAATCGCCGCCGCGGATATGGTCCACCTGTTCAACCCGATGGAACCCGGCCAGCTTCGCGGCCTGTCGTGGCTCGCGCCCGTGCTGTTGGCAGTGCATGAGATTGACCAGCTTCAGGACGCCGCCCTGGTGCGCGCCAAGCTGGCGAACCTGCTGTGTGCGGCGCTGGTGGACCCGAGCGGCGATGCAGGCGACTTGCAGGGGGAGGTTGATGGCGGCGTTCTGGACATCGGTCTGGAGCCGGGGACCATCCTCCCGCTGAAGCCGGGAACGTCGCTTGAGTTCTTCGACCCGAAGGAGTCGAGGCACTACAGCGCGTTCGTCAAGAGCCACCTTCAAGCCATCGCCGCCGGGCTTGGCGTGCCCTACGAGCTGCTGACCGGCGACCTGTCCGGGGTGAACTACAGTTCGATCCGGGCCGGGCTTGTAGAGTTCCGCAAGCGGCTGGAGCATTGGCAGCACAACGTTCTGGTCTATCGCCTTTGCCGGCCGGTGTGGGACCGCTTCATCCGAACCGCCCTGCTGTCCGGCTTGATCGACTTCCGCGCCTACGAGGCGAACCCGGCGGCCTTCCATCGCGTCGAGTGGCTACCGCCCAAACCGGTATGGGTGGACCCGAAGAAGGACGCCGAAGCCGAGATCCTGATGGTCAACGCTGGCTTTAAGAGCCGCGCCCAAGTCGTCACCGGCCTGGGCTACGACCCCGAACAGGTGGACGCGGAGATCGCCGCCGATACCGCCCGCGCCAAGCGCCTGGGGCTGAACATCGGCATAAGTCACAGCGGCGGCCCGCCGCTCGACGCCGCCCCCACCATCGCAGAGGACGCCGACGCATGAGCGCCATTGAGGCTGCCCGGTTCGAGAATGGCGAACCGCTCCCCTACATCCGCCTTGGCGACACCCACGCCCTGGGGTGGACCGCCGACGGCCCGCTGGCAGTCCACACGCCGCCGCTGGCCGCTGGGGTGGTGCGCGTCGCCTGCTCGGCCCCGTGCCGTATTGCCATCGGGCCGGACGCCACCGCGACCGCCGGGGACGCCATCCTTTGCCCCTTCGTCATTGAGCGATTTGTCGTGCGCGGTGGCGACCGGGTGTCGGTCTGGACGGACGATCCGACCCGACATCTCGGAGCCGTGACCGTCACCAGCGCGGGAGGACTCGCATCATGAGCAACACGTTGACCCGCGCGCTTGGCGGCACCACCCCGGCCACGCTCAACCGGGAGACCCGCACGGTCGATGTGGTGGCCCTGTCCGGGTTGGCCCCGGCCGTTCGCAAGGCCCCGGCCCCGGACGGCACGGCCGAAGCCTGGATTGAAGAACTGGACGCGGCCGGAGCCGACCTTGCGCGCTTCGTCGGCGGGCCGGCGCTGAAGGACCATCGCGCTACCACCGACAACGCGGTGGGCGTGGTGAACACGGCGGCGCTGGCGGCCGGCGGACAGATCCACGCAACGGTGCGCTTCTCCCGCAAGCCGGCGGCTGACGAGCTGATGCAGGACGTTGGCGACGGGATCGTCCGCGGCGTCTCGCTCGGCTACCGCGTCACCCGCTGGCAGGTGGTCGGGCGCCGCGACGGCTTGCGCGTCTTCCGCGCCGTCGCCTGGGAACCCTACGAGCTGAGTTTCACCCCCGTGCCCGTTGATGCGGGCGCTATCGTCAGGAGCAACACCACCATGCCCACCGCGAACCCGAACCCGGATTTCAAGCCGTGCGAGGCGTGCGCCACGCCGAAGGGATGCGCCTCTTTCGGCGGATGCGTCCGTGACGCGGAAAACGACAACGGCGCCCCCACGCCGGCCCCCGCACCTGCCCCCGCGCCCGCCGCCGGCAACCCGCCCCCGACGGACGGCACCCGCGCCCAAATCAACCGGGAAATCCGCACCATCGCCCATGTGGCTGGTCTGCCGGCCAGCTTCGCGGACAGCCTGATCGACAACGGCGCCACCGTCGAGGCCGCCCGTGCCGCCGCCTTCGCCGATCTGGCCCGCCGCGGTGGCGTCGCCATTTCCAACGCCGCGCCGATCATGATCGGCACCGACCACACCGACCCCAGCGCCATCCGCCGGAGCATGGCCGATGCGCTGGCCGCCCGCCTCGCTCCCGGTCTGGTGAAGCCCGAGGGCCGGGCGCGCGAGTTCATGGGGCACCGCGCGCTGGACATGGTGGGTGAACTGGCCGTAGCGCGGGGGCAGCGCTTCAACCGCTTCGACCAGAACGCGCTGATGGAACGCGCCATCGGGGCGCACACCACCGGGGATTTCCCGCTGCTGCTGGCCGACGCCGGCAACAAGATCCTGCTGGCGCGCTACGCCGCCGCCAACCCGACCTATCGCCAGTGGGCGGCCCGGCGCGGCTTCACCGATTTCAAGCCGCACAAGTTCCTTCGCGTGGGGGATTTCCCGTCCTTCCAGAACCTCGCCGAGTCGGGAGAGGTGAATTACGGCACCATGTCGGAGAACCGGGAACAGGTCTCCGCGGCCGAGTTCGCCACGGGGATCATCATCGGGCGCCGCGCCCTGGTGAACGACGATCTGTCGGCGCTGTCGGACTTCTCCAGCATGATCGCCATCCGCACCGCGGCGGACGAAAACCGGCTGGTCTATGGCCTGCTGACCGTCAACCCAGTCATGTCGGACGGCAAGACGCTGTTCCACGCCGACCACGGCAACAAGGCCGCCGCCGGTGCGGCCATCACCGTTGCGAGCGTCGGCGCCGCGGTGGCGGCGCTGCGCAAGATGAAGTCGCTGGACGGTATCCCGCTCAACCTGACGCCGCGGTTCCTGGTGGTCGGGCCGGACAAGGAGTTGGAGGGGCGGCAGGTTCTGGCGAGCATCACCCCGGCCAAGGCCGGCGACACCAACCCCTGGGCCGGGATGATGGATCTGATTGTCGACGCCAACATCACCGGCAACGGCTGGTATGTGATGGCGGACCCCGCGATTTGCCCGACCGTGGTCTATGGCTACGTGGCCGGGTCCGAAGGTCCGCAGATCAAGACGGAAACCGATTTCGATACCCAGGCGGTGAAGGTCCGGGCCGGGCTGGACTTCGGTTATGGCGTCATCGACTTCCGGGGCGCCCACCACAACGCTGGCAACGGCTGACCATGGCGGCGCTGGCTGACCTCATTTCGTGGCGGGACGCGCTCCAGGCGGCCCGCTACAGCGGCGCGCGGCGCGTGGTCTACGGCGGCAAGGAGACGGAGTTCAAGAGCGACGCCGAAATGGCCGCCGCCCTGGCCGCCCTTGATCGGCAGATCGCCGCCGCCGGCACCGCGCCGCGCGCCTCCTTCATCCGCGTTTCATCCAGTAAGGGGATCTAACCCATGAAGAACTTCGTTCACAACGGCGCCTCGATCAACGTCGCGGCCCCGGCCGGCGGCGTCACCAGCGGGGGCGGCGTCATCGTTGGCGCGCTGTTCGGCGTGGCCGCGACCACGGCGACCGAAGGCGAACCGGTGTCGCTGGCAATCGTAGGCGTCTACGAGTTGCCCAAGCTGGGCACGGCGGTCATTGCGGCCGGGGGCTTGGTGTCCTGGGATGCGACCAACCATCGGTGCGATGCGCCGGGCACCGGCCGCTATCCCATCGGTGCCGCCATCCAGGCCGCCGGCAACGGGGCCGGGACGGTCAAGGTGCGCCTGGACGGCGTGTCCACCGTCGCCGCGTCCTGATCCGCCACATATGACGGGCGCGCGGCCCGCCCGACCCCGGCCGGGGAAGGCCGCGCCCCCTCTATCTTCCCCTCCGGTGCCCCATGATCGACTTCGACCGCTTCGCCGTCGCCCCGTCCTTCCTGACCTTCGGGGAGGCTGCGACCTACACCCCGTCCGGCGGATCGCCCACCCCCTGCCGCGTCATCCGGGAGGGTGGCGGCAAGCCGGTGAAGTTCGGCCCGGTGACGGTCTACCTCTCCAGCCTCTCTTTCGACGTGCGCGCGTCCGAGGTGCCAGATCCTGCCGCTGGCGGCGTGTTCCGGGTGGGCGCCATGGCCTATACCATCACCGGCACGCCCTATCACCCCGAGGATGACCCGCACGGGCTGGTGTGGAGCTGTGGCGTGCTGTGGGGCGCCCCGATCCTGTACCGGAGCGTGTCCGGGGAGGGGCGAGACCAGAACCCCCCACGGGGCAGCGAATGGGCCATGGCGGCACCAGCGCCGGCCGGGGCTGTGTCGATCGACATTGCCGGCACCCTGGTAGGCGGCCAGCTTCGGCCGGGCGACCGCGTAACCATCGGGGCTGTGGTCTACACCATCACCACCAGCACCACAGCCGCATCTGGCCGCTTCGACGGCGCGGGCATCGCCCCGGCGCTGGCCGCGCCCGCCGCTGCCGGGGCGCCTGTGACGCTGACCTTCGCCCGCGACTATCCCGTGTTGGCCGGGATGGCGGGCTATGACGACGCCATGGCGGGAGCCGTCGTGACCGGAACCCGGCGGATCATCATCATGCAGGATCGCTTGACCGCCGCCGGCTGCACCAATGCGCCGAAGCCGGGGGACGTAGTGACGTTCGAGGGGCAACCCTTCGCCGTGGTCGCCGCGACCGCGCTTTATCAGGGGGCGGCACCTTTCGCGTGGGACCTGCAATGCAAGTAGGGGCAACGCTCCACTATCGCAGTGTCGCTGGCACGTCACCGCGGCCATGGCCGTGGGGCGCATCCTTGCCGGCGAAACCGGCCCCAGCGTCTACGAGGGCGACAGCCGGCGGGAGGGGGTCTTGTACGTCTGACGGACGGGCCGATTTATGCGTTACACGAGTCCTGTAACGCACATGCCCTTTCCCCTCGCACCATCCGCGACCGTCCGCAAACAGCCGTCCCAATCCGCTTCAAAGTGTGGGGTAAAGCGTGGGGAAATGAAAAAGGCCAGAGCGGATTTCTGTTTGAAATCAACGCGCTGGCCTCAAATTCTGGCGGAAGAGGTGGGATTCGAACCCACGGTAGGCTCACACCTACGACGGTTTTCAAGACCGTTGCCTTAAACCACTCGGCCACTCTTCCCCAGGCCCACGGGAGTAGCGAATGCGTCGCGGTGGGTCAAGTGTCGCGCGCAAGGTGCTGCGATTTGCCCCTCAATTCCGGATCGGGCGGCCAAGCGTGCGCAGGCGCCGGGTCGGTTTGGGCGGGCTGGGGCTGTCGGAGAAGTCGGGAAGGCTGGGGGCGCGGGCGATGGTCTTGCGGATCAGCTCCGCGGTGGCGTCCAGATCGTCCAGCACATCCGCGGCCACCCGGTCGGCATAGCGCGGACTCAGCAGACGGGCGCGGGTCTGGTCGATGCTGCGCAGCTCCGGTTCGAACAGTTCGCGGGCGCCGATGGGCAGGACCTGATCCTGGCGCATTCCGGAGAAATAGTTGCGCATCGCCCGCACCAGCATGCGGGTCAGCAGCAGGTCCATCCGTTCGAACTCGGCACGAAGGTCGCTCAGCCGCGACTCGTCGACGCCCTGCAGCCGCTCCTCGGTCAGGGCGAACAGGGCGCGGATTTCCTCCACCTTGCGGCGGAAATCGATGAAGGAGGCGAAACGGTCGTCGCCGATGTCGCGTTGCGCCCGCTCGGCAAGCCGCGACGCCTCGGTCGCCTGACGTTCAAGCGCCGCCAGCAGCCGTTTTACCTCTTCCCGGCCAGTGTCGCGCCCCCACGCCATGCCGCCCTTCGCTCCCCCTGTGACCATGGCAGCCGGTTGTCATGCCGGCCGCGCAGCCATCTTAATGGCAAGAGTTTTAACAAAATGCTGTTGTTTCGCGGATTCCACAGGCCGCGGTCAGGCGTCGCGCAGTTCCAGCACCACCGGGGTGTGATCGGACGCCTTTTCCAGACCGCGCGGGCCGCGGTCGATGCTGCAGCCGGCCAGACGGTCGGCGGCCTGCGGCGACAGCAGGAAATGGTCGATGCGCAGGCCGTTGTCGCGCGGCCAGCTGCCGGCCTGATAATCCCAGAAGGTATAGGCGCGGTCGTCGTCATGCAGGGCGCGGTAGGCCTCGGTCAGGCCGAGATTCAACAGGGCGCGGAACTTGGCTCGCGACTCCGGGCGGAACAGGGCGTCACCGGCGAAGGCCTGCGGCGAGAACACGTCGCGCGCCTCGGGGATGATGTTGTAGTCGCCGCCCAGCACCACCGGGATTTCCCGGGCCAGCAGGGTCCGGGCATGGTCGTACAGCCGATCCATCCAGCGCAGCTTGTAGGCGAACTTCTCCCCCGGCACCGGGTTGCCGTTGGGCAGATAGAGCGAGGCGATGCGAACGCCGGACACGGTGGCCTCGACATAGCGGGCCTGCTCGTCCTCCGGCTCGCCGGGCAGGCGGGTCAGCACGTCTTCGGCCGGAGCCTTCGACAGCAAGGCGACGCCGTTGTAGGCCTTCTGCCCGACGGCATTGACGTGGTAGCCGAGCTCCTCGAACGCCGCAGCGGGGAAGGCGGCGGTCTCGCATTTGATTTCCTGGAAGAGCACGACATCCGGGGACGTCGTGCGCAGCCAGTCGATGATCAGCGGAAGGCGGGCCTTCGCCGAGTTGACGTTCCAGGTGGCGATCTTCACGAAACAGGCCTGCCTTCTCTTCTTTATCTTTGGCTTCAGACGGCGGCCTTAGACCGCGAAGGAGTTGCCGCAGCCGCAGGACGCGCTGGCGTTCGGGTTCTTGATCTGGAAGGCGGCGCCCATCAGGTCCTCGACATAATCCAGCGTGGCGCCGGCCAGCAGGTCGAGCGAGGCGTCGTCGGTCACCACCTTGGTGCCGTCCTTCTCGAAGACATGGTCCTCGTCGGTCGTGGTCTCGTCGAAGCTGAAGCCGTACTGGAAGCCGGAGCAGCCGCCGCCGGACACGGTCAGGCGCAGCATCAGCTTCGGATTGCCCTCCTGCGCGATCAGGAAGGCGACGCGCTTGGCGGCACTCTCGCTGACGGCGAGGATGCGGGCTTCGGTGGGCAGTGCGGTATCGGGCATGGGGTGGCCCCTTTGGTGCGATGCGGGAGTTGCCACAAATGTAAGGGGGAACGATGCCTTCGTCAAAGTATGGGCACGATTGCGCCGAACCGTTGCGCTTCTGGCACGCTCGTTCGGACGCTGGCCCTGGGGCCGGGGCATAGCACGCCTTCGCCGTTGCACCCGCGTCCCCCCGCCGGTAGTGTCCGGCCCATGACGGAGGACTGTTTTCACGATCGGCTGGCTCCCTATGCCTGCAACCCGGCGGACACGCGCGGGCGGCTGGTGGCGGAGCCGGAAAGCCCGACGCGCTCGTGCTTCCAGCGCGACCGCGACCGCATCGTGCATTCCGGGGCCTTCCGCCGGCTGAAGCACAAGACGCAGGTCTTCGTCTATCACGAGGGCGATTATTACCGCACCCGGCTGACCCACAGCCTGGAGGTGGCGCAGATCGCGCGGTCGATCAGCCGCACGCTGTCCCTGAACGAGGATCTGGCGGAGGCGGTGGCGCTGGCCCACGACCTGGGTCACACCCCCTTCGGCCATGCCGGGGAAGACGCGCTGAACGCCTGCATGGAGCCCTATGGCGGCTTCGCCCACAACGACCAGACCCTGCGCATCCTGACGCGGCTGGAACGGCGCTATGCCGAATTCGACGGGCTGAACCTGACCTGGGAAGCGGTGGAAGGCGTGGTCAAGCACAACGGCCCGCTGCTGCCGCTGCTTCCCGGTCACCGTCTGCCGACCACCATCGCCGCCTTCCAGGGCGAGTGGGATCTGGAGCTGCACACCAATCCGGGGGCCGAGGCGCAGGTGGCGGCGCTGGCCGACGACATCGCCTACAACAACCATGACATCGACGACGGCCTTCGCGCCGGCCTGTTCACGGTCGAGGAGGTGGCGGAGTTGCCGCTGGTCGGCCCGCTCGTCCGCGAGGTCTGCGACCGCTATCCGGGGCTGGAGCGCTCCCGCCTGATCCACGAGACGGTGCGGCGGATGATCAACGCCATGGTCGTCGATCTGGTGACCGAGACGCGGCGGCGGCTGGCGGAGCACAGGCCGGGAAGCGCGGCCGAACTGCGCGCCCTGCCGGTGGCGATGGTCAGCTTCTCCGACGGGATGCTGGAGGCGCAGCGGCCCTTGCGCGCCTTCCTGCGCCAGCGCATGTACCGGCACTATCGCGTGAACCGCGAGATGAGCAAGTGCAAGCGCGTGGTGCGCGCCCTGTTCCAGCTGTTCATGGACGAGCCCAACACCCTGCCGACCGAATGGCAGCGCGACATTGCCAGGCATGGCGGCGACGCCGACCTTGCGGTGCGTGCCCGCCATGTGGCCGATTACATCGCCGGCATGACCGACCGCTACGCGCTGGCCGAACATGACCGGCTGTTCGACCTGCATGTGAAGACCTGAGCCGTGAGGCTCCTGTGACCTCCTGAAAAGACGACCTGAGACGATGAATATTTTCAAGGCCTTCGAGACCGATATTCGCAAGCTGCTGGAGGAACTGGCCGCCGAGGGTGCCATCCCCGCCGGGCTGGACAGCAGCCGTCTGACGGTCGAGCCGCCGCGCGAGGCCTCGCACGGCGACCTGTCCACCAACGCCGCGATGATCCTGGCGAAGCCGGCCAAGATGGCGCCGCGCGTGCTGGCGGAACTGCTGGTGGCCAAGCTGAAGGGGCGCGCCGACGTGGCGTCGGTGGAGATCGCCGGTCCGGGCTTCGTCAACCTGCGCCTGACGCCGGATGTCTGGCGCGACCGCATCCGCGACGTGCTGAACGCCGGCACCGCCTATGGCGACAGCGACCTCGGGCGCAAGACGCCGGTCAATGTGGAATATGTGTCGGCCAACCCGACCGGCCCGCTGCATGCCGCCCATGGCCGCGGCGCCGTGTTCGGCGACGCGCTGGCCTCGCTGCTGGAGAAGGCCGGCTACGCCGTCACCCGCGAGTACTACATCAACGATGCCGGCGCGCAGGTCGACGTGCTTGGCCGCTCCGCCTTCATCCGCTACCGCGAGGCGTTGGGTGAGGAGGTCGGCGAGATCCCGGCCGGGCTCTATCCCGGCGAATATCTGAAGGAGGTCGGTCAGGCACTGGCCGAGCGTGACGGCAACCGCTGGGTCGGCACCGACGAATCCGACTGGCTGCCGGCCTGCCGCGACTTCGCCATCGCCATGATCATGGGCTGGATCAAGGAGGATCTCGGCGTCCTCGGCATCACCATGGACGTCTACAGCAGCGAGCGCGCGCTGGTGACTGCCGGTGCGGTCGACAAGGCGCTGACGGCGCTGGAGGAGCGCGGCCTGATCTACACCGGCGTGCTGGAACCGCCGAAGGGCAAGAAGCCCGACGATTGGGAGCCGCGCCCGCAGACCCTGTTCAAGTCCACCGATTTCGGCGACGACGTCGACCGGCCGCTGAAGAAGTCGGATGGCTCCTTCACCTACTTCTCGAACGACATCGCCTATCACTTCGACAAATATAAGCGCGGCTTCGGCAGCCTGATCGACGTGTGGGGCGCCGACCATGGCGGCTACGTCAAGCGCATGCAGTCGGCAACCACCGCGGTGACCGAGGGCAAGGCGTCGCTGGACGTGAAGCTCTGCCAGCTGGTCCATCTGATGCAGAACGGCCAGCCGGTGAAGATGTCCAAGCGGGCCGGCACCTTCGTGACCCTGCGCGATGTCATCGATCAGGTCGGCAAGGATGTGGTCCGCTTCATCATGCTGACCCGCCGCAACGACCAGACGCTGGACTTCGACTTCGCCAAGGTGACGGAGCAGTCGAAGGACAACCCGGTCTTCTACGTGCAGTACGCCCACGCCCGCTGCCGGTCGGTCCTGCGCCATGCCGCGACGGCCCTGCCGAACCTGGACCAGGCGCCGGCCGCCCTGGCCGCGGCGGCGAACCTCGCCCGCCTGGATGCCGAGGAGGAGATGGCGCTCGCCAAGCGCATGGCGACCTGGCCGCGCGTGGTCGAGGCGGCGGCGGAGGCGCATGAACCGCACCGCATCGCCTTCTTCCTCTACGATCTCGCCAGCGATTTCCACGCCCTGTGGAACCGGGGCCGCGACGATACCTCGCTGCGCTTCCTGATCGAGGGCGATGCGGAACTGACGACGGCCCGTCTGGCGCTGATTGCCGCGGTGGCGACGGTCATCGCCTCGGGCCTCGCGGTGATGGGTGTCGAGCCGGTGGAGGAATTGCGTTCATGAAGTACGACGGCGACGTCAACTACGCGGCCAATCCCTATGGGATGCCGCCCCGTCAGTCCGCGAACAAGCGCGGGTTGATGGCGCTTGGCTTTGCCGTGGTCGGCGTCGTTGCGTTCGCCGGTGCGGCCGTCGTCGGCCTGCGCGGGCCTGCGCGGCTGTCGGGCGACGGTCCGCCGCTGCTGACCGCCGATCCGGGTCCGGTCAAGTCGCGCCCGGACCAGCCGGGCGGGCTGGAGGTGCCGCACCAGGACATCCTGGCCTACGAACGTCTGCGCGACCATGACGGCGGACGCGGCCAAACGGTGGAACGGCTGCTGCCTCCGCCGGAGGTGCCGCTGCCCCGTCCGGTGGTGACGCCGCAGATGCCGGCGGTGGTGCCCCTGCCGTCGGTGCCGTCGGTAGGCCAGCTTCCGCCGGGGGCCACCGCCACGGTGCCGCGCGACAGCGTCGCCGCCCCGCTGGCTGCACCCGAGCCGGCGCCCGGACTGCCCGCTGTGCCGGCCGGCACGCCGCAGGGGCAAACGCCGTCCACACAGCTGCCGCTCGGCACGGCCGGCAAGCCGCAGCAGCCCGCCGCCGTTCCGGCCAAGCCCGCCGCGGCTCCGCAGCAGCAGGTCGCCGCCGTCAAGCCGCCGGCCGCTCCGCCGCCCCAGGCACAGCAGCAACAGCAGCAGAACGCGGCCCCCTCGGTCGGCCAGCTGATCGCCAAGCTGGAGGCGGCATCGCTGCCCGCCGCCCCGGCCAAGGCGGCGCCGCAGCCGGCGAAGGCCGCCCCGGCCCCCGCCCCCACCGTGACCGGCGGCAGTGGAAGCTGGCGTATCCAGCTCGCCTCGGTGCGCAGCGAGGGCGAGGCCGCGGCCGAATGGCGCCGTATCGCCGGACGCTATCCGGACGCCCTGGGTGGCCTGTCGATGCAGGTCGCCAAGGTCGATCTGGGCGACAAGGGCGTGTTCTATCGGGTGCAGGGCGCCGGTGCCGACGAGGCGCGGGCAAAGTCGGTCTGCGCCCAGCTGCGCGCGCAAAATGTGGGGTGTGTGGTTGTCCGTCCCTAGTTTTTCGGGTTCCGAGTCCGTGGGCCATCGGCCTGCGGGCTCCATCACCCCGGTCGTCCATCCGCGCGCGGTCGTCTTCGGCTGCGCCGGGCTGGAGGTGACGCCCGACGAGGCGGCCTTCTTCCGCGATGCCGATCCGCTCGGCTTTATCCTGTTCCGCCGCAACTGCGACAGCCGCGATCAGATGCGCCGGCTGGTCGACGACCTGCGCGCCAGCGTCGGCCGGCCGGATGCTCCCGTCCTGATCGACCAGGAGGGCGGCCGGGTCGCGCGCATGCGCCCGCCGCACTGGCCGGCCCATCCGCCGATGGGCGTGTTCGGCGCGCTGGCCGGGCGCGATGCCGACGCCGGGCGCGAAGCGGCCCAAGAGGCTGCCCGAGAGGCCGCCTGGATCAACGGCCGGCTGCTCGCCCATATGCTGGCGGAGGTCGGCATCACGGTGGATTGCGCGCCTGTGTGCGATGTCCCGGTGGAGGGGGCGCACGACATCATCGGCGACCGCGCCTTCTCGCGCGATCCCGCCGTGGTGATCGCGCTGGCCCGCGCCACCGCCGAAGGGCTGCTGGCCGGCGGCGTGCTGCCGGTTCTCAAGCACATCCCCGGCCATGGCCGGGCCTTCGCCGACAGCCATGCCGAGCTGCCGGTGGTGGAGGCCGACCGCGCGGTGCTGGAGGCCACCGACTTCGCCCCCTTCCGCGCGCTGGCCGATTTGCCGCTGGCAATGGTGGCGCATGTGGTTCTGAAGGCCATCGACCCGACCGCACCGGCCAGCACGTCGCCCATCGTGGTGCGCGAGGTGGTGCGGGGGCCGTCCATCGGTTTCGGCGGGCTGCTGTTCAGCGACGATCTGTCGATGAACGCGCTGCAGGGCGATCCGCGCAAGCGGGCGGAAGCGGTGCTGGCGGCGGGCATGGATGTCGTGCTCCACTGCAATGGCGAACTTGACGAGATGCGGTCGCTGCTCGGCGCCGTTCCGGTGCTGAGCGGTGCCGCGGCGGAGCGCTGGGCGCGGGCCGAGGCGATGCGCCATGCGCCGGAACCCGCGGACATCGCGGCATTGACGAACCGGCTGGCCGAGCTTCTCGGCCCGGCCCAGACCTGACGGACGGGAGCGGACCATGGAGGAATGGATCTTCCAGGTGACGGCCGTGGCCCTGCCGGCCATCATCGCCATCACCCTGCACGAGGCGGCGCACGGCTTCGTCGCCTGGCGGCTGGGCGACGATACCGCCTATCGGCTGGGGCGGGTGACCTTCAACCCGATCCGCCACATCGATCCGTTCGGCACGGTCCTGCTGCCGGCGCTGATGTACTTCACCACCGGATTCGTCTTCGGCTGGGCCAAGCCGGTGCCGGTGAATTTCGCCCGGCTGGACCATCCGCGGCGCGACATGGTGTGGGTGGCGCTGGCCGGTCCGGGCACCAACTTCCTGCTGGCGGTGGCGTCGGCGGTGATCTGGCGGCTGGTCAATCCGGAAAACAGCTTTATCGAGCTGTGGATCCGCTCCGCTGCCGAGGTGTCGGTGCTGGTCAACGTCATCCTGATGGTCTTCAACCTGATCCCGCTGCCGCCGCTGGACGGCGGGCGCGTGGCCGTCGGCATCCTCCCCGATGTCCTGGCGGTGCCGCTGGCCCGGCTGGAGCGTTTCGGGCTGCTGATCCTGATGGCGGCCTTCTTCCTGCTGCCGATGCTGGGGCGCCAGATCGGCATGGATCTCAGCGTCATGCATTGGGTGCTGGGGCCGCCGGTGGATGCGGTGATCGACTTCATCCGCATCCTGACCGGCAACGACTGAAGGTTTTCCGATGGCCGACTTGCTGGCCGAACGCAAGGCCGATACCCCCGCCGCGGCGGAGGTGTCGCCGTCCGAACAGCTTTTGCTGGTTCTGGACGGGTTCGAGGGACCGCTCGACATGCTGCTGGCGCTGGGGCGCGACCAGAAGGTCGACCTGACGCGCATCTCCATCCTGGAGCTGGCCGACCAGTATCTCGCCTTCGTGACGGAGGCGCGGAAGCTGCGGCTGGAGCTGGCGGCCGACTATCTGGTGATGGCGGCTTGGCTGGCCTATCTCAAGTCGCGCCTGCTGCTGCCCGAACCGGAGGGGGAGGAGCCGTCCGGCGAGGACATGGCCGCGGCGCTGGCCTTCCAGTTGCAGCGACTGGAGGCGATGAAGGGCGTAGCGGCCAAGCTGTTCGCCCGTCCGCGGCTGGGCATCGACGTGCATCCCCGCGGTGCGCCGGAGGATTTGGACCTGCGCCGCAAGTCGGTCTATGAGGTCACGCTGTTCGACCTGCTGCGCGCCTATGGCCAGCAGCGCGCCCGCAAGGAGGCCGGCGTCCTGCACATCGCCCCGGTGCGCCTCTATTCCATGGAGGAGGCGGTGCAGCGCCTGTCCACTCTGCTGGGCCACATGCCGGATTGGGCAACGCTGGCCAGCTTCCTGCCGGGCGGGGAGGGCGGCGGGCTGCTGACCCGCTCCGCTCTGGCCGCCCATTTCGCGGCCACCCTGGAACTGGCGAAGGCCGGCCGGGTGGAACTGCGCCAGGAGGGCGCCTTCGCCCCGCTCTATGTCCGCGGACGCCGAGCCGGCGACAGACCTGCGGACCCATCGGATTCTGAAGGACCATGATCAAGGAAGTCACCGACGCCCAGGAAGCGGAGGCCCGCATCGGCCGGCTGCGCCTGCTGGAAGCGCTGCTGTTCGCCTCGGCCGAACCGCTGGACGAGGAGACGCTGGCCGGCCGCGTCGGGCCGGAGGTCGGCCTGCTGCTGGAGGAGCTGCGCGCCCATTACGCCCCGCGCGGCGTCAATCTGGTGCGCACCGGCGGCGGCTGGGCCTTCCGCACCGCGGTCGATCTGGCGCCCGAACTGCGGCGGGAGGAGGAGGTGTCGCGCAAGCTGTCGCGCGCGGCCATCGAAACCCTGGCGATCATCGCCTATCACCAGCCGGTGACCAGGGGGGAGATCGAATCCATCCGCGGCGTGGCGACCAGCAAGGGCACGCTGGACCTGCTGATGGAGCATGGCTGGATCCGGCCGGGCAAGCGGCGGGAGACGCCGGGCCGGCCGCTGACCTGGATCACCACCGACCATTTCCTCGACCATTTCGGTCTGGAAAGCCTGCGCGACCTGCCCAGCGTCGACGATCTGCGCGCCGCCGGCCTGCTGGACAGCCGTCCGGTGCTTCTGGGGCTCGGGACGGCCGGGGACGACGGCGGCTTGGCTGGGTCCGGCGACGACGGCGACGACGAGGAGTCCTGAGCGGGACCGCGTTTTTCGGGGGAGCCCCTCGCGAATTCCCGTGAAACCTCAATGACAACCGGTTAAGGATGGTGGGGCGAACGTTGCGGCCCAATGGCCTTTCTGCCATAGTGCCGGCCCGCCGCAAAGGCCGTTCAAACGTGATAGGCGCGCCATGGGTTCTTTCAGCATCTGGCACTGGATTATCGTTCTACTGATCGTTCTTCTGCTGTTTGGCGCTGGGAAGTTGCCGAAGGTGATGGGCGATCTCGCCAAGGGTGTGAAGTCCTTCAAGGCGGGCCTGCAGGACGACAGCGATGACGTCGCGTCCGGCGCCAACGCGAAGGTCATCCCGAACCAGCCGGCCAACACGGCCGAAACCGCGACCAAGAAGGACGAGGCGGTCCGCAGCTGACCGGCGGGCGCGCGGGCTCCCTCCTGTGTTCCGTTCGCGCGCCATCCTGCCCACCGCATTCGTGAAGCCGGAAGAACATGTTCGACATCGCTTGGTCCGAACTGATGGTGATCGCCGTCATCGCCCTTGTGGTCATCGGGCCCAAGGATCTGCCCAAGGCGATCTTCACGCTCGGCAAATGGGTGCGTAAGGCGAGAGGCGTCGCGCGCGAATTCCAGACCCACATCGACGATATGATGCGGGAGACCGAGTTGGACGAGCTTCGCAAGGAAGCCCTGAAGACCCGCGACCTGAACATCAAGAAGATGATGGAGGACACCATCGACCCGAAGGGGGAGGTGGGGAAGGCGTTCGACACCAAGGGCATCGATGTGGGGCTGAACGGCCATGCCGGCAGCACCCCGGAACCGGACCTGCCCCAGGTGCCGGCGGCTCCCCCCACGGTGGCCGACAGCGTGGCGCCCTCCGCCGCCCCGTCGCCGATCACCGCTCAGCCGCCCCCGGTGCAGTCCGCACCGGTGCAGCCGGCCACCCAACCGGCAGCTCAGCCGGCCGAAGTGGCCTCCGCCCAGTCCACCGATAAGCAGACCTAAGGTCGAAGACGGACCATGACCGGCGAAACGCATCAGGACGAACTCGAAGACAGCAAGATGCCGCTGATCGATCATCTGATCGAACTGCGGAACCGGCTGATGTGGTCGGTCGGCGCCATCCTGATCGCCTTTCTGCTGTGCTACGCCGTGTCGGACCGGATCTACAATTTCCTGGTCCAGCCGCTGGCCGACCTGCTGGCGGGGCAGGGGCGGCGGATGATCTACACCGGCCTGACGGAAGCCTTCTTCACCTATGTGAAGGTGGCGTTCTGGGCCGGCTGCTTCATCTCCTTCCCGATCATCGCCAGCCAGATCTGGATGTTCGTGGCACCGGGCCTGTACAAGCACGAGCGCAGGGCGTTCCTGCCCTTCCTGGTCGCGACCCCGGTGATGTTCCTGACCGGCGCCGGCATCGTCTATTACTTCATCTTCCCGATGGCCTGGCGCTTCTTCCTGGGATTCGAGTTCCATCCCGGCGGCGACGGCAACGCCCTGCCCATCGAGTTCGAGGCGCGCGTCGGCGAATACCTGCATCTGGTGATGTCGCTGATCTTCGCCTTCGGCATCGCCTTCCAGCTGCCGGTCCTGCTGACCCTGCTGGTGCGCGTCGGCATCATCAGCACCGACGCGCTGGCGTCGAAGCGGCGCTATGCCATCGTCGGCGCCTTCGTCGCCGCGGCGATCCTGACCCCGCCGGACGTCATCAGCCAGGTCAGCCTGGCGGTTCCGCTGATCGGGCTGTACGAGATCGCCATCATCATCGGCCGTCGCATCGAAAAGGCACGGGCCAAGGCGGAGACCGAGTAAGGCCTGCCGTCTGCCGCCGCTTGTCTGCTGTGACGCAGGGTAATAATCCGTCCGTCGTGGACACGCCGCCATTCTCGCGCTAAAAGCACGGTTCGGCCAATGGAAGGCCTTAGCCGCGCACCCGGAGCCTTGACCGTATGCAGACCGCCAACGACATCCGTCGCACGTTCCTGGATTTCTTCGCCAAGCAGGGCCATCAGAAAGTCGACTCGTCACCGCTGGTGCCGCGCAACGACCCGACGCTGATGTTCACCAACGCCGGCATGGTCCAGTTCAAGAACGTCTTCACCGGTGCCGAGACGCGGCCCTACAAGCGCGCGGTCACCTCGCAGAAATGCGTGCGCGCCGGCGGCAAGCACAACGACCTGGACAATGTCGGCTACACCGCGCGGCACCACACCTTCTTCGAGATGCTGGGGAACTTCTCCTTCGGCGATTACTTCAAGGACGACGCCATCGCGTTCGCCTGGAACCTGATCACCAAGGAATACGGCCTGCCGGCCGACAAGCTGCTGGTGACGGTCCACACCTCCGACGAGGACGCGGCGGCGATCTGGCGCAAGGTTGCCGGCCTGTCGGACGACCGCATCATCCGCATCCCGACCGACGACAATTTCTGGCGCATGGGCGACACCGGCCCCTGCGGCCCGTGTTCCGAGATCTTCTTCGACCACGGCCCGTCCATCGCCGGTGGCCCGCCGGGCAGCCCGGACCAGGATGGCGACCGCTTCATCGAGATCTGGAACCTCGTGTTCATGCAGTATGAACAGCTGGGTCCGGACAATCTGGTGCCGCTGCCCAAGCCGTCGATCGACACCGGCATGGGGCTGGAGCGTCTGGCCGCCGTCCTGCAGGGCAAGCACGACAATTACGACATCGACCTGATGCGGGCGCTGATCATGGCGTCGGCCGAGGCGACCAAGACCGCGCCGGACGGCGCGCATGCCGTGTCGCACCGCGTCATCGCCGACCATCTGCGCTCGACCTCCTTCCTGATCGCCGACGGCGTGCTGCCGTCGAACGAGGGCCGCGGCTATGTGCTGCGCCGCATCATGCGCCGTGCCATGCGCCACGCCCACATGATCGGTGCGCGTGAGCCGCTGATGCACCGTCTGGTCCCGGCGCTGATCCAGCAGATGGGCGATGCCTATCCGGAGCTGAACCGCGCCCGCGCCCTGATCGTCGAGACACTGAAGCTGGAGGAGACCCGCTTCAAGCAGACGCTGGAGCGCGGCCTGCGCCTGCTGGAGGACGAGGTCGGCCATCTGGGCGAGGGCCAGCCGCTGGCCGGCGACGTCGCCTTCAAGCTGTACGACACCTTCGGTTTCCCGCTCGACCTGACGCAGGACGTGCTGCGCGGCCAGGGTCGCGGCGTCGACGAGGCCGGCTTCAAGGCGGCGATGGACGAGCAGCGCCGCAAGGCCCGCGAATCCTGGGCCGGCTCGGGCGAGGTCGGCACCGAGAAGCTGTGGTACGAGATCAAGGACGAGCTGGGCGCCACCGAGTTCTTCGGCTACGACACCGAGGTGGCAGAGGGCAAGGTGACCGCCATCGTCAAGGGCGATGCCCGCGTCGAGGCCGCCGCCATCGGCGATCAGGTGATGGTCGTCGTCAACCAGACGCCCTTCTATGGCGAATCGGGCGGTCAGGTCGGCGATGCCGGCGTGATCTTCTCGGCCGGCGGGGCCGAGGTCGCGGTCTCCGACACGCTGAAAAAGCTGGGCGCGGTGTGGGCCCATGTCGGCACCGTCACCAAGGGCACGCTCAAGGTCGGTGACGTGGTCGAACTGCGCGTGGACAGCGAGCGCCGCTCCGCCATCCGCGCCAACCACTCCGCCACCCACCTGCTGCACGAGGCGCTGCGCCACCGGCTGGGCGACCATGTCACCCAGAAGGGCTCGCTGGTGGCGCCGGAGCGTCTGCGCTTCGACATCAGCCAGCCGACCGGCCTGTCCGCCGCCGACATCGCCGCCATCGAAGACGAGGTGAACCGCCGCGTTCTCGCCAACAGCGAGGTCGTCACCCGCCTGATGTCCCCGGACGAGGCGCGCGCCCAGGGCGCCATGGCCCTGTTCGGCGAGAAGTACGGCGACGAGGTCCGCGTGGTCTCCATGGGCGGCCCGCATGGCGAGCTCGACCGTGACTATTCCATCGAGCTGTGCGGCGGCACCCATGTCCGCCGCACCGGCGACATCGGCGTGTTCAAGATCGTCTCCGAAGGTGCCGTCGCCGCCGGTGTCCGCCGCATCGAGGCGCTGACCGGCACCGGCGCGAAGGCGTGGCTGTCCGAGCGCGACCATCTGCTGACCGAGGCGGCGAGCGTCCTGAAGGTGAAGCCCGACGAGGTGCCGGCCCGCGTGGCGGTCCTGGTCGAGGAACGACGCAAGATGGAGCGCGAACTGGCCGACCTGCGCCGGCAGGTTGCCCTTAGTGGAGCGATGGGGGGTGGCGGCGCCAAGGCCGACGGCGGCAACGATGCCAAGGACGTCGCCGGCGTCAAGTTCGCCGCCCGCGTGGTCGAAGGCCTGCCAGCCAAGGACCTGAAGCCGATGGCCGACGAGCTGAAGAAGCAGGTCGGCTCCGGCGTCGTGGTGCTGATCGCGTCCAACGAAGGCAAGGCCTCCATCGTCATCGGCGTGACCGACGACCTGACCGGAACCTTGAGCGCCGTCGATCTGGTCCGCGTCGGCGCCGAGGCGCTGGGCGGCAAGGGCGGCGGCGGCCGGCCGGACATGGCCCAGGCCGGCGGCCCCGACGCCTCGCTGGCCCATGCTGCGGTCGAGGCCATCGAAAAGGCCATCGCGGCCAAGAAGGCCTCCTGATCCTGATGAAATCCGGCCCCCGATTCGCTCCGGGGGCCGTTTTTCTGTCATTGCCGCATTTTTTGCCGAGGTCCGGCGATGGAACTGCCCACTCTGCCCTTCACCGTGACCGATTGGGCCGCCGTTCCGGTCACCGAACATCCGGGCGAGACCGGAAAGGCTCTGTGGCGCACATTCCGCGCCGGAGAACTCCGGGTGCGGATGGTCGAATACACGCCGGGCTATCTGGCCGACCATTGGTGCGACCGCGGCCATGTGCTGTTCGTGGTCAGCGGTGAGCTGATCACCGAACTGAAGGACGGCCGCCGCTTCGTCCTGACCGCAGGCATGAGCTATCAGGTGTCCGATTTCGGCGATCACCCGCACCGGTCATCGACCGAAATCGGCGCCACCCTGTTCATCGTCGACTGAGCGGCCGGCAATCCGGGACAGCGGGGCCGGGCGGTCACTCCGCTCCGAGAAACTCCCCGATCATCCGCCGCAGATGGCCGGATTGAAGCAGGGTCGTGATGACCGCATGGTCGCGGACTCCCGGCAGGATATGACGCTCGACGCCGGGAAGGCCGGCGAGCATTTCTGCCGAGCGCAGATCGCCCGCATTGTCGCCGCCGCAGACGATCCGGGCGCGCGGGCGCCGCGCCCGGTCAGCATAGAGATGCCGCAGATCGACCTCCTCGGCGTCCACCGGACGGCCGAGCAGTTGGGAAATGCGAGCCATCGGCCGCGGCCGCATGACCTGCCAGATCATCGGCGAGAAGGCCAGAACCGCTTCGGCGCCGAGGTCCAGCCCGTAGCGGAGCGCGCCGTAACCGCCGGTGGATTGGCCGATGCAATAAAGCTTGCGGGTGCCGAAGCCCTCGCAGAGCTGGCGCAGCAGTTCAACCGTCGCCTCCAGTCCGGTCCAGCGTCCGCCGATGCCGCCGATGTAGAAGCTGTCGGCCGGATCGAACAGATAAATGACGTTGACGCCGAATGGTTCCAGGATCCGCTGCATCAGATAGACGGAAACCGACAGCCGACGGGCACGCCCGGTGAAGGCGAGCAGGGTGGTGGTGGAGCCGGCCGGAACCATCCAGTAATTCCCAGCGGCCGGATCGCGGGCCAGCGTCGCCGGAATCGCCGCGGGAGCGGTCAGGTCGCAGTCCCACAGGATCCGGCAAAGCGCAACCAGCTGTTCCGCCCGTTCGGCGACCTCGGGGATCCGGCACAGGGCTTCGGCATGCGGCAGGGTCCAGTGGATGACACCGTTCTGGATCAGGGACTGGCAGGCGTTCAGGCGCTGTTCGCTGCCGGCCGCCGGGTCCGCCAGTGTGGTCAGCGACCCGGCGGGCGGCTGGTTGGATGCATGGATCCAGGCTGGAATATCCGTTGCCATCAGACCTGCGGCGAACCGGCGTCCCGGCCCGCCAGGGTGTCGGCGATGGCGGCGACCGAGTTGCGGCTCTCCAGGAAGGTTTCCGGGTGGAGGGCGATGCCGAACGCCTTTTCCATTTCCAGCGCCATTTCCACGGCATCCACGGAATCCAGATCGTAGCCGGCCAAAGGCTGGCCGGGGTCCATGGCGTCTGCCGCAAACCCGCAGATGGTCGCCAGATAGGCCATCATCCAGCGTTGCAGGGCATCGCGGTCGGGGGGAACGGTTGCGGTCATCGGTCACTCTTCGCAGGATGTTGCGGGTGGGGTGGAGGCTGTCGCGGCGCCCTGCGCCAGGAAATCCAGGATCGCTCCGGCAACGTCCTGTTCTTCACCGCGCCAGGGGAAATGGTAGGGCGTGATGCCGGGATTCCGGTTCAGTTCCAGGATCCAATAGTTGCCGCGCTGCGCCGGCAGCGACGGGTCCCGGATCATTACGTCGGCCGCAGTCAGGTTCAGGCCGGGCACCGCGTTGCAGGCCGCCGCGATCACGTCGCTGTAGGATGGGTGGAGGTCCCGGCGGCAGTCGATGCTGTCCGCCCCGGTGGCGCCGTTGGAGGTGCCGCGCAGGAAGACGCGTTCCGACGGCGCCGGCACATCGGCCAGATCGCGGCCGGTCATCGCCAGGAAGTCGCGGAGATCGTCATCGACCTGGATGTCGGAATGGCCAGGCACCGCCCGCCGCTGGCGCAATTCGTTCTTTGCTTCGATCAGCTGCGCGATGCTGGCGATCCCGTCGCCGACGACGCTGGCCGGCCGGCTCAGTTTGACCGCGACCACCCGGGGCCGCACGTAGAAGAAGCGGATCAACTGGCCGCTCACACTCTCCTCGACCAGGATCTTTCGGTGCTGGGCCGCGACCCGCCGGATCGCCCGTTCGTAGCGGGCGCGGTCGCCGATGCTGGGAAAGACCAACTCCCCCTTGCTGCCCTGGTTGGGCTTGACGCAGACCGGAGTTGCAAAGGATGGAAAGGCGTCCAGCGCCGCTGGCAGGTCGGTACGGCGGAACAGCCGCCCGGCCGGCGTGCTGAAACCCTGCGCCTCGAGAAAGTCCTTCGCCCTCCGCTTGTCGCAGGTCAGCAGGATGGCGTCTTCATTGATGTGCAGGCCGAGGCTGCGCCATGGATCTGCGCCTTCGATCAGCAGCATGCCGGACGCGAACAGATAGCCTCGCCCACCGACTTCGACCCGCAGCCAGCGTGACGGATGGGGGTGGAAGCGGCTGTAGACACCCTGGACGTAGCGCGTTGCCCATCCGCGGGCATGGGCTGCGGCTCGCAGGCAGATCGCGTGATAATCGTCGGGCGAGTCAGTCTGGTCGTCCATCGTCCACTCTTCGTCAAAGGAGCGGGAAGCTGGGGCAGGCAGGATATCTCACCCATCCGTTCGGCGGGTAGCAGGTGGGCTTTGTCCGCCTGAGCGCGTCGGGCGGCGCGAGGACCACTCTTGTGAGACGATCCGATGTCATTCTGTTGCCATTCCCCAATCTGAAGAAATCACTGTTTCCTGTAAATATGATCGTGTATAAAGTTCGATATCATAGCGGTCAGAGTCGGGTAAACGCAATATATAAGATTGATAACTGCGACAAGAGCTATCGTCGATGATCCGGATCGGTTTCATATCTTATCAAAATCAGCCGCATGATTTGTTTCCCAAGCCGAGGCTGCGGGCATTGCTTGCGGAGGCGGCGTTGCAGGGCGCTGAGCTGGTGCTGCTCGACAGATCGTCCTGGGACCGGCGGCAGGGACTGATCGCGGGGGAGCGCTGGACGCCCGCCGGCTGGAGTTCCGGCTGGTTCTCTCTGCCGGATGTGGTCGTGGTGAAGAGCGGGGCGGATGACGATTGGCAGGAGTTGGACGGTTGGATTCGCCGGAGCCGTCCGGTCATCGCCGACTCCGGCCTCGATAAGCTGGCTTTTCACGAGCTCCTGTGTGGCAGCAGCCTGCTGCCGCACGCCATTCCCACCGTCGGTATTCCGCCCGACGCCATCGATGCCACGCTGATGGCCGTTTTCCTGGAACACGGGAGTGCCGTCGTGAAGCCGGTCGACGGCCGCCGGGGCTTCGGCATCCAGTTCATCCATCGGGAAAACGGCGATGGGGAGACCGGCAGCGGGAATACCTGGCAGGTCCAGCATGCCGGCGGCACGATCCGCGGGACATTGAGCGAGATTGTCGACCATGTCCGCGCGCGCATCGCCGGGCGACTGCGGTATCGCCGCTATCTGGTGCAGCGATTCATCCATTCGGTCGCGGTCGATGGCCGTTCCGCCGATATCCGGGTTCATGTCCAGCGGCGGGCCGATGGCGAGTGGGGCGTCACCCGCGCCTATGTCAGGCTGGCCGAGGCGGGACGTTTCCTGACAAACATCAGCCAGGGCGGCTACCAGGGGCCGATCGACGGCTTCCTGTCCGTGCGGCGGAACGCGGCGGAGGCGGCTGAACTCGGGAACCGGATCGTGGCCCTGGCGATGGAAATCGCCAAGCTGGTCGATGCGACCAAACCGCTGCCACTGTCGGAACTGGGCATCGATCTGGCCCTGGATGAGCGGGACCGGCTGTGGGCGATCGAGGTCAACGCCTTCCCGCAGAGCAGCCTGCACGAACATGCCCGTGCCGAGCATATGATCGGCTATGCGATGGCGGTCGCCCGCGGGACGACGGGTCATGAGCGTCTGGCCGCGGACAGGGCCCCATAAGTCCGTCGGGCGACCTCGTTCCAGTCGAACCGTGCGACGTAGCGGCGCGCCGCCTCGGGATCGCCGCGCGGCCGGTCGACCGCCCGTAGCATGCCTTCGGCCAGCGCCAGCTCGGACGACAGGTCGGCCGGCATGATCCAGCCGTCGCATTGCAGTTCGGCCAACCCCGTCCTGCTGCTGCTCAGCACCGGCGTGCCGCAGGCCAGCGCCTCGATGACCGGCAATCCGAACCCTTCGGCGGCGGAGGGGCAGACCAGCAGGGCCGCATCGTGGTACAGCCGGCACAGGCTGTCGTCGGACACGGCGATGCGGAAGCGGACTTGTCCGGCAATTCCCAGCGCGCGGCAATGGGCCTGCGCCTGATCGATGAGCGCATCCGAAGGCATCACGATTTCCAAACCCATCCCGGCGTGGCGGGTCGGGGCGGCCAACCGCAGGAAATGATGATAGGCCGTCAAAGTGAATCCCAGATTCTTGCGCCTGTCCGTCAGGTTCGAGACCATCAGCATGAATGGGCGGCCATTCGCCGGGATATGACCGTACGCCTCCATTTCCGTCTTCGAAGCGAGAAAGACCGGATCGACCCCTTCGCCGGTGACGCACAGCGTCATCCCGGCCCGCGGGCGGACATGGCGGTGGAACTCCTCGGCGCTCGCATGCGACGGGAAGAACAGGACATCGGCCTTTTCCGCCAAATGGAGGAGACGCCTCATATATTCGGCCTTCAACGGGTCCGGCCACCGGTCCAGATAGGCCGAGCGGAAGCTCAGCGGTACCAGATCGTGGATCATCGCCGCATGACCCAGCAGCCTGGGTGCGAAGAAGCTTTTGTACATGGCGAAGGGATTCGGATCGAAATAGACGGTCGCCCCCCTGGCGACCAGATCGTCTTCCAGTGCCTCGGGAGTTTCGCGGTACCCGACCTGTCTTGCGGGTCTATCGGACGGGCGGCCGGGAATCAACGGCTGGAACAGATGGGCGTGGACATCGTTCGCGACCGTCGCCGCGAGCAGCGGTGCATGCGCCAACCGCCCGAGCGTCACGATGAGACGGGTACCCTCGTCGGCATGGATGCGTGCGAGGCAACGGGCCATGTTGCGGACATAACGACCGATGCCGGTCATGGCCTCCGGTCCGTGGAAGGTCGTTCCCTCCAGAGCGACGACGGTCTTGGGCGCAGGCGGGAAGGTCGGCGCGGCCGGAACGGACATGCTATGTTCCGTAGCCGAAATGAGCCATGTAGGGCGCCATCCGCGCGACCACCGCCGTCTGTCTCGTCTGGTCGAGGAACCGGGCATATTTGCCGATCAGGCGGTCTCCGATATGGCCGGGGTGCCATTGCGTCGCAGGATCGGCGGTTTCGCCGGGGGGCAACCCCTTGGGAAAGCGGTTCTTCAGCTCGGCCTCGACAATGGTGGCTTGCACCGCGTCGGGTCGCAGCCGCTGGAACAGCGCTTCCATCTCGGCAGCCGAAGGCTGGAGAGAGAGATGGGCGGCGATCAGGCCGATGGTCATGGCTTGGTCCATGAAACCATTTTCGTAACGCAGCAGCAGGCTTTCCGGCTGGCATGCAGCGCCGACGATCCCGCCTGCGCCCTGTGCGGCATAGCTGAGGGCATGGTCGAAGCCGTAGTCGAAGCGCTGCATCAGCGACACCACGGCATCGCGCGGATCCCTGATGGTGACAAGGCAGCGGATGTCCGGGTGGCGGTCCAGGAAGGCTGCCGGATCGCCCCAGCCATGGGTCTTGAGCACCAGCGCCGTCCCATTCGGCGGTGTTGGCAACCGTGTTTCACCATTCAGGATTGCGGCGAATGCGACGTGACAGGGAGTGGTCAGCCGAAGAAGATCCACCACGACATTGAATGTCCAGGTCGAAGCGCTGCTGAACATTCCGCAAACAAGAACGATGCGATTGCTCATCAATGATTTACGGTTTCGTTGTTGCGTGTCACGCTAATCGAACACTTCAGATGCTGGACTCGTTCATGAAAACCTTCCAGTTCTCTTTTCTCGTTGGCCCGCCGCCGCGATCATTGAGCGTTCCCTTAATCTCTTCGACCAAATGGAGGCAATTGGCAAGGGTGACGATGAAACGAAAAGAAATATGACCGCCCGGCGGAGAATCGGCGCATCCGAACGCCAAGTTCGCAGGGGCTTGCCAGCTGGAACGGGAATGGCAAGACTGTCTGGCACGCGAAAGGACGAGGTCATCGAAATGCGCTTCACCGGCACCGACCGCTATGTCGCCACCGACGATCTGATGGTGGCGGTCAACGCCGCGATCACGCTGGAGCGGCCGCTTCTGGTGAAGGGGGAGCCCGGCACCGGCAAGACCGTGCTGGCGGTGGAAATCGCCCGCGCTCTGAACAGGCCGCTGCTGTCCTGGCATGTGAAGTCGACGACCAAGGCGCAGCAGGGCCTGTATGAGTACGATGCGGTCAGCCGCCTGCGCGACAGCCAGCTGGGCGAGGCGAAGGTCCACGACATCGCCAACTACATCGTCCGTGGCAAGCTGTGGGAAGCCTTCGAGGCGCCGGTGCCGCCGGTCCTGCTGATCGACGAGATCGACAAGGCCGACATCGAGTTCCCCAACGACCTGCTGCTGGAACTCGACCGCATGGAGTTCCACGTCTACGAGACCCGCCAGACGATCAAGGCGGCCAAGCGCCCCATCGTCATCATCACGTCCAACAACGAAAAGGAACTGCCGGACGCCTTCCTGCGCCGCTGCTTCTTCCACTACATCCGCTTCCCCGAGCGCGAGACGATGGAGCGCATCGTCGAGGTCCATTATCCCGGCCTGAAAGCCGCGCTGCTGCGCGAGGCGCTGAACCTGTTCTACGACCTGCGCGAGGTTCCGGGCCTGAAGAAGAAGCCGTCCACCTCCGAACTGCTGGACTGGATCAAGCTGCTGATGGTCGAGGAGGTCGATCCCGAGACCCTGCGCGCCAAGGACGCCCGCACGCTGATCCCGCCGCTGTGCGGCGCGCTGCTGAAGAACGAGCAGGATGTGCACACGCTGGAACGGCTGGCGTTCCTGGCCAAGCGGGGGCGTTGAGGGGCGGAGTTCTCGGGTCGGTTGCCCCCTCCCCATCCCTCCCCCGCTTCGCGGGAGAGGAGGTAGGAGCTTTGCGGGAGTGCTGCGGAGTTCCCTCTCCCGCGTGAGCGGGGGAGGGTCAGGGAGGGGGCAACAGCCACGACCAACTCCCCCTCAAACCCCCTCCACCTCCTCCAAAGCCACCCCCAGCGCCGTCCCCGCCACCGACTGCACCGTCACCCGGCTGCGCCCGCCGCCGAGCGGCATGATGCGGATCTGCGTGCCGATGCGCTCGACCATCGCCGGAACGTGGCTGATCACCCCCACCTGCCGCCCGCCGGCCTGCAATGCTTCCAGGCAGGACAGCGCCACGTCCAGGCTGTCGGGATCGAGCGTGCCGAACCCCTCGTCGATGAACAGCGTGCCGATCCCGCCCGAGGTCCCCGCCGCCATCGCCGACAGCCCGAGCGCCAGGGCCAGCGACACCAGGAACAGCTCGCCGCCCGACAGGCTGTGTACGCCACGGCGTTCGTCGCCCATCTCGCGGTCGACCACCTGGATCTCCAGATCGGCCCCCGCTACCCGCTCCAGCCGATAGCGGCGGGCAAGATCCTCCAGATGCCGGTTGGCGTGGGTCAGCAGCAGGTCGAGGCTCAGGCTCTGGGCGAAGTTGCGCATCTTCTGCCCGGTCGCCGAACCGATCAGCTGCGCCATCTTGCCCCATAGGGCACAGCGCGCCTGTTGCGCCTCGATCGCCACCCGCAGCCCGGCCAGCCGCTGCCGATTGGCGTCGTCGGCCTCCAGCCGCCCGCGCGCAGAGCCTAGCCGGTCGCGGTCCCGCTCCAGCACCGCGCGGGTGCTCTCCGCCGCGGCTGCGGCCTCTTCGGCGTTCTGAGCCGGCCGGCCCGCCGCATGATGCTCAGCGCGTTGCCGGCGCCGTTCGGCAACCACCAGCGCCGCATCGCCACGCGCCCGCTCCAGCACGGCCAGCGCCAGTTCTTCCGCCTCCAGTTCGCTTTCGGCGGCCGCCAGCAGCTGGCGGACCTCCTCCAGCCCGACGCCACGGTCTGCCGCCGCCCGGTCCAGCCGCTCCCCGGCCACCCTGGCCTTGTCGACGCACAGCCGGGCGGCCTCGCCGCGGGTTTCGCGGTCCTGCTCCGCTGCCGACAGCCGGGCGATGGCATCCTGCCGCGCAAAAGTGGCCTTCTCCACAAGGGCTTCGGCCTCGTGCCGCTCGCCGGCCAGCAGCTTGCGCACCAATGCCACCGGACGCCCGCCCAGCAGAGCACCGCGCGCTGTCCGCGCCTCCGCCAGCCGCGCGGCCAGATCGCCGGCCCGCCCGCGTGCCTCCTCCTCCGCCCGCAGTGCGGCATCCAATTCGGCGGTCTGCACAGCCCGCTCGCCGCTGGCCCGCTCCACCTCGCGGATCGCAAGGGCAAGCGCATCGCTCTTTTGCCGATAGTCGGCCACCCGTGCCGCCAATCCGGCCCGGTAGTCCTCCGGCTCCCGCTCCAGCCGTGACCGCCACTCCGCCTCTCCCGCCAACCCTTCGGCCAACTCCGCCAGAGCGGATTGCCGGTCGGCCTCCGTCCGCTCGAGCGCTGCCACCGCGAGCGCCAAGGCCTGCCGTCCGTCGGCCAGCCGCTGCCGGGTCGCTTCGCATTCCGTTGCCAGCCCGGCCGCCGCGGTCTCCAGCCGCCGATGCTCCTGCTGTGCCGCATCCAGCCGCCGGCGATGGTCGAGCGCCTGTTCCTCGTCGGCTGCGATGGCCGCAAGCCGCCGATCCACCGTTTCGACCGCCTGACGGATGTCGGCGAGCGTTCCGCCCTCAACCTCCCAGCCGACCGCCGCCGTCTGCTCGGCCCAACGGAGCTGGAGCGCTTCGGCCTCCCGCGCCAGAGCCGCCAGCCGTGCCGTCAGCCCGTCGGCCTCCTTGCGCGCCGCCCGTTCCGCCGCCTCCAGCGCGGCATGGCGGGCGACCGTCGCGGCCAGGGTCTCGCGCAATTCGGCAAGGTGCCGCTCCTGGTCCTGCGCTACCCGGCCGAGCGGTGTCACGCCGGCACCTGCCCAGGGATGGTCGACCGATCCGCAGACCGGGCAGGCCTCGCCCTCCACCAGCCTTCCGCGCAGGCTTTCCACATCCTCGCGCTGGGCCAGCAGCAACCGTTGCAGGGTCCGTTCCGCCTCCTCGACCGCAGCGCGCTGCCCGGCCCGGCTTTCGGCAAGCTCCCGCGCCGCCGTTCCGTCACGTTCCGCCTCGCCCAGCCGCTGCAGGCGGTCCCGTTCGGCCGTTTCACGCTCGGTCGCAAGCCGTTGGCGGGCCTCTCCGGTGGCGAGCAGCGCCAGCAGCCCATCCCGTCGCCGGCCGGCCTCGCCCCGTGCCTGCCTTGCTTCGTCGAGCGACGGCGCCGCCTCGCTCCGCAGAGTTTCCAGCTTTTTCTCGGCCGCACGACAGCGCTCCCGCGCGTCGGCGAGCCTGATTTCCACGTCTTCCGCAGCGGCTTCCGTCGAGGCAAGCTCCCGTTCCAGCCGCTGACGCTCGCGGGTCGCGGCCTCCCAGGCTCGACCATCGGCGATGGCGCGTCCCAGCAGCCTGTCCCAGCGCTCCCACTGATTCGCGACCACGGCGAAGGTCGTCTGATCCCGCAGCCAGACCTCAAGCCGCGCGGCATCGTTGCGTGCCGCCGACAGGGCGGTGTCGATGTCCTGCACCGCCTTCCGCGCCGTGCCGCTGCGCTGCGCCGCCGCCTTCGCCGCTGCCTCGGCAGTTCCCTGTTCGCTCGTCAGCGCCGTGATTCGTCCATCCAGATCGGCCGCGCGTTCAAAGTCCGGTTCTGCCTTGGTCTGCTCCGCGCATGCAGCCTCGAACCGCCGCCGTGAGTCGCCATGACGGGCGGTGGCTTCCTCCACCGCCAGCCGCGCCGCCTCCCAAGTCTCCGTCGCGCGTCCCACCGCCGCGGTCGCTTCGGCCGCTTCGCCGCTCGCCCGGTCGGCATCGGCCAGCAGCGGCCGCAGCGGTTGAAGCCCGCGCAGCCGGGCAGCCGCCCCGCGCCGTCCCTCCGCCTCGACCCATGCCCG
>NC_016585.1:527500-752500 GCF_000283655.1 Azospirillum lipoferum 4B | reverse complement strand
GGAAAGTCGGGCCATAGCGGGTGATAGCCCCGTACGGATAAACCGGAAGCAATCCTCGAGTAGGGCGGGGCACGTGAAACCCTGTCTGAACATGGGGGGACCACCCTCCAAGCCTAAGTACTCCTCAGTGACCGATAGTGCACCAGTACCGTGAGGGAAAGGTGAAAAGCACCCCGACAAGGGGAGTGAAACAGTTCCTGAAACCGGATGCCTACAAGCAGTCGGAGCCTCCCAAGTCTTGAAAAAGATGGGCGGGGTGACGGCGTACCTTTTGTATAATGGGTCAGCGACTTAGAGTATGCAGCGAGCTTAAGCCGATAGGTGGAGGCGCAGCGAAAGCGAGTCTGAATAGGGCGACCGAGTTGCATGCTTTAGACCCGAAACCTGATGATCTAGCCATGGGCAGGTTGAAGGTGCGGTAACACGCACTGGAGGACCGAACTCACGCCTGTTGAAAAAGTCGGAGATGACCTGTGGCTAGGGGTGAAAGGCCAATCAAATCAGGAAATAGCTGGTTCTCCGCGAAAGCTATTTAGGTAGCGCGTCGCGTATTGCCGCGGGGGGTAGAGCACTGGATGGGCTAGGGGGGCGCGAGCCTTACCAAACCTAACCAAACTCCGAATACCCGTGAGCAGAGCGCGGCAGACAGACGGTGGGTGCTAAGGTCCATCGTCGAGAGGGAAACAGCCCAGACCGCCAGCTAAGGTCCCCAAATCACGGCTAAGTGGGAAAGGATGTGGGAAGGCCATGACAACCAGGAGGTTGGCTTAGAAGCAGCCATCCTTTAAAGAAAGCGTAATAGCTCACTGGTCTAGTTAAGCCGGCCTGCGCCGAAAATGTATCGGGGCTCAAGCCGTGTACCGAAGCTGCGGATGTGATCTTATGATCACGTGGTAGCGGAGCGTTCCGTAAGCCTGCGAAGGGTGTCCGTGAGGCCGCCTGGAGGTATCGGAAGTGAGAATGCTGACATGAGTAGCGACAAACAGTGTGAGAAACACTGTCGCCGAAAGTCCAAGGGTTCCTGCGCAAGGTTAATCCACGCAGGGTGAGCCGGCCCCTAAGGCGAGGCCGAAAGGCGTAGTCGATGGGAACCACGTTAATATTCGTGGGCCTGGCGGAGGTGACGGATTGGAAAGCGTGTACGATCTTATCGGATTGATCGTGCTGTGGACCGGTTCCAGGAAATAGCCCCGCCGTATAGACCGTACCCCAAACCGACACAGGTGGACTGGTAGAGTATACCCAGGCGCTTGAGAGAATGGTGTTGAAGGAACTCGGCAAATTGCCCTCGTAACTTCGGAAGAAGAGGGCCCCGTTTGGACGCAAGTCCAGGCGGGGGGCACAGACCAGGGGGTAGCGACTGTTTACTAAAAACACAGGGCTCTGCGAAGCCACACAAGGCGACGTATAGGGTCTGACGCCTGCCCGGTGCCGGAAGGTTAAGAGGAGGAGTGCAAGCTCTGAATTGAAGCCCCGGTAAACGGCGGCCGTAACTATAACGGTCCTAAGGTAGCGAAATTCCTTGTCGGGTAAGTTCCGACCTGCACGAATGGCGTAACGACTTCCCCGCTGTCTCCAACACCAACTCAGCGAAATTGAACTCTCCGTGAAGATGCGGAGTTCCCGCGGTCAGACGGAAAGACCCCGTGCACCTTTACTACAGCTTTGCAGTGGTGCTAGGGACTTCATGTGTAGGATAGGTGGGAGGCTTGGAAGCCTGGGCGCCAGCCCGTGTGGAGCCAACCTTGAAATACCACCCTTGAAGTCTCTGGCATCTAACCGTGGCCCGTGATCCGGGTCCGGGACCCTGCATGGCGGGTAGTTTGACTGGGGCGGTCGCCTCCCAAAGTGTAACGGAGGCGCGCGATGGTGGGCTCAGAGCGGTCGGAAATCGCTCGTCGAGTGCAATGGCATAAGCCCGCCTGACTGCAAGACTGACAAGTCGAGCAGAGACGAAAGTCGGCCATAGTGATCCGGTGGCTCCACGTGGACGGGCCATCGCTCAACGGATAAAAGGTACGCCGGGGATAACAGGCTGATGACTCCCAAGAGTCCATATCGACGGAGTCGTTTGGCACCTCGATGTCGGCTCATCACATCCTGGGGCTGGAGCAGGTCCCAAGGGTTCGGCTGTTCGCCGATTAAAGTGGTACGTGAGCTGGGTTTAGAACGTCGTGAGACAGTTCGGTCCCTATCTGCCGTGGGTGTCGGAGTTTTGCGAGGATCTGTCCCTAGTACGAGAGGACCGGGATGGACATACCTCTGGTGCACCGGTTGTCACGCCAGTGGCATGGCCGGGTAGCTAAGTATGGACGGGATAACCGCTGAAAGCATCTAAGCGGGAAACCCACCTCTAAACCAGAGCTCCCTTGAGAGCCGTGACAGACCATCACGTCGATAGGAGGCATGTGGAAGGGCGGCAACGCCTGAAGCTAAGCCTTACTAATCGCTCGATCGGCTTGATCTCGACACCACATTACCGCGCCATGCGCAGCAGCAAGCCTGCTAAGGCCCTGCTTGACGCAAGAACCGCAGTTCGATACATCCTCACATCACTTGCACGACAGCGAATGCGCTTCGGATTAGCGTCGGTCTTGAGCCTTGGTGACCTGGTGGTCATGGCGAGGTGTCAAACACCCGATCCCATCCCGAACTCGGCCGTGAAAAGCCTCCGCGCCAATGGTACTGCGTCTTAAGACGTGGGAGAGTAGGTCGCCGCCAGGTCACTCAGGCTCAAGAGACGCCAAACACGAAGCATATACGCTGGCATCTTCGCACATATCCGAAACGCCCCGGTTCTCACGAGCCGGGGCGTTTTTCGTGTTTGGACCGTCTTCTTCAGATCTCCCGCTTCGTCATCTGGTCGGCGATATACTCCGCCTGCCGGATCGCCAGCGCGACGATGGTGAGGGTCGGGTTCTCCGATGCTCCGCTGGTGAACTGGCTGCCGTCCGACACGAACAGGTTCTTGATGTCGTGCGCCTGTCCCCATTTGTTGACGACACCGTCGCGGGCGTTGGCGCTCATCCGGTTGGTGCCGAGATTGTGGGTGGACGGGTAGGGCGGGGTGTGGATGGTCCGGACGGCACCCACCGCGTCATAGACCGCCGAGCCGCGCCCATAGGCATGGGTGCGCATGGCGATGTCGTTGGGGTGGTCGTCGAAATGCACGTTGGGAATGGGCAGGCCGAACTTGTCCTTCTCGGTGGCGTGCAGGGTGATGCGGTTGGTCTCGCGCGGCATGTCCTCCCCCACCAGCCACATGCCGGCGATATGGTCGTAAGCATCCAACGCCGAGCTGAAATCGCGGCCCCAGGCACCGGGATCGAGGAAGGCGGCCATGAAGGGCACGCCGAGCGACAGCGTTTCCATCTCGTAGCCGCCGACGAAACCGCGTCGCGGGTCGAAGCGGGACTCGTCCTTGATGATGCCGGCCATGGTGGTGCCGCGGTACATGTGCACCGGCCGGTCGAACACCGCATAGACGGAACCGGTCATGTGCCGCATGTAGTTGCGCCCGACCTGACCGGAGGAGTTGGCCAGCCCGTCCGGGAACATGGTCGAGGCCGAATTCAGCAGCAGGCGCGGGCTTTCGATCGAGTTGCCGGCCACCGCGACGATGCGGGCCTTCTGCCGCTGGATGGCGCCGGTGCCGTCGGCATAGAGCACGGCGTTGACCCGGCCCTTGGCGTCATGTTCCACCTTCAGGACCTGGGCGTTCGGCCGGACCTCCAGATTGCCGGTGGCCTCGCCCTTGGGGATCTCGGTGTAGAGGGTGGACCATTTCGCGCCTGATTTGCAGCCCTGGAAACAGAAGCCGATCTGCTGGCAGGGGCCGCGCCCGTCGCGCGGCTTGCTGTTGATCGACATGTTGCCGGTGTGGAAATCGGTGTAGCCCAGCTTCTTGGCGCCGGCCGCCAGCACCTTGTAGTTGTTGTTGCCGGGCAGGCGCGGGATGCCGTTGGTGCCGGTCGTGCCCATCTTGAACTCGGCCTTGGCGTAGTAGGGTTCCATCTCCGCCAGCGTCACCGGCCAGTCGAGCAGATTGGCCCCCTCCACCTCGCCATAGGTCGTGCGCGCCTTGAACTCATGCTCCTGGAAGCGCAGCGACGCACCGGCCCAATGGACGGTGGAGCCGCCGACCGCCTTGACGATCCAGGCCGGCAGGTTGGGGAAGTCCTTCGCCACCCGCCAGGCGCCCGAGGTGGTCCGCTTGTCGAGCCAGGAGATCTGGGAGAAGCTCTTCCACTCGTCGTTCACGAAATCCTGGATCTCGTGGCGGCCGCCGGCTTCCAGGCAGACGACCTTGATCCCCTTCTGGGCCAATTCGTTCGACAGCGTACCGCCGCCGGCACCCGATCCGATCACCACCACGACGCCGTCGTCGTTCAATGAGAATTTCGCAGCCATGTCTCGGTCCTCCCCGTTTCGGGCTTTTGTGGGCGTTCATTGAGGCAGGTCGGCAGGGACGTCAGGCGTCCTTGATCCAGTCGAGATCGTCGAACCCGCGGTGGATGTAGCCGCCATATTCGGCGGACGCCCCTTCGTAGCCGAGCTTCGCCCACACCTCCGGCTGGTTGTAGAGGGCGACCACCATGTCGCCGCGGATTTTGCGGAAGAACGGGGTGGTTTCGATGGATTTCAGCACCGTGACGCGATCCGCCTCGGCCGGGATGGCGGCGTAGGGGGCGTTGCGCAGCTTGCGCGCGGCGGCATCGAGGGCCACGGCGCCTTCATTGAGCTGGCCGGCCAGCGTCGCGTCCTTGGCGGCTTCCTGGTCCATCGAGGCCAGCGCCTTCTCGTAATAGGCGTCGCCCAGCCGGTCGTGCGGATAGAGGTCGCGCACCATCGCCAGAAGCGTTTTGGCAGCGTCGGGCTTGATCGCCGTGAGCGCATCGGCCCAGGCCGGCGTTGAGGCGATCGTCAGGACACCGCTGGAGACCGCGCCCGCCGCCGCCACCGAAGCAACCGAGGTTTTGAGGAAATTCCGCCTGTTGAACCGTGTCCGTTTGTCGAGAACGCGCATGATCGACGTCTCCTTCCCAAGGGGTTTGTTCTTGTCGTCAAAACTCAGCGGTAGCGGCCGTGGCGTTGCAGGATTTCGGTCTTGTAGCCGTCCGGATCGGTGACGAAGAAAAAGCGGGCCAGCAGCGCGCCGCCGGGGGCGAACTCCTTCACCGGCGTTACCGGGAAGCCCAAGGCCGACAGCCGGGCGTGCTCCCGCTGCAGATCGTCCACCGCGACCGCCATGTGGCCGTAGCCGTCGCCATGGGTGTAGGGGGTGGTGCGGTCGTGGTTGACGGTCAGCTCCAGCTCGAAATCGTTCTCCGCATTGCGCAGGTAGATCAGCGTGAAGCCGTCGAAGGCCAGCCGTTCGGCCGGCTCAAGCCCGAAGGCCTTTGCGTAGAAGTCCAGCGACCGCTGTTCGTCGAGGACGCGCACCATCATGTGGATGATCTTGGCCATGATGCTTCCTGCGATGTCGTTGTAGGGCCGGGTCAGCGGGTTGCGCTGGTTTCGAGGAAATTGACGATGCTCTTGCGGACGCTGCCGTCGTCCTGCCGGTAATTCATGTAGCTGCCTGGGAGGAATTCGTTCGAATTCGCCAGCCAGCGTTCCAGATGGCCGGCGTCCCAGGCGAAGCCGGCGCCGCGCAACGCGTCGGAGTATTCGAAGCCGGCCGCCGAGCCGGCCTTGCGGCCGATGACGCCAAACAGCGGTGGTCCGGCGCGCGGGCCGTCGTCCTTCTTCACCGTATGGCAGGCTCCGCATTGCTGCCGGAACAGCGTCTCGCCTTCCGCCGCCGCGGATTTCCGCGTGAAGGGCGAGACCGGTATGGACAGCAGGAGCAGCAGCATCACCCAGCGGTGCGGCGACAGTTTCGCGTGCATCGCATGCCTCATCTTTCAAAAACCCTCCCGATGCGTGGGGCGGCGCCTGCGCTTTTCTTTGCCGGATCAGCCGGGCAGGTGGCCGGGGCGGCGCCGTTGACTGGGAACAGCAAGCGTCATGCCATCTTGCCGGCGGCTGCCGGGAGCTTGGTGGCGGGACGTTTTCCCGGGGGGATGCCGGTATCGAGTGTCCCGGCTGTTTCGTTTTGAGACACCCGCCCGCGACAGATCGTCTCATGATGGGACAGTGCGTCACGCGAACGGTCTTTAAAATCGGTTTGCCGCCGCCGATTGCCGGCTTGGCATGGCCGTTGCTTTACAGGGTCGACGGTGCAGCCGCCCCCGTTCGGCGGACGCAATCGGCCTGAAACCGGACGATCTCGGATATCACGCCGCCGGCATCCCGTCGGCATCCCGAAGGCAGGCCGGCATGACTTTGCCCGGCAGCCAGTCGCCCGCCACCGGCGAACGACGCGATCCTTCAGGCCCGATCCTTAAGCCCGACCATCGGAACACCATCATCAAAATCATGGGGAGAGACGACATGCCGGATGGATTGACGCTGAACAAGATCACCAGCCAGAAAGGCATCGGCATCAGCGAGGCGGCGCGCCGCGTCGCCGATCTCGGCTGGACGCCGTCCTACGTCAAGGAGGCGATGGCCTTTCCGACCGACTACAAGATCTCCAAGGCGCCGCGCGACCCGATGAAGCAGGTCCTGCGCTCCTACTTTCCGATGCAGGAGGAGAAGGACAATCGCGTCTATGGCGCGCTGGACGCGGCGCTGCGCGGCGACATGTTCCGCAATGTGGAGCCGCGCTGGATCGAATGGATGAAGCTGTTCCTGGCGATCATCCCCTTCCCGGAAATCTCGGCGGCGCGGTCGATGGCGACGCTGGGCCAGCTGGCGCCGGGCGACGACCTGCGGACCGGATTCACCATGCAGATGATCGACGAGTTCCGCCACTCGACGATCCAGATGAACCTCAAGAAATGGTACATGGAGAACTACATCGATCCGGCCGGCTTCGACATCACCGAGAAGGCGTTCGGCAAATGCTACGCCACCACCATCGGCCGGCAGTTCGGTGAGGCGTTCCTGACCGGCGACGCCATCACCGCATCGAACATCTATCTGCAGGTCGTGGCGGAGACCGCCTTCACCAACACCTTGTTCGTCGCCATGCCGTCGGAAGCGGCGCGCAACGGTGACTATGCCCTGCCCACCGTCTTCCTGTCGGTGCAGAGCGACGAGTCCCGCCACATCGGCAACGGCCATTCCATGTTGATGTCGGTTCTGAAGGAGCCGGACAACCATCTGCTGCTGGAACGCGACATCCGCTATTCCTTCTGGCAGAACCATATGATCGTCGATGCCGCCATCGGCACGATCATCGAATACGGCACCAAGCACCGCGACAAGAACAAGGAATCCTACGCCGAGCTGTGGCACCGCTGGATCTTCGAGGATTACTACCGCACCTACTTGCTGCCGCTGGAAAAATACGGCATCAAGATCCACCATGACGACGTTCACGAAGCCTTCGACAGCATCGTCAAGAAGAACTACGTCCACAAGATCGCCCAGTTCTTCTCCGCCGGCTGGTGGGCCAATTTCTGGCGCATCGAGGCGATGACCGAGCGCGACTTCGAGTGGTTCGAAAGCAAGTATCCGGGCTGGTACGACGAGTTCGGCGTCTGGTGGGAGAATTACGCCAAGCTCAGCAAGCCCGGCAGCGTGCCGATCACCTTCGCCGACACCGGCTACGTCTATCCACACCGCTGCTGGTCGAGCCTGGTGCCCTGCGTCATCCGTGAGGACTTCACGGTCGACGAGGTCGATGGCGAACTCTTCACCTATGCCTCCGAGGTCGACCGCTGGACCCACAAGGAAGCCTTCGCCGCCGAATATCAGGGCCGTCCGACCCCGGCGATGGGCCGCTTCTCCGGCCGGCGCCAGTGGGAGGAGGTCTATGACGGCTGGGATCTCGCCGACGCCATCCAGGACATGGGCTTCGTCCGCCCCGACGGGAAGACGCTGGTCGCCCAGCCGCATCTGTCCTTCGAGGAGAAGGACATGTGGACGCTCGACCATGTGCGCGGCCACACCATCCGCAGCCCGCTGCTGGCGCTCCGAGAAATGACGCCGCAACAGCGTCAGGCGCATGTCGAGGAGTACCGCAAGGGCTTCAAGATCCGCCGGGTCTGATTCCAGGGCTGTCGCATAAGGAGCTCGTTCGCAGGGAAAAACCCCTCTCCCCTTGTGGGAGAGGGGTTGGGGTGAGGGGGCGCAAACTCAGGATTTCCAACGGCCTACGGCCGCTCCACCCCTCATCCCAACCCGCGGGTCGGCAAAACGCCGTTGGCGTTTGGCCGATCCCGCCCCGCAAGGGGAGAAGGGTATCCGAACCGCAACGTTGTTACTCCGACATCAAATGCGATGACACGTGGATCTGATCCCCTGCCTCACCGATCGGGGCCGTTGCCTTTCCTATCGAAGAGGGCAAACGCGCTCCCTTGCGGAGATCGACAGACCATGACCGCACAAGCGCTGCACGACAGTCCCGCCGTCCACACCGTCCGGCTGGAGCCGGTCGGCATCGAAATGGAGGTTGCGGAAGGGGAAACCATCCTCGACGCGGCCTTCCGCCAGGGCGTCTCGCTGATGCATGGCTGCAAGGAGGGGCAGTGCTCCGCCTGCAAATGCCTGCTGATCGACGGCGACGTGGAGATGCTGAAGTACTCCACCTTCGCGCTCTCCGATCCGGAGCGCGACAGCAACCACATCCTGCTCTGCCGCTCGCTGGCCTACAGCGACGTGGCGGTGGAACTGCTGAATTACGACGAGGATCTGCTGTCCCGCTCCATCCCGGTGAAGGACTTCAACGCAAGGCTGGCGGCGGTGGAGCCGCTGACCCACGACATCGTCGCCATCGCGCTGGATCTCGACCAGCCGATGAAGTTCTGGGCCGGCCAATATGCCGACATCACGCTGCCCGGCATCGGCCTCACCCGGTCCTTCTCGATGGGCAACCCGCCGGCCGACGGCAACCGGCTGGAGTTCATCATCAAGAAATATCCGGACGGCGCCTTTTCCCGCCAGCTGGATGGCGGCCTGTCGGTCGGCGACCGGGTGAGCGTCCGCGGTCCCTACGGCAGCTGTTTCCGCCGCGAGGGGCGGGACGGGCCGATGATCCTGGTCGGCGGCGGGTCGGGCATGGCGCCGCTTCTGTCGATCCTGCGCGATCAGGCCGCCAGCGGCGAGACGCGGCCGGTTCGCTTCTTCTACGGTGCCCGCAGCCGCAGGGACCTGTTCCACCTCGACCTGTTCGAGGAATTCGCCCGCAGCCTGCCGGACTTCGCCTTCATCCCCGCCCTGTCCCATGCCGAGGAGGGCGACGGTTGGACCGGCGAGACCGGCTTCATCCACGAGGTGCTGCGCCGGCACCTGTCCGAGATGGCGGAGGTGGAGGAGGCGGACGTCTTCTCCTGCGGGCCGCCGCCGATGATCGACGCGGTGCTGCCGGTCCTGCAGATGGCCGGCGTCGATTCCGCACGCGTCTATTTCGACAAATTCACCCCCGCCACCCGCTGAGCCGGGCTTTTGCAAATACGGGAGGAAAGACGATGACCATGCAGGAAACCGAAACCACAGTCATATCCGCCGCCGCCGGAGCCAAGGTCTTTCCGGGATCGGACAGCCGCCGCTACAACTACTTCGAGCCGAAGGGCCGCAAGGCCACCCATTACGAGGACGTGACGGTCGACGTCCAGCCCGATCCGGAGCGCTATCTGCTCCAGAACTGGATCATCTCCTTCGGCGACGGCACGCCCACATATTCCAAGGACTGGACCGCGCTGAAGTGCACGGACTGGCACGGTTTCCGCGCACCGGACCAGGAATGGGAACGCACCCATTACCAGCGCCAGTCCACCATCGTCGGCATGATCCAGAACGTGGTGGAGAATGCGCGCCGCGCCGGTGCGCCCCAGCGCTTCGACAAGGCCTGGGTGACCGTGCTGCAGAACCATGTCGGCGCTTTCAAGCATGCCGAATATGGCTTGGGCACCGCGCTGATGCGGGCGCAGCGCTACGGCTACACCCAGATGGTCAACAACGCCATCCTGACCAACGCCTCCTACAAGCTGCGCTTTGCCCAGGACCTGACGCTCTATCTGGCCGAGGTCGGCAGCGATATCGGTGGTTTCGATCTGGACGCCGGCAAGGCGCACTGGCTGGACGACCCGATCTGGCAGCCCTGCCGCGAGGCGGTGGAGCATATCCGCGCCGCGACCGACTTCCTGGAGCAGTATTTCGCCGTCAACCTCGTCTTCGAACCGCTGGTGGGCGAGCTGTTCCGCAGCGGCTTCGTCATGCAGGTGGCGGCGGCGCAGAACGACTTCTCGACCCCGTCGGTCATTTCGGCGGCGGAGGCCGACTATGAACGGAACCTCGCCAACGCGGTGGAGCTGTTCGCCCTGCTGCTGCGCGACCCGGCACATGGCGAGGACAACCGGACCATGCTGCAGAGCTGGTTCACCCATCATGCCGGGCTGGCGGTGAAGGCGGCGCTGCAGCTTCAGCCGCTGTGGTCGCTGCCCAGGGTCAAGGTGGCGAGTTTCGCGGATGCCTTCGAGCGGGCGCGCAACCGCGTCGCCGCCATCGGGCGCGAGATCGGCATCGACGCCGACCTGCCGGCCCTGCCGCCGGTCGAGGTCGGGCAGCCTGCCGCCCCGGCCGCGGTTTCCGCTCCGGTCAATGGCGCCGCGGCCGAGTGATCCTTCCCGCATCTCCGCCACAAGAGGACGAAAACCATGAGCGTCACCACCGTGCAGCAGCTTTTCAAGCCGCTGAAGGACATCACCCAGGACGGCACCATCTCCCACCAGTGCGGCGTGACCATGAACGACAGCGTCGAGGCGCGCTGCATCGCCGAGGTGATGGAGAGCAAGCCCGGCATCACCGTCACCTATCTGCCGGCGATGATCCGCATCGACGGCGAGGGCAAGATCGAGTTCAGGATGAGCGAGATCGGCGAGGCTCTCGGCCGCGAGATGACCCCGCATATCTTCGAGATTTCCACCTCCACCCACTATGGCCGCATGGTCATGATCGACGAGGATACCGTCGTCCTCTTCGGCAACATGGATGACGCGCTCGCCTACGAATGAGTGGGCAGGCGGAGCACGCTTCAGGTCCGGCGGGCTCCGCCTCTTTTTTGAATCCGCAAAATTAAGAAATGGGAGGGAACGAGACCATGCCGAAGATGATGCTGCACCGTGCCGAGGCGCGGGCCGCGCTTGCCCGTGGGGTGGGCAAGCTGGCGCTGGCGGTGCGCGGCACGCTGGGGCCGAAGGGGACGAATGCGATCATCGACCGCCCCATCGGCACGCCGATGATCTCCCGCGACGGCGTCAGCATCGCCGCCGAGATCGAGTTGCCCTGCCGCTTCGAGAATATGGGCGCCCAGGTGGTGCGCGAGGTGTCGAAACAGACCAATGATGTGGCCGGCGACGGCACCACCACCGCCACCGTGCTGGCCGACGCGCTGATCCAGGATGGTGTCGCCGTGCTCGCCGATGGCCATGGTGCAGTGGAACTGGTGGAGGGGATGGAGCGCGCCTGCGGCTTTGTCGTCGACCGGCTGCGCGGCATGGCCCGGCCGCTGGAGGGCGATGCGCAGCTGGAGCAGGTGGCGACGGTCGCGGCGACCGATCCGGCGCTCGGCCGGCTGGTGGCGGACGCCCTGCGCCGGGTGGGGGTTGAGGGGGTGATCGACATCGAATATGGCCAGCCGGGCGCGCCGACGGCGCTGCATGTGCTGGAGGGCATGGTGCTGGACCGTGGCTTCCTGTCCCATCACATGGCGACCGAGCCCACCGGCCAGACCGCGGTGCTGGAGCGGCCCTACATCCTGATGACAGACCACAAGATCACCGATCCGGACCCCATGCTGCGCCTGGTCGACCGCATCGCCGCCGGGGGGCGGCCGCTGCTGGTCATGGCCGACAGCGTGGCGCCGGAGGTGGTGGCTGCCCTGATGGAGCTGCGCCGCGGCGGACGCGCCACGGTGGTGGCGATCAATCCGCCGGAATTCGGCCATTGGCGTACGGCGACGATGGAGGACATCGCGATCCTGACCGGCGGGCGCGTGATCGCCCGCGACCTGGGCGGACGCCTCGACAGCGTGACGGCGGAGGATCTGGGGGGCGCCGACCGCATCGAGGTGTCCGCCGGCCGTACCACCATCCTGCGCGGCCACGGCGATCCGGACGCGCTGGCCGCCCGCCGCGCCCTGGTGCAGCGCCAGTGGGAGGAGGCGCCGCCCAACATCGAACGCGAGAAGCTGTCCCAGCGGCTGGCGAAGCTGACGCATGGCACCGCCCTGATCGAGGTCGGCGGCGCCACCCCGGTGGAGCAGAAGCGCATGGCCCAGCTTCTGGAGGATTCGCTGGCCGCCGCCCGTGCCGCGCTGGAGGAGGGGGTGCTGCCCGGCGGCGGCACCGCGCTGGCCCGCATCGCCCCGCTGCTCGACCGGCTGGCCGCGGATGTGGGGGAGGGCGAGCGCGCAGGGATAAGGCTGGTGCAGCGGGCGATGCTGCAGCCGCTGGTCTGCATCGCCGAGAATGGCGGACTGGACGGGGCCGGCATCGCCGCGCGGCTTGCCGAGCTTCCGGACGGAGTTGGCTTCGATGCGCGCACCGGCCGATTCGGCGACCTGTTCGCCGCGGGGATCATCGACCCGGCCAAGGTCACCGCGCTGGCCCTGCTGAACGCGGTGTCGGTCGCCAAGCTGGTCCTGACCACCCACACCCTGATCGCCGACATCCCCGACAATGTCGATCCCACCGCCGGCCCCGCCCGCGGCGGCGGAATGGAGCGCTACGGGCGCGACTGAACCGGATCCGGTGGCAGGAAACCTCCACCTTCGGGGAAAGGGGCTGGGAAAAAAGCCATAGAGTATTCCGCTACTACCGCTCCCGCTTCGGTTCGGCTTATGATTTCTTATACTAACAATCTGAGAAGCGGAGGATCGGGGCCGGTCTCCGCATCCGGACCGAAGGACAATCGGCGCACGGGCAACAAAACAGCAGAAGACGCCGGGAAGCAGGGAGGGGGCAGTGTTGGCCAAGGAAGAGGTCGCCATCGGCCGTTCGGCCGTTGCGTCACCCGGTCCGGCGTTCCATGCGCTGGCAGATGGCGTGTGGGCCGGCGAACGGGACAGCGAACGGGCGACGATGAAGGCGTGGGAGGATTTCGTTTCCGGATCGCGGCAGGAAAACCTGCCGGTCCGTGACGTGGTCATCCGGTCCTGGGCACGGTGCCAGAGTTTTCTGGTCGATGCGCGGGCGGACGCGGCGCCGGTCGTCGGCGCCGACCATGTCGAAGCCCTGAGGCGGGAGAATCGCGAACTCCTGCAGGCCGCGGCTACCACCCTGGCGGAGGCGGCGGATCTTCTGGCCGGCACGCGGACGGTGATGCTGATCACCGATGCCAACGGCGTGGTGCTGGAGGCGGCGGGCGACCGGGCCACCTTGAGTGCGGCACGCGACATCAGCCTGGGCTGTGGCGGCCATTGGAGCGAGAGCTGCGCCGGGACCAACGGCATCGGCACGGCGCTGGCGTCCAAGACGCCGGTGCTGGTCCAGGCGGCTGAGCATTACTGCGCCGGCATCAAGGGGTGGAGCTGCGCCGGTGCGCCGATCCATGATCCGCTGGACGGGTCGGTCGTCGGGCTGCTCGACATCTCCGGGCTGAAGCAGGGATTCAGCGCCCAGGCGCTGGCACTGGCGGTGGTCGCCGCCCGGCAGGTGGAATGGAACCTCGCCCGCCAGACGGAGGCGGAGCATGTCCGCCTGCTGGAAGCCTGCCTGGAGGACAGCCAGAAATATGCCGGAGAGGGGCTGATCGCACTGGATGCGCGGGGCCGCCTGCTCTACGCCAGCCGCAAGGCGGCGCATCTGCTGAAGGCCAGTCTCGGGTCCGACCTGCCTCAGTTCAGCCGCGGAACGAAACTGCCCATCGTCGGGATCGCCGATATGGCGGGGGTGAATCCGGCGGAGGGCCGGCTTCCAGTGCCCGCCGACTGGGTCCGGCCCCTGATGCTCGACGGCGAGCGGCGGGGCACCTTGCTGGTCATTCCCCGCGCGGCCTCCTGCCGTCTGCCGTCCGGCCGGCGTGCGGCCTCCGACGAGACCGACCATGCGCGGTCGCGCTTCGCCGACATCGTCGGGGCCAGCGACAGCCTGCGCGCGGTTATCGGCCAGGGGGAACGGCTGGCGCCGCTTCCGGTCCCCATCCTGATCGAGGGGGAGACCGGCGTCGGCAAGGAGCTGTTCGCGCGGGCCATCCACGGCCACAGCGCCGTGGCCTCCGGACCCTTCATCCCCTTCAATTGCGGGGCCGTGTCGCGCGAGATGCTGGGCAGCGAGCTGTTCGGCTATGTGCGCGGCGCCTTCACCGGGGCGGCGGCGGAGGGACGGACCGGCCGTTTCGAACTGGCCGACGGCGGCACGTTGTGCCTGGACGAAGTGGGCGAACTGCCGCTCGACCTTCAGCCCTATCTGCTGCGGGTGCTGGAGGAGGGGGTGCTGTACCGCATCGGCGACAGCACGCCGCGCCGGGTGTCGGTCCGGCTGCTCGCCATGACCAACCGCAACCTGCGCCAGGAGGTGGCCGCCGGCCGCTTCCGCCGCGACCTGTATCACCGTCTGGCCGTCACCGCCCTGCGGGTGCCGCCGCTGCGGGAGCGGCAAGGCGACGTGCCGCGGCTGATCGCCCATTTCAACGAATTGCTGGCCGACCGGCACGGGCGGGATCCGGTCCGCTTCACGGCGGCGGCGCTGGAGCGTCTGCACCGCTATGACTGGCCGGGCAATGTCCGGGAGCTGAGGAATCTGGTGGAGCGCGCGGTCCTGCTGTCCACCGGCGGCATGGTGGATGTCGGCGATCTTCCCGAGGACTTGCGGGACGGCTGCGGCGGCGTGGACGCGGAGGGCTGGCCCTTGCCGGGTCCGCCGATGGCGATGCCTGCGTCTGCCGGCCCGCCGGCCATGTCCCCGCCAGCCATGTCCCTGACGGTGACGGAGCAGCGGACCATCGAGGACGTGATCGCCGCCACCGGCGGGAACCTGTCGGACGCCGCCGCGGTGCTGGGCATTTCCCGCAGCACCCTGTACCGCAAGCTGAGCCAGCACGGCATCCGGCGAGATGGCATTGGCAAGGGAGCAGCCGGCAGCGCGCGGTCCGACCGCAGCGGATTCGGCTGCGGCCGTGCCTGAGCCCAGGGAAATGTCAGTACGGTGACGAAGCCCCTCTCCCCTTGCGGGAGAGGGGTTGGGGTGAGGGGTAGCACACCTGAAATTTCCAACGGCCTTCGGCCGACAGCACCCCTCATCCCAACCCTTCTCCCGCAAGGGGAGAAGGGCTTCAGGGGCGACAGGTCATCGCTCAAATTTCGAACGCTGCAGCCGTGCCTGACCCCGCCTGCCGCAGGACCCTATAACCGCTCCAGGGAGGGGCCGGTGCATGTGCCAGATCTTCGTCAACACCGACCCCATCCTGTACGAGGCGCGGTCCCGCTCGGTCCGCATCCATGGCATGGTGACCAGCATCCGGTTGGAGAACCTGTTCTGGAACGTCCTCGCCGACATCGCGGCGGAGCAGGGGATCACCACGAACCGCCTGATCGTCACCCTGCATGACGAGGTCGTGGAGGTCCACGGCACGATCCAGAACCTCGCCTCCTTCCTGCGTGTCAGCTGCGTGCGCTATCTGACCATGGCTCCCGCCTCTGTATCCGAGGCTGGTGGGCAGGCGAGGATTGCGGTTCCCGCATCGGATGGCGGCGCGTCCGTCCTTGCCTTCCAGCGGGACCGGCGGCTGCCCGATGACGCGTGAGGCTGCTGCCGGCCGGCATGTCAGCCGCCGGACGCGAGCGCCCGGTGGCCGGCTTGGATGCTGTCGATGATCGCCTGCCCGCGCTCCAACAGATAGCTGCGCAGCTGCGCATGCACCGGCAGCAGCGGCAGGCTGCGGCGGTGGGCGATGTACCAGGAGCGCATCAGCGGCAACCCCTCCACCTTCAGCTCGCGCAGCATCCCCAGCGCCAGTTCCAGATCCACGGTGTGGCGCGACAGCAGGGCGATGCCGATGCCGGCCATCACCGCCTGCTTGATCGTCTCGTTGCTGCTGGAGGTCATGACGATGCGCGGCGAGAAGCCCTGGCCGTGGAAACAGGCCTCGGTCAGCGCCCGCGTGCCGGCCCCTTCCTCCCGCGCGATGAAGCCGCTGTCGGCCAGATCGGACAGGCGCAGGGAGGGGGCGTCGGCCAGCGGATGGGTGGGGGCACAGATGATGATGCTGGGGTGGCGGGCGAAGGGTTCGGCCAGCAGTTCCTCTTCGTCCAGCGGGCGGCCCATGATGGCGAGATCGACCTCGCCCTTGGCGACCATCGCATTGACCTCCCGCCGGTTGCCGTCCTGGAGATGGATCGACACGCCCGGCCGCTCCGCCTGGAAGCGGGAGACCATGTGCGGAGCGATGTATTTTGCGGTGCTGACCAGCCCGATGGTGACGTTGCCGCCGGTCACCCCCTTCAGCGCCTGCATCCGCCGGTCGGCATTGTCCAGCGCCTGGAGGATCAGCGTCGCATGCTCAAGAAGGTCGCGCCCGGCCTCCGTCAGCACGACGCGGCGGCCGACCCGCTCGAACAGCGGGAATCCACAATGCCCCTCCACCTGCTTGATCTGGAACGAAACCGCGCCGGGCGTCAGGCCGAACCGCTCCGCCACGCGGGCGAAGGACAGGCTGCGGGCGGCGGCGGTGAAGATCTGGAGCTGGCGCAGCGTGGCATGCTGGATGGTCATCGGCCGGCCCATTCATCAGGAATCCCTATCCATACTGTGCTGTGTATTTGAATTTTCCTCAATAGTACGTGCGGCTAACGTTTTCATCGGAACGAACCGAACGCCACCGCCAAGGTGAAGACGATGAACTACGTATCGACGACTCTTCCAACGGATCAGAAGGCCGCCGACGGGGTGGTCAGCGACCCGAAGGCCCGCTACCGGCCGGGCGTGTTGAAATACCGCCAGATGGGCTATTGGGAGCCGGACTATCAGCCGAAGGACACCGACGTTCTGGCCGTCTTCCGCATCACGCCGCAGGACGGCGTCGATCCGGAGGAAGCGGCGGCGGCGGTCGCCGGCGAAAGCTCCACCGCCACCTGGACCGTGGTGTGGACCGACCGCCTGACCGATTGCGAGCGCTATCGCGCCAAGGCCTTCCGCGTCGATCCGGTGCCCGGCGCGCCGGGGCAGTATTTCGCCTACATCGCCTATGAACTCGACCTGTTCGAGGAAGGGTCGATCGCCAACCTCACCGCCTCGATCATCGGCAACGTCTTCGGCTTCAAGCCGCTGAAGGGCCTGCGGCTGGAGGACATGCGGATCCCGGTCGCCTATCTGAAGACCTTCCAGGGGCCGGCCACCGGCATCGTGGTGGAGCGCGAGCGGCTGAACAATTTCGGCCGGCCGCTGCTGGGCGCCACCATGAAGCCGAAGTTGGGCCTGTCCGGCCGCAATTATGGCCGCGTGGTGTACGAGGCGCTGAAGGGCGGGCTCGACTTCACCAAGGACGACGAGAACATCAACTCGCAGCCCTTCATGCATTGGCGCGACCGCTTCCTCTACTGCATGGAGGGGGTCAACCGCGCCATCGCCGAGACCGGGGAGATCAAGGGCACCTATCTGAACGTCACCGCCGCCACCATGGAGGACATGTACGAGCGCGCCGAGTTCGCCAAGGAACTGGGCAGCGTCATCGTCATGATCGATCTGGTGATCGGCTACACCGCCATCCAGTCGATGGCGAAATGGGCGCGGCGCAACGACATGATCCTGCACCTGCACCGCGCCGGCCATTCCACCTACACCCGGCAGAAGAGCCACGGCGTGTCCTTCCGCGTCATCGCCAAGTGGATGCGCATGGCCGGCGTCGACCACATCCATGCCGGCACCGTCGTCGGCAAGCTGGAGGGCGACCCCAACGTGATCCGCGGCATCTACGACACCTGCCGCGAGACCCATGTCCCGCAGAATTTGCAGCACGGCATCTTCTTCGACCAGCCCTGGGCCGGTCTGAAGCGGGTGATGCCGGTGGCGTCCGGCGGCATCCATGCCGGGCAGATGCACCAGCTGCTGACGTATCTGGGCGAGGACGTGATCCTGCAGTTCGGCGGCGGCACCATCGGCCATCCCGACGGCATCCAGGCCGGCGCCACCGCCAACCGCGTCGCGCTGGAAGTGATGGTCAAGGCCCGCAACGAGGGCCGCGACATCTGGAACGAGGGGCCGGAGATCCTGCGTGACGCCGCCCGTTGGTGCGCCCCGCTGCGCGCCGCGCTCGACACCTGGAAGGACGTGACCTTCGACTATGCCTCCACCGACAGCGTCGATTACGTCCCCACCCCCACAGCGGCGATGTGAGAAGGAGAGTTTTCCATGCGATTGACACAGGGTCAGTTCTCCTTCCTGCCGGATTTGACGGATGAGGAGATCACCAAACAGGTGCAATACGCCCTCGACCAGGGCTGGGCGGTGGCGGTGGAGTTCACCGACGATCCGCACCCGCGCAACAGCTATTGGACGATGTGGGGCAACCCCATGTTCGACCTGCGCGACGCCAAGGGCGTGATGATGGAAATTGACGCCTGCCGCAGCGCCCATCCCGACCAGTACGTCAAGGTCCTCGCCTTCGACAGCTCCTATGGGTTCGAGACGGTGCGCATGTCCTACCTGATCAACCGCCCGGCCGTGGAACCCGGTTTCGAGCTGTTGCGGTCGGAGGGGCCGGGGCGGCGCATCGGCTACACGGTGCGCAGCTATGCCACCGGCCGTCCGCCGGGAGACCGCTATGGCGGGGAGGCGCGTCATGGGGCGTGAACTGGGGGGGCGTGAGCTGGGCGATGGCTACCTTCTCGCCCCGTCGATCCTCTCCGCCGATTTCGGCCGGCTGGGCGAGGAGGTGGAGCGGGTGGTGGAGGCCGGTTGCGAGCTCGTCCATATCGACGTGATGGACAACCATTATGTCCCCAACCTGACCATCGGCCCGCTGGTCTGCGCCGCCATCCGCCCGCGCACCCGCGCCACGCTCGACGTGCATCTGATGGTGCGGCCGGTCGATGCGCTGGTGCCGCTGTTCGCCAAGGCGGGCGCTGACATCGTCAGCTTCCACCCCGAGGCGTCGGAGCATCCCGACCGCAGCCTGGCGCTGATCCGCGAGCAGGGCTGCCGTGCCGGGCTGGCTCTGAACCCGGCAACACCGCTGGCCCATCTCGACCATGTGATGGACCGGCTGGACCTGATCCTCGTCATGTCGGTCAATCCCGGCTTCGGCGGCCAGTCCTTCATCCCGTCGGCCTTCGAGAAGATCGCCGAGGTCCGCCGCCGCATCGACCGTCACCGCGAGCGTACCGGCCACGCCATCCGGCTTGAGGTGGACGGCGGCATCAAGCCCGACAACATCCGCGCCGTCGCCGATGCCGGCGCCGACATCTTCGTCGCCGGCTCCGCCATCTTCGGCGCGGCGGATGCCGACGGCGGCTATCGCGGCGTGGTCGGGCGCATGCGCGCCGCGCTGATGGCCGAACCGGAATGGAGGGCGGCATGAGCGACGCGGCCGACCTTCTCGCCCCGGAAACCGCCCCGGAAACCCGAAGCCGGTCGTCCGACGCGCCGTCCGTCGATCTCGACGCGCTCTACCGCGAGTCCGGCATCGGCGAAATGCTGGCGGGGATGGACCGTGAACTGGTCGGGCTGCTGCCGGTGAAGACCCGCATCCGCGAGATCGCCGCCCTGCTGCTGGTGGAGCGCGCCCGCCGCAGCATCGGCCTTCGGGCGGAGCCGCCGTCGCTGCACATGTGCTTCACCGGCAATCCCGGCACCGGCAAGACCACGGTGGCGCGGCGCATGGCCGGGCTTCTCCATGGGCTGGGCTATATCCGGCGCGACCATGTGGTCAGCGTCACCCGCGACGATCTGGTCGGCCAGTATATCGGCCACACCGCGCCCAAGACGAAGGAGGTGCTGAAGCGCGCCATGGGCGGCGTGCTGTTCATCGACGAGGCCTATTACCTCTACCGGCCGGAGAACGAGCGCGATTACGGCCAGGAGGCCATCGAAATCCTGCTCCAGGTGATGGAGGACAACCGTGACGATCTGGTCGTGATCCTCGCCGGCTACCGCGACCGCATGGAGGTCTTCTTCCGCTCCAACCCCGGCATGGCGTCGCGCATCGCCCACCATGTCGATTTCCCTGACTACGAGGCAGCGGAACTGCTGGAGATCGCCCGGCTGATGACGGAGGGCATGCAGTACCGCCTGGCGCCGGAAGCCGAGCGGGCGATGGGCGACTACATCCTCCGCCGCATGGCCCAGCCGCGCTTTGCCAACGCCCGCTCGATCCGCAATGCGCTGGACCGCGCCCGCCTGCGTCAGGCCAACCGGCTGTTCGAGGCGCGCGGCAGCGCCATCGCCGCCAATGACCTGCTGACCATCGCCGAGGAGGACATCCGCCAAAGCCGCGTCTTCACACAATAGGCCCGCAAAAAGCCGGCCGGACAAAACACGAGAGAGGGGGAACCGATGCCGCACCGTCACACGACCTTCAGCAAATTCATCATCGAGGACCAGCGCCGCCGCGGCGGGGCCGACACCGACCTGACCGCGCTGCTCAACGACGTGCAGACCGCTTGCAAGTTCATCGCCAGCGCCGCCGCCCGCGGGTCGCTGACGCCGTCCGCCGGCCAGCCGGCCACCGCCCATTTTGCCGCACCGGCGCCCGAACCCGGCGTCAACGTCCATGGCGAGACGCAGAAGCCGCTGGACCTGATCGCCAACGAGATCATGCTGCGCACCTGCGAATATGGCGGCAAGCTCTGCGGCATGGCGTCGGAGGAGATGGAGGAGCCCTACCGCATCCCCCGCGAATATCCGCGCGGCCGCTATCTGCTGGCCTTCGATCCGCTGGACGGCTCGTCGAACGTGGACGTCAACCTGACGGTCGGCACCATCTTCTCCATTCTCAAGGCGCCTGATGGGGTGGAGGAGCCGGAGGTGGAGCATTTCCTGCAGCCCGGCACCCAGCAGGTGGCGGCGGGCTTCGCGCTCTACGGTCCCGCCGACATGATCATCGCCACCTTCGGCGAGGGCGTGCACGGCTTCACGCTCGACCGCGAGATCGGCGCCTACACCCTGACCCATCCCGACATGCGCATCCCCGACCATGTCTGCGAATTCGCCATCAACAGCTCCAATGCCCGCTTCTGGGAGCCGCCGGTGCGCCAGTATGTCGAGGAATGCATCAAGGGCAGTTCCGGCCCGCGCGAGGCGGATTTCAACATGCGCTGGATCGCGTCGCTGGTGGCGGAGGTCTACCGCATCCTGATCCGCGGCGGCGTCTTCCTCTATCCGCGCGACGCCCGCCCCACCCACAAGCCGGGACGGCTGCGCCTTCTCTACGAGGCCAACCCCATCGCCATGCTGGTGGAGCAGGCGGGCGGGGCGGCCAGCACCGGGCGGCAGCGGATTCTCGACATCAAGCCGATGGCCCTGCACCAGCGCGTGCCGGTGATCCTGGGATCGAAGGCGGAGGTGGAGCGGCTCGTCGCCTATCACGCCGCCTACGACCGGGGGGAGGAGCTGGCCTTCAGCGCCCCGCTGTTCGGCAGCCGGTCGCTGTTCCTGCCGTCCGAAACCGCGGCACTCGGCTGAAGGAGGAGGAAGCCATGTCGGCCCGTCATCCGATCATCGTCGTCACCGGCTCCTCCGGCGCCGGAACCACCACCGTCACCCGCACCTTCCAGCAGATCTTCCGGCGGGAGGGGGTTTCCGCCGCCATCGTCGAAGGCGACAGCTTCCACCGCTACGACCGCCGCGAAATGCGCGCCAAGGTCGCCGCGGCGCAGGAGGACCGCCATTCGACCTTCAGCCATTTCGGACCCGACGCCAACCTGTTCGAGGAACTGGACGATCTGTTCCGCAGCTATGGCGAGACCGGCGGCGGCCGGACCCGCAAATACCTGCATGACGAGAAGGAGGCCGAACCCTACGGCCAGGACCCCGGCACCTTCACGCCGTGGGAGGAGATCGAGCCCGGCACCGACATGCTGTTCTACGAGGGCCTGCACGGCTGCGTGCGCACCGAGCGCGTCGATCTCGCCCGCCATGCCGACCTGAAGATCGGCGTCGTGCCCATCGTGAACCTCGAATGGATCCAGAAGATCCACCGCGACCGCAACATGCGCGGCTATTCGGAAGAGGCCATCGTCGACACCATCCTGCGGCGCATGCCCGACTATGTGAAATACATCTGCCCGCAGTTCAGCAGCACCGACGTGAATTTCCAGCGCGTGCCGACGGTGGACACCAGCAACCCCTTCATCGCCCGCGACATCCCGACCTCGGATGAAAGCATGCTGGTCATCCGCTTCACCCGGCCGAAGGGCATCGACTTCCCCTATCTGCTGTCGATGCTGAAGGACAGCTTCATGACCCGGCCCAACACCATCGTCTGTCCGGGCGACAAGATGGCGCTGGCGATGCAGCTGATCTTCACGCCGATGATCTGGCAACTGGTCGACCGCAAGAAGAAGGCGTTCTGAGGGGGGGCCTAAAAAGGACAGTGCAGACGGAATGTGCGGCCGTTTTGCCGCTTGGAAGCCCTTCTCCCCTCTGCGGGAGAAGGGTTGGGATGAGGGGGCGGCCGAAGGCCGGATGCGAACCACAAACTTCCCCCCCTCACCCCAACCCCTCTCCCACGCGGGGAGAGGGGCTTTGATGCCGCCTGATAATCCAAAACCGGGAGGACACCAACCATGAACGCGTCGATGACCGCGGCCGTCGAGGTCCGCGAACAGGACCGGCTTGCCTTGCCGCCCGACACACCCGACCGTGGTTCCGGACGCCGCCTGCTGGCGAACGCCCTGCGCGTGCTCGCCATCGATGCGGTTGAGGCCGCGAACTCCGGTCATCCCGGCATGCCGATGGGGATGGCCGACATCGCCGAGGCGCTGTGGCGGCGCCATCTGCGTCACAATCCGGCCGACCCGCGCTGGCCCGACCGTGACCGCTTCGTGCTGTCGAACGGGCATGGCTCGATGCTGCTCTACGCGCTGCTGCATCTGACCGGCTACGATCTGCCGATGGAGGAGCTGCGGCGCTTCCGGCAACTCGGCTCGCGCACACCGGGACACCCGGAACATGGGCTGACGCCGGGGGTGGAGACGACCACGGGTCCGCTGGGGCAGGGCCTTGCCAATGCCGTCGGCATGGCGCTGGCCGAACGGCTGCTGGGGGCGGAATTCAACCGGCCGGGGCACCGGATCGTCGATCACCGGACCTTCTGCTTCGTCGGCGACGGCTGCCTGATGGAGGGGATCAGCCACGAGGCCTGCTCGCTGGCCGGCACGCTGGGTTTGGAAAAGCTGGTGGTCTTCTATGACGACAACGGCATCTCCATCGACGGCCCCGTCACCGGCTGGTTCGCCGACGATACGCCGGGGCGGTTCGAAGCCTATGGCTGGCGGGTGATCCGCGAGGTGGACGGTCATGATGCCCACGCGCTGGACACCGCCATCGACGAGGCGCTGACACCCTGCGGCAAGCCGACCCTGGTCTGTTGCAAGACGGTGATCGGCCATGGCTCCCCCGCCAGGGCCGGCTCGGCCGAGGTGCATGGCGCGCCGCTGGGCTCGGCCGAGGTCGCCGCGACCAGGGCCGCGCTCGGTTGGACGGCTGCGCCCTTCGAATTGCCGGACGAGGTGCGCGCCGGCTGGGACGCGCGGCGGCGCGGTGCCGCGGTGCAGGCCGATTGGCAGGCAAGGTTCGATGCCTATGCCGACGCCCACCCGCAGGCCGCGGCCGAGTTCCTGCGGCGGATGCGCGGCGACCTGCCGGAGGGCTTCGCCGAATCCGCCGACGCCTGGATCGCCGCCGTCGCCGAGCGGGCCGAACCGATGGCGTCGCGCAAGGCCTCGCAGCAGGCCATCCAAGCGCTGGCGGAATTGCTGCCGGAACTGCTGGGCGGATCTGCGGATCTCACCGGTTCCAATCTCACCGACTGGCGGGGGAGCGGCGGGCGCCACCTGCATTACGGGGTGCGGGAATTCGCCATGGCCGCGGTGATGAACGGCATCGCGCTGCATGGCGGCTTTCTGCCCTTCGGCGGCACCTTTCTGGCCTTCTCCGACTATTCCCGCAACGGCCTGCGCCTGTCGGCCTTGATGGGGCTGCGCGTCGTCCATGTCTTCACCCATGACGGCATCGGCCTGGGCGAGGACGGCCCCACCCACCAGCCGGTGGAGCATGCCGCCAGCCTGCGGCTGATGCCGAACCTGGACGTCTGGCGCCCCTGCGACGCCCTGGAGACCGCCGTGGCGTGGCGGGCCGCGGTGGAGCGGGCGGACGGGCCGAGCGCGCTGTTGCTGTCGCGCCAGACCCTGCCGGCTCAACCGGGAATCGGGCGTATCCGCGATGCCGCCCGCGGCGGCTATGTGCTGGCCGATGTTGAGCGCCCTGACGTGGTGCTGATCGCCACCGGGTCGGAGGTCGCCATCGCCATGGAGGCGCGGCGGCTGCTCGCCGGCCGGGGAATCGCCGCCCGCCTCGTTTCCATGCCCTGTTGCGAGGTCTTCGACCGCCAGGACCAGGCATGGCGCCGTGCCGTGCTGCCGGACGGCGTTCCCCGGCTGGCGGTGGAGGCCGGGGCGACCGGGCTGTGGCGCGCCCATGTCGGGCTGGACGGCGACGTGGTCGGCCTCGACCGCTACGGCGAATCCGCCCCCGCGGCCGACCTCTACCGCCATTTCGGCATCACGGCGGAGGCGGTGGCGGACCGCGCCCAACGCCTCTGTTCCTCGCAATTCTGAACCGGAGACCTCTCGCGATGGCCCTGATCTCCCTCCGACAGCTCCTCGACCATGCGGCCGACCATGGCTATGGCGTGCCGGCCTTCAACATCAACAACATGGAACAGATCCAGGCGATCATGCAGGCGGCGGACGATTGCGCCAGCCCGGTGATCCTCCAGGCGTCCGCCGGCGCGCGCAAATATGCCGGCGAGCCGTTTCTGCGTCACATGGTCCAGGCGGCGGTGGAGATGTGGCCGCATATTCCCGTCTGCCTGCACCAGGACCATGGCGCCAGCCCGGCCGTCTGCCAGCAGGCCATCCGTTCCGGCTTCACCAGCGTGATGATGGACGGCTCGCTGCTGGACGACATGAAGACGCCGGCAAGCTACGACTACAACATCCGCGTCACCCGGCAGGTGGTGGAGCAGGCCCATGCCGTCGGCGTCTCGGTTGAGGGCGAGCTGGGCTGCCTCGGCTCGCTGGAGACCGGCCGGGCGGGGGAGGAGGACGGGTCCGGCGCCGCCGGCATCCTGTCGCACGACCAGCTGCTGACCGATCCGGAACAGGCGGCGGATTTCGTGGCGCGGACGGGGGTGGATGCGCTCGCCATCGCCATCGGCACCAGCCATGGCGCCTACAAGTTCAGCCGCCGCCCGGACGGCGAGGTGCTGGCCATCGACCGCATCCGCGCCATCCACGACCGCATCCCCGACACCCATCTGGTGATGCACGGCTCCTCCAGCGTGCCGCAGGAGTGGCTGGAGATCATCCGCGCCCATGGCGGCAGCATCCGCGAGACCTACGGCGTCCCGGTGGAGGAGATCCGCGAGGGCATCCGCAACGGCGTGCGCAAGGTCAACATCGACACAGACATCCGCCTCGCCATGAGCGGCAGCCTGCGCCGTGCGATGATGACGCGGCCGGAGGAGTTCGACCCGCGCAGGTTCCTGGCCGAAGCCACCAAGGCCGCCCGCGCCCTCTGCCGCGAGCGGTTCGAGGCCTTCGGGTCGGCCGGGCAGGCGGATCGCATCGCTCCGCTTCCGCTGGAACGCATGGCCGCCCGCGCCGCGGCGCTGGAGTTCGCGGCGATGGAGCGGCGCTCGCCTGCGGTGATGGCGTCGGGCTGACGGAGGGGGGCGGTGAACAGGCCGGCGCCGGTCATCTTCGACCTGGATGGGACGCTGGTCGACAGCGCACCGCATCTCGGCCACGCCCTCAACCGCCTGCTCGGCGAATGGGGGCGTCCTGCGGTCAGCGACGCCACGCTGCGCTCCCTGATCGGCGACGGCCCCCGGCTGCTGGTGGAGCGCGGATTCGCCGCCGCCGGCCGCCCCCTTGCGGCGGAGGAGGTGGAGTCCGTCCTGCCTCGCTTCCTCCGCCTCTATGCGGCCCTTCCCGCCGACCCCGCCAGCGTCTATCCCGGCGTGCCGGGGACGCTGGCGCAACTGGCCGCTGCCGGCCATCCCATCGGCCTGTGTACCAACAAGCCCCAGGCAATCGCCCGCAACCTGCTGGGCGAACTGGGGCTTCTGTCGTTCTTCGGCGCCGTCGTCGGCGGCGACAGCCTGCCCTGGCGCAAACCGGCACCGGAACCTCTGCTGGCCGTGTTGGATGCGCTGAACGGCCGGCCTGCCGGTGCGGTCATGGTGGGCGACGGCCCCAACGACGTTGCCGCCGCCCGTGCCGCCGGGATCGCCTGCATTGTCGTGTCCTATGGCTATGCGCGCGGCAACCCGGCCGACCTTGCGGCCGACCGGCTGATCCATCGGTTCACCGACCTTCCGGACGCGCTGGAGGCCATTCGCCGGGATCCCCACCACCCCATCCGACATTCCCATCCAGCGGAAGCCGATAATGATTTAGGATGCTGACTTTCAGCGAAGGATGCGTTACCGTGGCATCTGGTATACGAGACACCAGGAACTCGGATCGCGACACCCAGAAGCGCGGACCATCCAGCAGAGGCCAGAAACGCCGTGACCGCATTGCCCCCGAACATCAGCGCCCCGATCATCAGCGCAAAGCCGCCGGGCGGCGTTCCCGCCCGCAGTATCCATCCCGGCTCCGGCCGCCGCAAAACGCGCGACCAGCAGAAGGGCCGTCAGGTCGATCCCGTCAGCCTGGAGGAGGTTCGGGCGCTTCTCGGCGACCGCTCCCGTCAGGCGGACCTGCTGATCGAGCATCTCCACCTGCTTCAGGACCATTACCGCTGCCTGCATGCCCGCCACCTCGCCGCTCTGGCGAAGGAGATGAAGCTGGCGCTGGTCGAGGTGTTCGAGGTGGCGTCCTTCTACGCCCATTTCGACATCGTGATGGACGGCGAACCGGCGCCGCCGAAGCTGACCATCCGCGTCTGCGATTCGCTGAGCTGCGCGCTGGCCGGGGCGGAACAGCTGCATGAGGCGCTGAAGGCCGGCGTCGACGAGCGCGAGGTGCGCGTCCTGCGCGCCCCCTGCATGGGCGGCTGCAACAACGCCCCCGTGGTGGCGATCGGCCATGCCCCGCACGAGAATGCCACGGTGGACAGTGTGCTCGACGCCGTCGCCCACGGCCATGTCCACCCGGACATCCCCGACTATCTCGGCTTCGACGAATATATCCGCGGCGGCGGCTACAAGATGCTGGCCGAATGCCTGAACGGTGCGCGCGACGTCGATGCGGTGCTGAAGATGCTGGAGGATTCCAGCATCCGCGGCCTGGGCGGCGCCGGCTTCCCCACCGGCCTGAAATGGCGCTATGTCAGGGCGGAGCCGGGGCCGCGCATGATGGCGATCAACGGCGACGAGGGCGAGCCCGGCACCTTCAAGGACCGCTTCCATCTGGAACGCGACCCGCACCGCTTCCTGGAAGGGATGCTGATCGGCGCCTGGACGGTGGAGGCGACCGACGTCTACATCTACCTGCGCGACGAATACCCGCAATGCCGGGAAATCCTGCTGCGCGAGATCCCGAAGGTCGAGGCCGCCGGCTTGGCCCGCCACACCCGCATCCATCTGCGCCGCGGCGCCGGCGCCTACATCTGCGGCGAAGAATCGGCGATGCTGGAGAGCATCGAGGGCAAGCGCGGATTGCCGCGGCACAAGCCGCCCTTCCCGTCGGTGGTCGGCCTGTTCGGCCGCCCGACCCTGATCAACAACATCGAAACGGTGTTCTGGGTCCGCGAGATTCTGGAGAAGGGCGGTTCCTGGTTCGCCAGCCACGGCATGAACGGGCGCAAGGGGCTGCGCACCTTCTCGGTCTCCGGCCGGGTGAAGGAGCCGGGGGTCAAGCTGGCCCCGGCCGGCATCACCCTGCAGGAACTGATCGACCGGTATTGCGGCGGCATGGCCGACGGCCACACGCTGAAGGGCTATCTGCCCGGCGGCCCGTCCGGCGGCATCCTGCCGGCGTCGATGGCGAACATCCCGCTCGATTTCGGCACGCTGGAACCGCACGGCTCCTTCATCGGCTCGGCCGCCGTGGTCGTGCTGTCCGACAAGGACAACATGCGCGACGTGGCGCTCAACCTGCTGAAATTCTTCGAGGATGAGAGCTGCGGCCAATGCACGCCCTGCCGGGTCGGCACCGAGAAGGCCGTGCGCCTGATCAGCGAGCCCGAATGGGACGAGGAACTGCTGACCGCGCTCGCCACCGTCATGGGCGACGCGTCGATCTGCGGCCTGGGTCAGGCGGCGATGAACCCGATCAAGCTGGTGATGAAGCATTTCCGCGACGACTTCGTGTCGCGCCAGGGCACGGCCCAAGGCTCGGCCCAGGGCGCAACCGGATCGCAGGGGTAAGGAGACCGACATGTCCCACGGCATCACTTTCACCCTGGACGGCGCCGAGGTCGAGGCACGCAACGGCGAGACGATCTGGCAGGTCGCCACCCGCCTGGGAACCGAGATTCCGCATCTCTGCCACCGGCCGGAACCGGGCTATCGCCCCGACGGCAACTGCCGCGCCTGCATGGTGGAGATCGAGGGGGAGCGCGTGCTCGCCGCCTCCTGCATCCGCAAGCCCAAGCCTGGCATGACCGTGCGCACCGCATCGGAGCGGGCCAAGTCCTCGCGCAAGCTGGTCTTCGAACTGCTGCTGGCCGACCAGCCGGAGCGGGAGACCGCGCATGATCCCAACTCCACCTTCTGGAAATGGACCGACAAGGTCGAGATCGCCGGCAGCCGCTTTCCCACCGTGGACCGGCCGAACAAGACCGACGACATGTCGCACCCGGCGATGGCGGTCCAGCTCGACGCCTGCATCCACTGCAACCTGTGCGTCCGCGCCTGCCGCGAGGTCCAGGTCAACGACGTCATCGGCATGGCGGCGCGCGGGCATCTGGAAAAGATCGTCTTCGATTTCGACGACCCGATGGGCCAGTCCACCTGCGTGGCCTGCGGCGAGTGCGTGCAGGCCTGCCCGACCGGCGCGCTGATGCCGGCGGCGCTGGTGGACGAGAAGGGCGTCTACACCAATGCGCCCGACCGCGAGGTGGACTCCGTCTGCCCCTATTGCGGCGTCGGCTGCCAGCTGACCTACAAGATCAAGGACAACAGGATCGTCGCCGTCGATGGCAAGGATGGCCCGTCGAACCAGAACCGGCTCTGCGTGAAGGGTCGTTTCGGCTTCGATTACGCCCATCACGGCGACCGTCTGACGGTGCCGCTGATCCGCAAGGAGGGGGTGTCGAAGCACGACGTCGACATCGACCCGATGAACCCCTTCACCCATTTCCGTGAAGCGAGCTGGGACGAGGCGCTGGCGGTGGCGGCCGGGGGCCTGCGCAAGATCCGCGACGAGCGCGGCGGCAACGCGCTGGCCGGCTTCGGATCGGCCAAGGGGTCGAACGAGGAGGCCTATCTGTTCCAGAAGCTGGTGCGCACCGGCTTCGGCACCAACAACGTCGACCATTGCACCCGGCTCTGCCACGCCTCGTCGGTGGCGGCGCTGATCGAGGGCGTCGGGTCGGGGGCGGTGTCGGCGCCCTTCATGGCGGCGGAGGATGCCGAGGTCATCGTCATCATCGGCGCCAACCCGACCGAGAACCATCCCGTCGCCGCGACCTTCTTCAAGAACGCGGCGGAGCGTGGGGCGAAGCTGATCGTCATGGATCCGCGCGGGCTCGCCATGGCGCGCCACGCCACGCACATGCTGCAGTTCACGCCGGGCCGTGACGTGTCGATGCTGAACGCCATCCTCCACACCATCATCGCGGAGGGGCTGTACGACCGCCAGTATGTCCAGGCCAACACCGAGGATTTCGAGGCGCTGGCCGAGACGGTCAAGAACTACCCGCCGGAGGAGATGGAGAAGGTCTGCGGCATTCCCGCCGCCACCCTGCGCGAGGTGGCGCGGCTGTTCGCACGGTCCAAGGCGTCGATCATCTTCTGGGGCATGGGCGTGTCGCAGCACATCCACGGCACCGACAACAGCCGCTGCCTGATCGCGCTGTCGCTGGTCACCGGCCAGATCGGCCGCCCCGGCACCGGCCTGCATCCGCTGCGCGGCCAGAACAACGTCCAGGGCGCGTCCGACGCCGGCCTGATCCCGATGTTCTACCCCGACTACAAGTCGGTCGAGGATCCGGAGGTCCAGTCCTTCTACGAAAATTATTGGGGCACCAAGCTGGACGGCAAGCGCGGCCTGACGGTGGTCGAGATCATGGACGCCGTCCATGACGGCCGGATCAAGGGGCTCTACATCGAGGGCGAGAACCCGGCGATGTCCGACCCCGACGTGACCCACGCCCGCGAGGCGCTGGCCATGCTGGACCATCTGGTGGTGCAGGACATCTTCCTGACCGAGACGGCCAAATACGCCGACGTGGTGCTGCCGGCCTCGGCCTGGCCGGAGAAGGACGGCACCGTCATCAACACCAACCGGCAGGTCCAGATGGGCCGCGCGGCGGTGCCGCTGCCGGGCGAGGCGCGGCAGGATCTGTGGATCATCCAGGACATGGCGCGGGGGCTGGGGCTGAACTGGACCTACACCCACGTATCGCAGGTGTTCGCGGAGATGGTCGGCGCCATGCCGTCGCTCGCCAACATCACCTGGGAGCGGGTGGAGCGCGAGGGCTCCGTCACCTATCCGGTGGACGGCCCGGACCAGCCCGGCCACGACATCGTCTTCGGCAACGGCTTCCCGACCAAGACCGGGCGCGGGCGCTTCGTGCCGGCGCGGCCGATCAACCCGGCGGAGACGCCGGATCTCGACTATCCGCTGGTGCTCACCACCGGCCGCCAGCTGGAGCATTGGCACACCGGATCGATGACCCGGCGGTCCAGCGTGCTCGACGCGGTGGAGCCGGAGGCGGTCGCCTATGTCTCCCCGCACGACCTGACCCGCGCCGGAATGAGGACCGGCGATTACATGCTGGTGTCGAGCCGCCGCGGCACGATCCGGCTGAAGGCCCGCATCGACGACCGCATGCCGGTCGGGCTGGTCTTCATCCCCTTCGCCTATGCGGAAGCGGCGGCGAATGTGCTGACCAACCCCCAGCTCGATCCCTTCGGCAAGATCCCGGAGTTCAAATACTGCGCGATCAAGATCGAGAGGGCAGAGATGGCCGAGGCGGCGGAGTAGCCCCGGGTAAGCAGGTGATGGCGGCGGCGACCCTCGCCACCGCCTGCGGGTCGATGCCCGCGGTGCGCTTCCCGCCGCAGAGCGCGCCGCGGAAGCCGAGGTAATCGGGCGACAGGGAGGAGAGGGCCGGGATGTCTGCCACCCGCAGCGACCCGGCCAGCCCGGTCAGCAGCCCGTGCGCCCGTGCGCAGCAGACGAAGCTGGACAGCTGCGCATCGTGCCAGTAATGGCGCAGCCCGTGGCGCTTGCCGGCGGTATCCAGCATCGCCCCGCGAAAGCCGGCGGCGGACAGCCGGTCGATGGGCAGACAGCCGGGGTCCGGCGGCCAGAGGTCGGCGAACAGCACGGCGACCAGCTGCACCCCGTCCGCCGCCAGCGGAGCCAGCGCGTCGATGCAGCGGTCGGGCGCTCCATCCGGCGCGAAGCCGATCTTGACGAAATCCACCCCGGTCGCGGCGATCCGGCGGGCTGCCGGCTCCACCGCCTCGGGCCGCATCGGATGGTCGCCGATGGTGGCGCTCAGCCGCGGGCGTCCGGGCAGGGCCGCCAGTTCGCGCACCGTCGCGGCGATGTCTTCCACCGCCCACGCTCCCAAAGCCCCGGCGGCGGGGTCCTTCAGGTCCAGGAAGTCGGGGCCTGCCGGCAGGATCAGGGGGATTTCCGCCGCGGTCGCGACGCTGGCGAGCCATCCGGTCATGAGCTGTTCTCCGCGCGGTGGGCGGCGATGCGGTCCATCAGCCAGCCCCAGGCCTCCAACTCATGCGGGCCGGCGGTCTTGCCGATGGCGATGGAGAGGTATTCGACCTCCCGTTCGATCTTGTCGGCGGGCAGCATGTGCAGCCGGCTGACCAGAATCGCCGCCTCGATCACCGCCGCCTGCGCCCGGTTGTGGCCGCGGAAGCGGCCACGCGTCGCGGCATGGATGGTGCGGCAATGGAAGCGCGGGCGGACCGGGTCGTCCTCCACCTCCGCCACCACGATCTCCTCATGCGACAGGCAGTCGGCCAGACGGGGCGCGTCGATCCGCTCCGCCAAAACGGTCGGCCAGTCGCGGCGGCGTCCGCTGATGCAGCCGGCGAAGACCCGGACGTCGTCGGTGTGGTTGACGACGGCGCAACGGCGGGCGAGCAGGTTGTCGAGCGTCCGTGACGGCCGGAACGGCGCCAGGATGAAGCGCTCCCCGTCGCCGTCCCACTCCACCGTCACCCCCATCGGCGCCACATGGGGCTGCCCGTCGGCGCCGGTGGTGGTGATGATGGTCTCGCGGATCAGGGGCATGGCTCAGCCGCCTCGCTTGGTCGGGCCGATGGCGTGGAAGCCTGTGGGGTCGTCCTGCGGCTCGTCCGTCGCGACACCCCAGCGCAATTCGCTGTCCTGGGCGTAGCGCTTGCCGAGCTGCCACGCGATCTGCGCCCGCGCCAGTTCCACCCCCAGATAAAAGGCGTGGCCGGTGTCGGTTCCAAGATCGAGCGTCGGGAACAGGTCGAACGGATCGGTGGCGCGGTGATGGCCGTCGCGGTTGTAGAGATGGATGCCCTCCGCGCTGACCTCCACCCGGTAATTGGGGTCGCGGATTTGCGCGGCGGTCTCGGCGATCTGGGCGGCGTCGCGGACGAAGGGGCGGCGGTCGCGCAGACAGAGCAGGCCGTTGCCGAAGCCGCGCGGCATGCTGTGCGCCGTGCGGGCGGCGAAGAACTGGCGCCGCGCCGCATCGAATTCGCGGATGGCGCGGCGGCAATGCGGGCTGACCTGCACCGCCAGGACATTGCCGATCCGAAGTTCGGACACCACCCCCATCAGCACCGCGGTGATGCCGGACGTGTCGGCGTCGGTCAGCTCGGTCACATTGCCGATGCCCATCAGGATTTCGGCGTCGGGCCAGCGCTCCCGCACGGTGCGGTAGCGCAGCAGGGAATCGGTGAAGCCGTGGTGGATCGGCTCCAGGATCGGATCGACCAGGAAGCGCCGCCCGCGGCGGGTCATGGCATCGACGGCGCGTCCCAGGCTGTCGAGATCCGGCGGGGTGGTCGGGATCAGCACCGGCACCGCATCGCCCTCGTCGGCGAGGTGGACCGTCTCCTCCGTCAGGCTGAGCAGATAGTCGGCACCGGCCGTCGTGGCGCGGAGCAGTTCCTCCGGGTTCAGGGAATCGACGCTGACGGCAAAGCCGGCGTCGTGCAGTGCGCCGATGGCCTCCTCCAGATGCGGGAAAGGCGTGTCGGGCAGGCAGCCGAGGTCGATGACGTCGGCACCGTCGGCGCGAAGCTCCGCCGCCTTGGCGAGGATGGCGGCGGTGTCGCGCGAGGGCGCGTCGACGATCTCTGCGAAGATGCGGGTGTCGTGCCGGCTGAGGTCGAGCGGGCGGGCCTGCCGCTGGAAGTATTGGGGCAGATCCTCCAGCTCGTCGGGGCCGCGCTCCACCGCCGCGCCGAAATGATTGGTGAGGGCGTCGATGTCGCCGCGGAACCGGCCGGGTAGCAGGATCAGGTCGGCCCCGCGCGCGGAGTCAAGCCGCCGCAGCACGATCTCGGTGGTGGCGAGCGCCGCGACCTTGACGCCGAGATTGACGACGGTCGCCTCGAAGGGCAGGGGGGCGAGCGAGTCCAGAACCTGACGCAAGCGGCTCTCAGCCAGGGAGCCGGTCAGGAATAGGATGTGCCGGGCCATGCCGCCTCCCGTTCCGCCGCGAGGGTAACGAGCCAGGGGCGCAGGGCAGCGCCGTTCCACAGGCCGCCGCCCGGCTTGACGACCCGAATTCCGGTCATCGTATCCCCATTGATTGCGACCCTGTTCATTGTGACTGGTCCCGCGCACCGGTCAATACCACGCCGACGCCTGCCGCTTGTGGGACGATCTCCAGCTTTTCCACCTGGACCCGGGCGAAGACCGCTTGCGGCGGCGACAGGCAAAGGGCAAGCAGCTTTTCGGCCAGGACCTCCAGCAGCTGAATGTGTGGGCTTTGCTGGAAGGCCTCGACGCCCTGGATCAGGTACTCGTAGGAGACGACGGCGTCGAGATCGTCGACGAAGGGCCGGTTCGGCACCTCGACCGTGACGGTCAGGCTGACGCGCACGCGCTGGGTCCGCGTCTTCTCATGGTCCCAGACGCCGATGCGGAACTCCCCGACATAATCGCGCAGCACAAGGTCGTAGCGGCGCATGACGGCGCTGGCCGGCGGCGGCCGCAGGACGTTCATGATGGTGAGGTAGCCGCTCTGTGAATCGTCCGGCATTGTCTGGGGCCTCCCTGTCGCCTGTCCTTCTTGGAGCCGCCCGGCTCACCACCCGGCTCATTGCTTGACGGGCGCATGCTTCGCCAGCCGGTGTTCGACCAGCCAGGCGACGCCGCGCGACCAGGCGGCGGCATTGTCGCCGCGGATGTCGCCGCGTGCCGTCGTCACCGCTTGGCCGGTGCCGACATCCTCGACCGCCACGGCGATCCACAGGATCAGGCTGCTGACCTTGCGGACCACGCCGAACACGACCAGATCGGCACCGGCGGCACGCGCGATGTCGGTCTCGCAGCCGTTGCAGGTCCGGATCTGTGTTCCCGGAGGTACCAGCCCGGCCGTGGCGGCATCGTCGATCACGTCATAGCCCTTGGCGTCCAGCGCCCGGCGCAGTTCGGCACTGACCCGTTTCAGACGCTCCGCATGCTCCGTCGACCGGGGTTCGCCGCTGCTGTCCTCAAGCTCCAGATCGAGCACCAGCGTCCGCGCCGACGCGGCTGCGGCGCCCGTAAAGCCCGGTGCCGGACAGAGGGCGAGCCCTGCGATCATAGCGGCTCCGATCCTCCTCCCCGCATGATCCATCGGGCTTCCCCTTTTGCGCAGCGGTTCCGATTGCGCCGGATCGTTGGTGTTGCCATCATTCTGGGCATGCATCGATTTTCTTCCATTTCCGCTGCGGCGCTCGCCGCGGCACTGATCGCAGGCTCGCCAGCCCTTGCGGCAGCCCAAACGGCTTCCTTGGATTCGAAGAATCCCGACTGGCCCTGTCCGCAGGTTCTGGTCCCGGCCCTGTCGCCGGCTTCGGTCTGGGACGGCCCGTCGATCGACGGGCTGGGGGACGAGTGGCAGCGCGATGCCGCCATCGCCACCCTGGTCCGGCGCGCGGCCGACGACAGCATCGATCCCGCCAGCCTGGAACCGGAAGCGAACGCGCTGGCCGGCCCGGTGCGGAAGGGGGCGGAGCAGGAGCATGACCGCAAGCTGGCGCTGGTCTTCGCCGGGACCTTCCAGACGCTGGACCGCCAGCGCACCGCCGCCATCGCCTCCATCGAGCGGTATGCCCAGCATCAGCGGGCCCTGCGCGAGCGCATCGCCGCCGCCCTGCGCGACCTCGATGCCGCGTCGGGCGACGCCGCCCGTGCGCAGGAGGCCAAGGCGGCCATCGCCTGGGACCGCCGCATCCTCGACGACCGCCGCCGGGCCCAGACCGCGGTGTGCGAGCAGCCGGCCCGCATCGAACAGCGGCTCGGCCAGATCGCGCGCATGCTGTCGGCGCTTCTGTCCTGAGGGCAGCACTCAGTTCGCCATCTTGGGTTCGGGCCGCGTCTCGAACCCCGGTTCGGGCTCGACCGTGACGAGGTCGCGGCCCGCGGCCGCCCAGCCGTCGGTGCCGGCCGGATACCATTTGACCGCCCGATAGCCGAGCGCCACCGCCCGCTTGGCGGCATTCCAGCTCATCCAGCAATCCGGCTGGCAGAACACCACCAGCGGACGCTTGCGGTCGCCGGCGGTCAGCGCCTCCAGGCTGTTGCGGAAATAGGCCTCCTGATCGGCCGAGGGCGCGCCGTAGCCGACATTCGGCAGCCAGTGGGCTCCCGGCAGGCTGCGATGGGGCGGCGGGACCCAGCGGCTTCCCGGTGCCAGCCCGTCGGGCTTCGGCGGGGTGGGCAGCACGTCGACCAGGACGGCGCCGGCCTTGGCCAGCCGCTCGACCTCCTCCGGTCCCACCGTTTCGGCGCCGCGCAGGGCGGGAGGCGTGGGGGCGCGGTAGTCGGCCATGCGGTAGCCGTCCGGTTCCGGCACCTCGGCCCGGATCGATCCGTCGGCGTTGGCGAGCGGGACATGGTACTCGGCAAGGATGCGGTCGATGTCGCCCTGGCGGCGGACGATGAAGTCGTTCAGCCAGTGGCGCCAGTCCGGCTCGTCCAGGCGGATGCCCATGGAGATCATGTATTGGAAGGGTGAAGCGCCCGGTTCGTCCTTCAGCGGCACGACCGCCAGCGGCACGGACTGCCGGGCGGCGAAGAAGCCGGCGATGGGACCCCAGACGATGGCGGCGTCGGTGCGGGCCGCCGCGACATCCTCCACCGCCTGCTGGGCCGGGTGGTGGGCGCGCGTGTCGGTGTCGAGCTGGTAGGGTTCCAGGTTGGTCAGCCCGTGGCGCAGCATCACCGCGGAGGGCGGCGTGCGGGCGACGACGCCGATGCGCGCCCCCTGCAGCGACGGATCGGCCAGCGTCTTCGCGGTGATCCCGGAATCCTTGCGGTAGACCAGCGCGTAGGTGGACCGGTAATAGGGGTTGGTGTTCTGCATCAGCTCTTCGCCGACCGCCGTCCCCATCACCAGATCGCATTGCCGGGTGCGCAGCGTGTTGCGGACGAAACCGATGGTCTGCGGCCACCAGGTGAAGGCCAGCGGAACCTTCAGCTCGTCGGCGATCAGTTTGGCGATGCGGTTCTCGAACCCCTCCTGCCGGTCGTTGGAGAAGGGAAGCAGGTTGGCGTCGGCGCAGACGCGCAGCACCTCCATCGGGATGCCTTCCGCAGCAAAGGCCGGGCGGCCGGCGGGGGCCGCCGCACAGAGCACGGCGGCCAGCATGAAGGCCAGCATCAAGGAACGAGCGGACCTGCGGATCATGCCGGACTCACGAGGCCGACTTGAACCGCTCGGGCCGACCGCGGCCGATCTTCTCGTCGGAACGGGCCTTGAGATACCGGTAGATGTCGGCGAGATTCGTCATCACGTTGGGATCGGTGCCGAAGGTCGGCATCACCCGGTCGCCGGTGGCCCCCAAGTTGGTGCGGCCGTTGGTCACCACGTCGGTGAACTGCCAGTAATCCATCCGCTTCAGCGAGTCGGTCAGGGCCGGGGCGAAGGACGATCCCAGCCCGTCCGGCCCGTGGCAGACATGGCAGGACGAGGCATAGCGCCGATATCCGTTGTAGGTCCCCTGGTCCACCTTTCCGTCCCGCACCGCATAGAGCGGCACCCCTTCGTCGTTCACCAGCTCTTCCGGTTCGGCGACCTTCGCTTCCTGCTGGCCGAACGCGCTGCCGAGGGCCATTGTTGCGGTGAACCCAAGAGCGGCACACAGCCCGATCAGGTATTTGGGCATCTCACTGTCTCTCCCCACTGCCTTTGTTCGTGGCTTGCCATCGGCATGAAAAGGGGCTTGTCGCCGCCCCGATCGGGGGACGGCGACAAGCTTGCCGGTTACTGGTTGTCGGGGAGGGCGAAGACGGTCAGCGTGCCGCCGAGCTGGGTGTATTCGCCCAGCGACTTGTGCGCGCCGACGGCGCCAAGGCCTTCCTGTGCGCCGGTCAGCCCGGCGGCCAGCCCGATGCCGGCCCAGCCGCCGACACCCGACAGCACCGCGATGTACTGCTTGCCCTTGTGCGTGTAGGTGTTGACGTTGCCGATGATGCCGGACGACGTCTTGAAGTTGTAGAGATCCTTGCCGTCACGCAGGTCGAAGGCCTTCAGATAGCCTTCCAGCGTGCCGTAGAAGCCGACGCCGCCCTTGGTCGTCAGTGCACCGCTCCACACCGCGAAGCGTTCCGGCTTCGACCAGACGACCTTGCCGGCGGCCGGGTCCCAGGCGATGAAGTTGCCCATCCCGCCATGCGAGGCGGGGGCCGGATACATGCTGAGCGTCGCGCCGACATAGGGCTGGCCGGCCGAATACTCCACCTTGAACGGCTCGTAATCCATGCAGATGTGGTTGGTCGGCACATAGAGCAGGCCGCTGTCCGGCGAGTAGGACGCCGGCTGCTGGTCCTTCGAACCCAGCGCCGCCGGGCAGACGCCGGTGGTGTTGGTGTCCTCGCCCTGGGCGAAGGTGCTGTATTTGTCGACGACCTTGGGCCGGCCGGTCGCCATGTCGATCTCGGTCGCCCAGTTGACGGTCGGATCGAACTTCTTCGCGACGAGAAGCTCGCCGGTGTTGCGGTCGAGCGTATAGCCGAAGCCGTTGCGGTCCATGTTGACCAGGACCTTGCGCTGCTGGCCGCCGATGTTGATGTCGGCCAGGATGTTCTCGTTCACGCCGTCATAGTCCCACTCGTCGAACGGCGTCTTCTGGAACACCCACTTCGCCTGTCCGGTATCGGCATCGCGGGCGAAGATGGTCATCGACCATTTGTTGTCGCTCTTGGCCCGGTCGTTGTTGACGGCGCGCTGCGCCGGATTCCAGGTGCCCGGGTTGCCGGTGCCGTAATAGATCAGGTTCAGGTCGGGGTCGTAGGTGTACCAGCCCCAGGTGGTGCCGCCGCCGATCTTCCACTGGTCGGCCGGCCAGGTCTTGATGCCGAGGTCTGGCTCGCCGATCGGCTTGCCCATCATCAGCGTCTTCTGCGGGTCGATCATCACGTCCTTGTCGGGACCGGTCGAATAGGCCCGCCACACCATCTTGCCGCTGTTGATGTCGTAGGCGGTCAGATGGCCGCGGACGCCGAACTCGCCGCCGCTGATGCCGACATAGACCTTGTCCTTGACGACCATCGGGGCCGCGGTCAGCGTCTCGCCCTTGCTGGCATCGCCGTTCTTGACCGACCACAGCACCTTGCCGCTCTGCGCGTCCAGCGCCACCAGCGTGTTGTCGGCCTGACCCAGGAAGACCTTGTTGCCGGCCACCGCGACGCCGCGGGTGACGGTGTCGCAGCACATCACCGGGATGACGGCGGAGTCCTGCTTGGGTTCATACTTCCACTTGATGCGGCCGTTGTCGTTCAGGTCCAGCGCATAGACGATGTTGGGGAAGGGCGTCGATATGTACATCGTGTCGCCGATCACCACGGGACCGCCCTCGTGTCCGCGCAACACGCCGGTGGAGAACTGCCAGACCGGCCGGAGGTTCTTCACGTTGTCGCGGGTGATCTGGTCGAGCGTGCTGTAGCGCTGGCCGGCATAGTTGCCGAGCTGCATCGCCCAGTTGGCCGGATCCTTCTGGTTTTTCAGGGTGTCTTCGTTGGCATAGGCGACCGTGGCGGTGGCCGCCTGGATCGCGGCGGTGACGAGCAGACAGCGCACAAAGGGGTTCATCTGTTTCCTCCCGTTTTTTTAAGGGGTGGTTCGTGGTCCCGGAGACTGTGCAGCGACAGGCGGCGGTGTCGGTGAATCGGTCTTTTGAGAGGGCGGTCTCCCTCCATCGTTGGCGCGTGATGTCGATCGGGCGGCGTCGGGGGTGCCATCGCGACACCCAAGGTTCCGAATCCAAGTGGGGCCGGCATTCAGGCGTGCCGGTATCAAGTGCCGGAGCACGGCCCTTGGCGGGGTTCTGAACTGCCCCGCATTATGTTGGAGATGCTGACAGTCAGTTTGCTCAAATAAAGATAGTCTGTGAAGATTATTTTCCGACGCCGTTCGAAAGTTTTCGAACGAATCGAAATAATGAGTGATTGTTACAAAAAAGCGGTAATCCGAAAGGGGTAAAAGGTCGAGCTTGCGGTCGTGCGATCAGGCCTGCTCCGCCGGTCCGCCCCGTCTCGCCCAGAAACCGCGACCCGGATCATAGGCCAGCACCGCAGCGCCGAGGAACAGCGCGAGGCAGCCGGCCACCGACAGCAGGGCGGTGACGTCGACTCGGAGATACAGGCTGAAGCGGATCAGCTCCACCGCCTGGGTGAAGGGGTTGTAGGCGGCGATCAGGTACAGGGTCGGGCTGCCTTCCCGAATCCGCCAGAGCGGGTAGAGGGCGGAGGAGGCGAAGAACATCGGGAAGATGACGAAGTTCATCACCCCGGCGAAATTCTCCAGCTGCTTGACGAAGGACGACAGCAGCAGGCCCAGCGCCCCCAGCATCAGCCCGCTCAGCACCAGCGCCGGCAATGCGGCGAGGTAGCCCAGCGGCGGCGGCTCCACCCCCCACAGCCAAGCGATGCCGAGGAAGACATAGACCTGCGCGATGGACACCGCGACACCGGCCAGCAGCTTGGCGACCAGCAGGTACCAGCGCGGCAGCGGGCTGACCAGCAGCGTCCGCATGCTGCCCATCTCGCGGTCGTAGACCATCGACAGGGAATTCTGCATGCCGTTGAACAGCTGGATCATCGCGACCAGACCGGGCACGACATATTCGTCGTAGAGGATGTAGGTCTCGTAGGGCGGGATGATCGACACGCCCAGCACGGCGCGGAAGCCGACGGCGAAGATCGCCAGCCAGACCAGCGGCCGGACCAGTGCGGCAAAGAAGCGCTCGCGCTGGTGCAGGAAGCGCAGTCCTTCTCGTACGATGATGCTGCGCAGGCAGTACCAGTAGGTGGCGGCGCTCATGGCCGGCGCTCCCCCGCCGTCAGGGCGGCGAAGGCGGAGGGCAGGGCGTCGGTGCCGGTTTCGGCGCAGACCGTGCGGACACTGCCGGAGGCGCGCAGACGGCCCTGGTGCAGCACGACGACGGAGTCCTCGTCCGCCGCCTCGTCCATCAGGTGGGTGGCCCACAGCACGGCGAGGCCCTGCTCGCGGCAGAGCGCGCGGACATGGGCAAGGATGTGGCGGCGCGAGTCCACGTCCAGCCCGACGGTCGGCTCGTCGAGAAGCAGCAGGTTCGGGCGGTGCAGCAGGGCGCGGGCGATCTCCACGCGGCGGCGCTGCCCGCCGGACAGGGCGCGGACCTTGTCGTCGGCGCGGTCGGACAGTCCGATGCGGGCCAGCTCCTCCCGCGCGCGGGCTTCGCAGTCCGATGGCCGCATGCCGTGCAGGCCGCCATGGTAGCGCAGGTTCTGCCGCACGGTGAGGTCGAGGTCGAGCGTCGGCTGCTGGAACACCACGCCGATGCGCTCCAGCGCGCGGGTCGGCTGGCGCCGCAGGTCGAAGCCGAAGATGCGGATGTCGCCGCTGCGGCTGGAATAGAGCCGGGTGATCAGCGAGAACAGCGTGGTCTTGCCCGCGCCGTTCAGCCCCAGCAGCATGGTGAAGCCGGCCGGCGGCACGGTGAAGGACACATGGTCGAGTGCCACGCGCTTGCCGAAGCTGTGGCTGAGGTCCTCCACGGCCAGGGCGGCCACAGCCCCGGCGGCGGATTCTTGAATTGCGGGAATCGACGGAGCTACCGGTAGAACCACGGCCTCGAACATCCTGTCTTCCCCAACTGTCTTCCCCCAACTGTCTTTCCACGGGCCGCACCCCCGTCTTCACCCGAAAGGGCGCCGGAAGGGCGGCACGCGCCGTTGTTCGGAAGGGTGATTGCAAAGATGGCTTTGCCGCATGATTGTTGGGATTGCGAATGAATGTTCAAGGCGCTTTCGCGCCGGGACGTGAGCTTGACCCCGACCATACTCCCGAAGAGTGATGTCCTGGTGGTGGCGCTGTCGGCGCGGGCGCTGGCGGCCAGTGCACGCCGCAGCGGGCTGGGCGTAACGGCCCTCGACCTGTTCGCCGACGCGGACACCGCGGCCATGGCCGACCGCTGTCTCGCCCTGCCGTCAAGGCGGCTGCACCTTCTCGGCCCGGCGCTGCGGCGCGCCCTGGCGGCGCCCGATCTGCGCGGGGTGCCGCTGGTCTATGGCGCCGGGTTCGAGGATAGGCCGGAGCTGCTGGCGGCGCTGGAGCGCGACCGGCCGGTCCTCGGCAACGCCGCGGGGACGGTGGCGAGGCTGAAGGACCCGTTTGCCTTCGCCGCACTGCTCGCCCGCCTCGGCATCCCGCATCCGGAGATCGCCACCTCGCCGCCGGACGATGGCGGGCGATGGCTGATGAAGCGCGCCGGTGCCAGCGGCGGCGGGCATATCCGGCCGGCGGATCGGCGGAGTCACCGATTGCCGGCCGGACATTACCTCCAGCGCCGCATGCCGGGGCGTCCGGTGTCCCTGCTGTTCCTGGCCGATGGCCGGCGCGTTCTGCCGGTTGGATTCAGCCGGCAATGGGTGGCCCCGGCACCCCGCCAGCCCTTTCGCTATGGCGGCGCGGTTGGCCCCTTGCCGGTGGCGCCGATCCATGCGGGGTTTGCCGCGGCCATGACCGCCGCCGTCTCGCGGATCGCCGCGGAGGTCGGGCTGGTCGGGCTCAACAGCGCCGATTTCCTGGCCGGACCGGACGGCTGGTGCCTGCTGGAGATCAACCCGCGGCCCGGGGCGACGCTCGACCTGTTCGACCGTGCGCCGATGCCGGGCCTGCTGGGCCTGCACATGGCCGCCTGCACCGCGGAGCTTCCGCAGGCTCTGCCGGCGCTGGCCGGCTGCCGCGCCGCCATGGTCGTCTATGCGCGGACGCCGGTCCTGCTGGACGGTTGCATGCGCTGGCCGGACTGGACCGCCGACCGTCCCGGCACGCCGGCCCACATCCCGGCGGGAGCGCCGCTCTGCACGGTTCTGGCCGATGCTGCCGACCCGGCGGAGGCCCGTCGCCTTGCCGGCCGGCGCGCGCGGGAGCTGTTCCGGCGGCATGCCCTGGCGGAGGCGGCATGAGCGGCGTGGTCGCCCTGTTCACCGATGGTGCCGACTGGCACGCGGCAAGGCTGGAACAGGCGATGACGCGGCGCGGCGTCGAATGCCGCCGCGTGCCACTGAGCGCCTGCGGCTTCGCCGTCGGGCGGACGGCGACGGGGCTGCTGCTGCCGGGATTTGGCGATGCGCTGCCGGCGGGCGCCTTCATGCGGGTGGTCGGGCAGGGCAGCTTCGAACAGGTGACGCTGCGGCTGGGGGTGCTTCACGCGCTCGACCGGCTGGGGGTGCCGGTCTACAACTCCGCCCGTGCCATCGAAGCTTGCGTGGACAAGAGCATGACCAGCTTCCTGCTGGCCCGTGCCGGCCTGCCGACGCCGCCCTCCGTCACCGTGCAGGATGCCGCGACGGCTCGCGCGGTGGTGGAGGCTTGGCCGGACTGCGTGCTGAAGCCGCTGTTCGGCGCCCAGGGGCGCGGCCTGCGCCGCCTGCCGCGGCCGGAAGACCTGCCGGAACCCGAGGCCATGGCCGGCGTCTATTACCTGCAGCCCTTCGTTCCGCCCCGCCGCGACGGCGAGTGGCGCGACTGCCGGGTCTTCGTGGTGGGAGGGCGCGCGGTGGCGGCGATGATCCGCCACGGCCGCAGCTGGATCACGAATGTCCATCAGGGCGGGCGCTGCGAAGCCATGGCGCCGGACGGGGCGGTGGCCGAGCTGGCGGTGCGTGCCGCGGCGGCGGTGGGCGCCGACTATGCCGGGGTCGATCTGATTGCCGCCCCCTTTAATGAAGGGACTTGGATGGTGCTGGAGGTGAATTCGATGCCGGCATGGCAGGGGCTCCAAACGGTCAGCGACGCCGATATCGCCGACGCGCTGGCGGCGGATTTCCTTGCCCGCGTCGAGGCCGCCGCATCGCGGGTGCCGCAATGACCGCCCGCATGCTGCGGCTGTTCCCCGGCCCGCCGGAGGAGATCGCGCTCGACGGCGCCTATCTCGCCCACCGCCTGCATGAGCGGGGGAGTGCCGGGAGGCCGTTGGTCTATGCCAGCTTCGTCGCCAGCCTGGACGGGCGCATCGCCCTGCGCGACCCCGCCACCGGGGAAAGCCGGCTGCCCGCCGGGCTGGTCAGCGGCAACGACTTCCGGCTGTTCCAGGAACTCCAGGCGCAGGCGGATTGCTTCGTCACCCATGGCGGGTATCTGCGTGATCTGGCGGCCGGCCGGCTGGACGATGTGCTGCAGGTGGGGACGCAGGAGGCGACGCGGGACCTCGCCCGATGGCGGGCCGACAACGGCTTGGCGCCCCAGCCGGCCCTGGTCATCGCCAGCGCCAGCCTGGATTTTCCGATGCCGGATTCCCCGGCGCGCCATGGCCAGCGTGTCGTCATCGCCACCGGCGCCGCGGCACCGGCCGAGCGTGTCGCCCAGTGGCGGGCCGCCGGCCATGAGGTGCTGGCCGTCGGATCGGGAGCGTCGGTGGAGGGTGGGCCGCTGGTCGATGAACTCGGTCGGCGGGGGCTGCGCAGCATCTATCTGCTGACGGGGCCGCGCATGCTCGACACCATGATGCGGGGCCACAGGCTTTCGCGCCTGTACCTGACCACCGCCCATCGTTTGCTCGGCGGTGAGAGCTTTCACAGCATGCTGGCCGGGCCTGAGTTGGGCGATGCCGGCCGGCTGCGACTCTGCGCGCTGAATTACGATGCCAGCGCGCCGGACGGCACAGGGCAGTTCTTCGCCCATTTCGAGCCGCGGCCGGCCTGAGTGGCCGAAGTGAACACTTGTTCTGACTGGAAAGCTACCGTGCCGATTACAGGCCGGCGCAGGCGTAGGCGTTGATTTCCGTGCCGACCCGGATTTCGGCGGTCGTCGGTTTGCGCCAGGTTTTCATGTCTGCTTCCTCCACTGGAAATGGGCAGATTGGCATGATTGCCTTGGTGCCCATTAGGAAATGGTACCGATGATGCCTCCGCGCCACCACTACCCGAACGGATAGGAGCTTGAGAATTTTGGCTAGTTCTTTGTGCGATGCAAAACGAACCGGACCGCCGGCCCTCATTGGAATTGGAATAAATCAACGTGTTAAGCGCTGATATGGCGCAATCCCGCATCGTATCTTTATTCGCTTCAAATGTTCTGGTTTGTCAGGGGTCAGCACCAGACCGGATTTTGCGGCGTATCGGTAACAGCGGACTGGTTCGCAGACGGAAGGTATTCGGTCCTTTTTCTCTGCTCGGCTCAAGAATGGCCGGAAGCGGCAACCACCATCCGACAGAGAAAAAGCCCCTCCACCGCAGAGGGGGGAGGGGCTTTCGGAGGACGCGGATTCCGGTGAAAATTCAGGCGGCGAACGGGTGCTTCGCGACATCCTTCTGGTTCAGCAGATCCTTGACGGTGGGATAGCCGGACACCGCGCGTTCGATGGCCTCCTTGGTGGCGCGGTAGTTGTAATCCTGGATCTTGGCGTTGTCCTTCGCCTCCCAATGGATGAAGACGCCGACGCAGATAAAGATGTTGTCGATCTCGTCCTGCGGAATGGTGCCCTCGGCCACGCAGTCGGCGACCGCCTTGGCGACGCCGTGCTGGGCCGGGCCGAACATCTGGACCGCCTGTTCCGCGCCCTTGATCGTGACCTTGTTGAACAGGATGGTCGAGGGCTTGCACTGCAGGTTGGGGGCGATGACCGCCAGCAGGCTGGTGAAACCGTCCTTGTTGTTGGTCAGTGCGTTGCAGAATGCGGTTTCCGCGGCACTGCCACGCGGCCCCATGATCAGGTCGATGTGGGCCACCTCGTTCCCGTCGCCGACCAGCGACTCACCCACCAGCACGCGATTGATTTTCGGGGATGACCCCTGCCACATGCCCATCGCCGTTTTCTCCCATGTTTTTGAAAATCATTGGAGGACCGCCGCAGTCACGCGGTCACGCCGGTCAGCTCGATCCTGTCAGCTCAATCCGGGCAGGTCGCCGGTAACGCGGCGTCTGGATCGTCTGCGAGTTCCGGCGTCGGTCACGGTGGGCATTATGCCAGTTTGTTCGTTTGTAAAACAAACTCACAAAAGGGTTCCGGAGTACCTTGAAATCGCAGCCGCCGTCTTCGTGCCGCACCGGTATCGACCGGGAAGGCATGACCGTTCGGTGGTCGTTACCCCATCTTTGCGGCAGCGGCTGCGATCGGGCCGCGGGATGGCGTCACTGCTGTCCTTGCTTGTCGGTCGATCCGGCCGTTCCGCCGGAGCCGCCCTGCGTCACCGGGTCGCCGCCGATGGTGCCCTGCCGCTGCTGCTGGAGCGACGTGTCGGGCAGCTGCCCGGTCGGCGCCGCACTGCCGCCCCCGGGGGTCGAGCCGGTGGCGGAACCGCTGCCGGAACTGTTTCCAGAACCGTTCGACGTGCCGGAACTGCCCTGTGGCACCGGAGCGCCGCCGATGGCGCCCTGGCGCTGGCCGGGCAGGGACTCCGACGGCAATTGTCCGCCGGTCGCCGCCGGGGCGTTCTGTGTCTCTGTGCCGGTGGTGGATTGGGCAAAAGCCGGCGGGGCCACGGCCGCCACTCCGAGTATGCCGGCACCGATTACGGCCGCACAGGCCAGGGCACGGCCGCTGGAGAGCTTCATCGTCATGATTACACCTCCCTGGGGCCGGGCCGTCGCCGACAGCCGCCGCCGCACCCGGCCCTTCCCCTCAACCATGCGCTGCGGCCGCGGGTTCCGTGATACCGTTACCTGTCACGGCTTGACCACGACCCCCCAGGGGGCGCCACCGACGGGGATGCTCTTGATGACCTTGTTGCGCTCCAGGTCGATCACCGAAAGGTCGTTGCTGATGCCGTTCGTGGTGTAGAGCCGCTTTTCGTCCGGCGAGAAGGCGAGGTTCCAGACGCGCTGGCCGACCAGGAAGTAGCGCTTCACCTCGAAGTTCTCGGTGTCGATCTCGGCGATCCGGTTGGCGGGGCCGAGCGCCACGAAGGCGCGCTTGCCGTCGCGGGTCATCTGGATGCCGACCGCCTGGATCGCCTCGCGCCGGACGCCGGTGACCTCGAAGCGGATCTTCTTCACCACCTTGCGGGTGGCAGCGTCGATGACGCTGACCGTGCCGCCGATCTCGCTGGACACCCAGACATGCTTGCCGTCGCCGCTGAACTGGGCGACGCGCGGCCGGCTGTCGACCAGAACGTTGCCGACGACGGCGCGTTTCTCGGTGTCGATGAAATGCGCCATGTTGGTGGTTTCGGAGGTGTTGACCAGGATCTTGCCGTCGGGGCTGATCCCCATGCCTTCCGGCTCCACCCCGACCTGGATGTTGCCGACCGCCTTGCGGCTGGGGATGTCGATGATGGTCACCATGTTGTCGTCCTCGTTGGCGACATACAGCCGGTTGCCGTCGGGGGAGAGGACGAACAGCTCCGGATCGGGGCCGGAGGGCAAGGAATGGACCACCTTGCCGCTGGCGATGTCCACCACATCGACACGGTTGTCGTCGCCGGCGCAGACATAGAGCTGCGTCCCGTCGCCGCTCAGCGTGATGCCGCGCGGCCGGCGGCCGACCTTGATCTTGTTGGTGATCTGCAGGCTGTCGCCGTCGACCACGGCGATCTGGTTGTCCTTTTCGTTGGATACGAAAATGGTTTCGGCCAGCACCGGCTCGGCGATCAGGACCGGGGCGGCGAGGAACAGCATGGTGCACAGTAAGGAACGCATGGGGTGGTCCGCCTCTTCATCGGTTGAAATGGCATTTGCTTTCCGGCGCGTCGTCGCCGAGCGTATCGAGGGGCGTCACGGGGTGCAGGAAACCCTCCTGGGGCGACACCGAGACCAGCATGCGCGGCCCGGCGATCAGGATGGGTTGCCGCATCTGGCCGTCCCATTTGCGGAAGGACAGGGCTTCGCCCTTGAAGCCGGCCAGTTCGAAGTCGGCGCTGTGCAGATAGGCGACGAGGTCGTCGAAGCCGGCGGCGCCGGTGCGGGTCGCCGCCTCTCCCACGCTGCGCACCGCCAGCCAGGCGGCGTAGTCGCGCGGCAGCATCCAGCGGTCGGCCAGCTTCTCGAACCGGCTTTGCAGCTGGGTGCCGCCCCACTGCTCGTTCACCCGCGACCAGGCGGTGGCGGTCAGGCCCTGGGTGCCGGCCACCGGCCGGGGATGCCAGGTGCGCCCGTCGAGGTAGTCGCCGAAATTCCCCGCCTCGTCGGCGACGACCAGCACGTCGTAGTCCGGCCCCTGGGTGGCGAGCGGGATGTCGGACTGGATGGTGGTGACGCCGGTGTCGGTGCGGCGGTTGCCGGTGTCGAAGGTCCAACCCTTCTCGGCGACGATCCGGCCGCCGAAGCGCTTGGCGGCGCGGCGCACCGCGTCGGCATAGAGCGCGTCGCCGGGATCGCGGCCGGTCAGCAGGCTCCAGCCCGTCCATTTCTTCCAGGCGAGATACTGCGCCAGCGCGTCGGCCAGCATGCGCCGGCTGGCGGCGGTGTGCAGGATGTTGGCCCGGCACTGCTCGTTGCGCAGCGCATCGTCGGGCGCGCGGGCGTTGAACAGCAGCATCGACCGCGCTTCCGGCCGGTCGGCGACGGCGAGCAGCGCATCGCCCGGCAGATCGGCGACGACGAAGCGCACGCCTTCATCCGCCAGCGCCTTCAGCCCGGCGGCGATGTCGCCGTCGGGGGGCAGCACCTGCTCCACCAGCCGGAAGCTCTGGTTCAGGAACATTCCGGTGGAGTTGTTGTCGGCCAAAGCCAGCCGGGCGCCCTGGAGCCCCTCGTCGGTCGCCACCGGTTCGAGGAAACTGGCCGGCGTGCGCGGATCCTCCTGCCGTCCAAGATAGCCGATCAGAATCGACTGCCCGCCGGCATCCTGGGCCAATGCCGCCGCCGCGGGCGACAGAAGCAGAATCCCGGCAAGCGGCAGCGCGGCGATGAGGCGCCTTCGTCCTATGGCCTTCGATAAGTCGGAGCGTCGCCTAGACAACGGCCAGAATCTCACCTCTTCCTCCTTCCGCAAGATCGCCGATGAAACGGTGGGCGCGGGTGCTGCCCGCGCGCTCGAACCAGCTTCCGGTGCCCTCCAGCGCTCGGCGCAGCAGGTGCAGGAACAGCCAGTCCCGCGTGCCGCCGTCGGCGAAGCCATCGGGCGCCGCGCTCGCCGGCCGGCCCAGCAGCAGGGTGCCGCGCCGCATGCCGAAGCCCGGATGGGGACCGCAGCCTCCCCCGACGGCGAGCGTGCCGGCGACCATGAAGGCGGCGGCATAGGCGCCGGCCCGGCCGTCGACGACGACGATTCCGCGCCGCATCCGCTCGGCCGCCCGGTCTCCGGCATCGCCGCCGACGCTGATCAGCCCGCCGCGCATTCCCAACGGCAGGCCGGGCAGCACCCCGCCCAGGCTGTCGCCGGCACTGCCGTCGATCCGCAGGAGGCCGCCGGCCATGCCGGCACCGGCATGGTTGCCGGCATCGCCCGCGACCAGGATGCGGCCCATCGTCATGCCGGCGCCGACCCGGTGCAGGATGGCGCCGCCCGGCCGGATCAGCAGTCCCTCCGCCGCATCACCGGCCGACAGCTCGAACAGGTCGCCGAGCCTCGCCGACCCGCCGCCGCTGGGAAGCGGCATCCCTGCGATGGCGTCAGTCGTCAGCCCGGCCAGCCGCTCCGGCAGCAGCGCGGACATGTCCACCATCATGCCGGCGCCGCCGCGATAGGTCAGGGACAGGCCGCTCATGCCATCACCTCGTGCAGATGGAAGTGATGCGGTCCGAGCTTGCCGCCGTAATTCCCGGCGGTGATCGCCAGCACGCCGGCCGCCGTCCCGCCGGCAACGGCTGCGGCGATCCCGGCGCGCATGCCGGCGCGGATGGCAGTTTCGTCGGTGCCGTCCAGCACCAGCTCCAGCACCGCCTCGACATCGGGAGTCAGCAGGGTTTCGGGTTCGACCGCCCGCAAGGTCGGGCAGAAGCGGGTGTTGGTGGAGGCGATCAGCGCCTTGTATTTCGACCCGACCTTGGAGCCGGAGCGCACCACCCCGCCGGGGAAGGGCAGGATGATGCCGGGCAGCGGCCGGATCGCCGCGACCGCCGCCTCTGCCGCGGCAAGGCACTGGCGGTGGCTGGCGGCCAGGATCAGGAAATTGCCGCCGCCGATGCCCTTGCCCACGGCAACGCTGTCCTCGCAGACGAACTCCCCATCCATCACCGGCAGGCGCCAGAATCGGCGGTCGCCGAACTTCTTGGCGATCTGGTGCCCGTCGCCGAAATAGCGCAGGCCGCCGCCGAGCAGGATGCGCTTGGCACCGTCGAGAAGTCCGGCATAGCAGGCCGAGCCCGGCGAGGTCATGACGCATTGCCCGACCCGGTTGACGACATGCTTTGCAAGGTCGCCGGTCGACATGCCGAAGATCATCACCGCGGCGCCCGGCCGGCTGTCCGGCGTCTCCTCCGGTGTCAGCAGCCGTTCCACCGCCGCTTCGCAGCCGCAGCCGATGACGGATGTGGCGAAGCCGGTCAGGCTGGAGGTCGCCGCATCGACCCAGGCTGGCGTGTCGGCGGTGATGACCAGCCGCGTGTAGGTCATCGGAAAGGCTTCGGCGAAGGTGTCCTCGATGCGCACGCCGTTGATCTGCAACTCCGCCATCACGGCACCTCCCGCCGCCGGCAGGGGTGGAGGACGGGGCCGGCGCCGTGGCGGATCTCCTCGTCGCGGATGCGGAAATGCTTGAGGGACAGGCCGAGGCGCTCGTCGAAATGGCGGGCGATGCGGCGCTCGATCAGGTCGTCGAAGCCGGGGCGGACGACATGGGTGCAGCCCTGGGCCATCGCCACCAGCGTGCCGTCGCGCACCACCAGCCGTCCGCTCTTGAAGACCAGATCCGGCCGTTCGAACATGGCGCGGCGGTCGGGCCGGTCGGTGTAGACGGTGACGTCGGCCGAGGCGCCGGGCGCCAGATGGCCACGGTCGGCAAGGCCGAGGATGCGCGACGGCGCTGCACGGGTCATGACGGCGATCTCCGCCAGCGTGTATTCGCGGGTGATCGAGCCCAGCGTGGTGTGGGCCGGCGCGTCGGGATGGATTTCCGCCAGCTTCGCCAGCCGGTAATCGCGGTCCATCAGCAGCCGGATCAACTCGGGATAGAAGGTGAAGGGCGCGCCGTTGGGGTGGTCGGTGGTCAGGAACACCCGCCAGGGATCGTCCAGCAGCAGGAACAGCTCCAGCCCGATCGCCCATTGCAGCGCGTTGACATAGGAGTTGTCGCGGTAGCGGAACGGCACCACGCCGCAGCCGGCATCGCATTCGATGTCCATCGCCAGCCATTTGCGCGGATGGGCCAGCGGCGCGGTGTGGCGCTGCGCCATGGTGTCGGCCGACGCGGTCACCGTCTGCCCGAACATCACCTGCCCGATGTCCACCGACAGGGTCGGGGTCCGGTTCACCGCCTCCGCCAGCGCCGCGGCGCCGGAGGAGAATTTGCGGTCGCCCTCCGTGTCGTAGCTGTGGAACTGGATGTGCGTCATGTGCATCGGCAGGCCGGACGCCGCCTGGATGGTGTCCAGCGTCGTGGCGACGTTACCGGGAACGCCCAGGTTGCAGCCATGGACATGCAGCGGGTGGGGCAGTCCCAGCTCGTACACCGCGCGGGCCAGCACGGTCAGGACGCTGCGCGGGGTGACGCCGTAATAGGGTCCGGGCTCGTCCAGGTCGAGGCTGCGGGCGTTGAACTTGAAGGCGTTGATGCCGCCGGGATTGACCACCTTGACGGCAAGGCTCTGGGTCGCCGTCAGCATCCAGGCGACATAGTCGTCGATCGCGGCCTGCCCGGCATTGGTGGCGATCAGGTCCAGCAGGAAATCGTCGCTGCCCAGAACCAGATAGCCGCCGGTGTCGATATAGGGGATGTCGCCCATCTCCATATGCGCATGCCGGGCGTTGGAGCCCAGCATCGCCGGCTCGAAGGCGGCGGTGAAGCCCATCTCGATATAGCGGGCGCCGGTCGTGTGGGTGGAGGGGGTGGCGAGGCCGCTTCCCCCGCCGCAACCGCAGGCGCTGCCGGCGAAGCGGTGGTGTTCGTGCTCCTCCCCCATCAGCAGGCGGGCGAGGTTGACCTTGCCGCCGGCGATGTGGCTGTGGATGTCGATGGCGCCGGCCATCACCACCTTTCCGGTCAGGTCATAGGTGGCGTCGGGCGCAGCACCCGGTCCCGGATCGGCGGCGATGCGGTCGTCGCGCAGCCAGAGGTCGGCGACCTCGCCATGCCGGCCGTTGGCCGGGTCGAACAGCTGCCCGCCGGCAAGCTTCGTCAGCATCCGGCCTTCTCCCTGGTATCGGCGGTTTGCTCCAGCGCCGCCAGCATCCGGCCGATCACGTCGGCGACGCTGGGCAGGCCGCGGTCGATCAGCGCGCCGGCATGCAGAGCCACCACGCTGTCGGCGCGGAACACGTCGCCGGCATGGTCGATGCCCGGCGTCCCCACCGGGATGAACAGCGCCGGTTCGGGCGTGATGGCCGTCTCCGGCGGCGCCAGCATGATGACGCTGCCGCTGGTGCCGAACTCCGGCACTTCGGGCCGAAAGGCGGAGATCCACAGCGTCACGTCGGCATCGCGCAGGCGTGTCCGCCAGTCGAACCTGTCGGGATCATGGACGGGCGCGCCTGCGTCGAAGCCGGTGCGCAGGGGAAAGCCGGTTCGCCAGGTGCAGGCCTGGTTGGCGCCGATCAGGTTGTCGGCACCCGACAGCGGCAGGCCGGCGCAGCGCGTCGTGCCGTCGACGGTGCGGACCAGCCGGGCCAGCCCCTCGACGATCAGGTCCGGCTGCGGTCCGTCGAACAGCCCCGCCGCCCACACCACCACCGCATAGCGCGCGGCCCGCAGCCGGGCCGCCAGTTCCGCCATCCGGGCATCGCTCGACGCCGTCCGGCCCGCCAGTGCGGTCCTCAGTCTCGTAACCAGGGTGGCGAGGTCCGGCTGCGGGTCGGCCTCCATGCCCTGCGTTTCGATCTGGCCGGCAAGGCATTGCACGGTCTCGGGCAGCGGTTTCCCGCCCAGGAAGACGGCGCTCCGGCCGCCGCCAGGGACGAAGGCCGGTGCCGGTGCCACCCAGCGTTCCCACAGGCGCGGGAAGGCGGCGGCCGGATCCGGCCCGACGACCAGGACGAGGTCGCAGCGGTTGCGCAGCTCCGCCAGCGTGGTGACCGACCAGCCGAAGCGCCGCAGGACCGCGAGGTTGCGGAACAGGGCGTCGGACCGCTCATGGTCCACCGTCGCCCCGATGCGTGCGGCGAGCGTCAATGCGGCGAGCACGCCCTCGACATCGGTGGCCAATCCGGCGATCAGCGGCGCACGCGCGGCGCCGAGCAGCCGCGCCGCCTCGGCGATGGCTTGATCCATGGCGACGGGGGTGCCGGCCATGCGGGCGTCCGTCGCCACCGCCATCGGCCGGCGGAACAGACGGTCGGCCTGCGGGCAGCCGCTGGGCCGGGGGGCGATGCCGGAATCGTCCCGATCGATCCCGATGTCGCCGCATCCCAGGCCGCAGAACGGACAGAGGATTTCGGGGTGGAAGGTCATGGCCCCCCAATCGCCTGAGCGGAGAATGAACCGGGGAGAATGGACCCGGATGCGCAGTCGACCGCATAGGCCGCAGGTACTATTGCTGGCGGCCTATGCGGTTGATTTCAAATGAGCCGTCGTCTTCGCCGGCGACCGCCCAAGCATCGGCCCCGGTATGGAAGCCCCGATGTTTGGACATGGTCGGCCCCGGACATGCCGTTGGGTCCGTTCATGACCAGTTTCCTCCCCGGAAATCCGTACCCCGTTCGGGTTAATCCGCGCGGATATTCGTTCGCGCTACGGAAAATCTTGTTTGCAACGCTAACATTGTGTCGGGACCCGCGCAAAGGGAATGCAGATGAGCCACCAGCGCAATCGGATAGGGGAGGTGCGGGTCCATGCGCCCGCGCGCCTGCATGCCGGCTTCGTCGACCTCAATGGCGGGCTTGGGCGCCGTTTCGGCAGCCTGGGCATCGCCATCGACCGGCCGGCGATCACCCTGCGCATCCGCCCGGCCGACCGGCTGACCGTCGACGGCCCGTCCGCCGAGCGTGTCCGGCGCAGCATCGAACGGCTGGGCCGGCAGGCCGGGCTTTCCGATAGGGTCGCGGTGACGGTGGAGGAGGCGATCCCGGCGCATGTCGGGCTTGGCTCCGGCACCCAGACGGACCTTGCCGTCGCGGCGGCGCTGGTCTGCCTGGAGGGGCGCCGCACCGCCGCCCGCGATCTCGCCCGCGCGCTGGAACGGGGGGCGCGGTCCGGCATCGGGCTGGCAGCCTTCGAGCAGGGCGGCGTGCTGCTGGACGGCGGCCGGGGCGGGCTGGATGCGGCGCCCCCGCTGATCGCGCGGGCCGAGTTTCCCGAGGACTGGCGCATCCTGCTGCTGCTCCACCGCGGCGGGCACGGACTGCACGGCGCGCCGGAGGTAGAGGCCTTCCGGCGCCTGCCGCCCTTTCCGCCGGATGCCGCGGCCCATCTCTGCCGGTTGATGCTGATGGTGGCACTCCCGGCCCTTGCGGAGCGGGACGTGGAGGCGTTCGGCCGGGCCGTCGGCGAGCTTCAGCGCACCGTCGGCGACCATTTCGCCCCGGCGCAGGGCGGACGCTTCACCAGCCCGCTGGTGGCGGAGGTGCTGGTATGGCTGGAGGCTCAGGGGGTCGCCGGCGTCGGCCAGAGCTCCTGGGGGCCGACCGGCTTCGCCATCGTCGGCGATGCCGCATCGGCGGAGCGGCTGGCCGACGAGATGCGCGGCCGCTGGGCCGGATCGCCGCTGGAGGTCATGGTCTGCCGTGGCCGGAACGTCGGCGCGACGGTGGAGAATTTGAACGCCGGGACGGGCTTCGTGCCTGCGGCCCGGCGGGCGGCGGGCGAATAGCAGAGGTGAACAACAGAAGGGAGGCAGGCATGAGCGCCCCTTACGTGCTGCACATGATCACGCCGCTGGCGAATGTCAGCCCGTTCGACGTCAACATGGCGATGGATGCCGGCATCGACATGGTGGTTCCCTACACCGGCATCGAGACCGCGCAGGTCGAAGCCCTGACCCAGGATGCCATGTTCTCCCGCGACCCGAAGAACGCGGCGCGCACCGGCCTGTTCATCGGCGGGCGCGATGCGGCGATGGCGCTGGACATGCTGGACGTGGCCCGCAAGGCGATGTTCCCGCCCTTCCAGATCTCGGTCTTCGCCGACCCCTCCGGCGCCTTCACCACCGCCGCCGCCATGGTCGCGGTGGTGGAGCGTGCCCTGCGGCGGGCCGGGCTCGACGGTCTCACCGGGCTGGACGTCCAGGTCTATGGTGCGACCGGCGTGGTCGGCGGCATCGCCGGGCTGATCGCCGCCCAGGCCGGCGGCAACGTCACCCTGGTCAGCCACCGCGGCGTGTCGGCCGTACAGGGCAAGGCGGAGGAGTTCGGGCGCCGCTATGGAGTGACGCTGTCCTGCGCCGACACGGCGAGCGCCGGCAAGGCGGCTCTGCTGGAGCGGGCGGAGGTGGTGCTGGCCTGCGGCAAGGCCGGGATCACGGTGCTGTCCGCCGAGGACCTGCGTGCGGCCAAGCGCCTGCGGGTGGCGGCCGACATCAACGCCGTCCCGCCGGCCGGGGTGGAGGGCGTCGGCGTGCAGGACGACGGGGTTGCCTTGCCGACCGCATCCGGCGCTGCATCGGGCGCCGTCGGCATCGGCGCGCTCGCCATCGGCAACGTCAAGTTCAAGGTCCAGCATCATCTGCTGGAGCGGATGCAGACCGGCGGCACCGCCGTCGCCTTCGATTTCCAGGACGCCATGGACGCGGCGCGGACCATCGCCGGAAAGGCATCGTGATGCAGGATCGCCCCAGCCTGTCGGCACTCTCCGCCCCGCTCGCCGCCGCACTGGTCGCCGATGCGGCGCAATTGCGGATCGGCATCGACCGCGTTGCCGGTGCGACGATCATCGATGGCGGCATTGCCCGACCCGGTGGGCTGGAGGCCGGACGCCGCATCGCCGAGCTGTGCATGGGCGGCCTCGGCCGGGTGACGCTGCAGGCCGACACCCAGTCCGACCGCTGGCCCTTCCAGGTGGCGGTGCACAGCACCGACCCGGTGCTCGCCTGCCTGGGCAGCCAATATGCGGGGTGGAGCCTGACGCATAAGGACGAAGCCGGGTCCTTCTTCGCGCTCGGCTCCGGCCCCGGACGCGCCATGGCCCGCAAGGAGACGCTGTTCGACGAACTGGGCTACAGCGACAGCGGCGACCATGCGGTGCTGGTTCTGGAAAGCGGCACCGTCCCGCCGGCCCCGCTGGTGGAGCGGATCGCCGCCGATTGCGGGGTGGCGCCGGAGCGGCTGACCCTGGTGCTGACGCCGACGGCGAGCCTCGCCGGCACCGTCCAGATCGTCGCCCGCGTGCTGGAGGTCGCGCTGCACAAGGTGCATGCGCTGGGCTTCCCGCTGCACGACGTCGTCGACGGCATCGGCGTCGCACCGCTGCCGCCGCCGGGCAAGGGCTTCGTCGAGGCGATGGGGCGGACCAACGACGCCATCCTGTTCGGCGGCACCGTCCATCTGCTGGTCGACGGGCCGGACGACGACGCGGCCGATCTGGCGAAGCGCCTGCCGAGCACGGAATCGCGCGACTATGGGCGCCCCTTCGCCGAGGTGTTCGCGGCGGTGAACAAGGATTTCTACGCCATCGACCCGCTGCTGTTCGCGCCGGCCCGCGCTGTGGTGACGGCGCTGGACTCCGGCCGCAGCTTTCACGGCGGGCATCTTGCGTCGGGCATGCTCGACCGGTCCTTCGCGGGGTGACGGGGATGGGTCCCGGCGTCGCGGAGCTGTTCATGGCTGTCTGCCGGGCGGAGGTGATGGCGCTGAAGCCCGGGAACGTCCATGTGCATGCCGCCGGCCACGGCATGACGGTGGCGGACTTCCTGCTGTCGGCGGACGTTGCGGCGCCGGAGATCGCACGGCCGGGCGCAGCGGTGGGGGAGCGGATCCTGCGGGCGGTGCGGGCGACGCGGGCGGCGGTGAACTGCAACACCAACCTCGGCATCCTGCTTCTGACCGCCCCGCTGGCCCGTGCCGCGGAGATGCCGCCGTCCCGTCCGCTCCACGACAGGGTTTGTGCCGTGCTGGAGGAGCTGAGCGTGGAGGATGCCGAAGCCGCCTTTGAGGCGATCCGCCTTGCGTCACCCGGCGGGCTGGGCCGCGCGGCGGAGCATGACGTCGCCGGGCCTGCGACGGTGGATCTGCGTACCGCGATGGCCGCGGCACAGTCGCGCGACCGCATCGCCGCCCAATATGCCGATGGCTACCGCGACGTGTTCGGGATCGGCGTTGCCCGTGCGCGGGCGCTCACTGGCAAGGATGTTGGCAAGGATGCCGTATCGATGGCCGAAGCGGTCTATCTGGAGTTCCTGACCGCCTTCCCCGACAGCCACGTCCTGCGCAAGCAGGGGGAGGCGGTGGCGGCGGGCCTGATGGCCGAGGCGCAGGAGGTGCGCCGGCAACTGGCGGCGGTATCGTCCGATGCCGTCCGGCACGACCACCTGTTCGCCTTCGACGCAAGGCTGAAATGGCAGGGCATCAACCCCGGCACCTCCGCCGACCTCACCGTCGCCAGCCTCTTCGCCCATTGCCTGGAGGACAGAGACCGGACGGGGGGCGGACGGGAGACCCCAAGTGGGAGGGTGGCATGGGCGTGCGCCTGATCCTGGCCGCGATGGTGTCCGTCGTCACCGCTGCACCCGCATGGGCGGAGCCGCTCGCCGTGACGGAGATCGCGCCCGGCATCTTCGTCCATCAGGGCGCCATAGCCGAACCGGCGCCGGACAATCGCGGCGACACCGCCAACATCGGCTTCATCGTCGGCGGCAGCGGCGTGGCGGTGATCGACACCGGCGGCACGCCGGAGCTGGGCCGGCGCCTGCGCGAGACCATCGCCGCCCGGACCGACACGCCGCCGGTCGTCGTCATCAACACCCACATGCACCCGGACCATCTGTTCGGAAACGCCGCCTTCGACGGGGTTCCGGTCGTCGGCCATGCCAACCTGCGCGACGCGCTGGCCGCCCGCATCGAGGTCTACCGGCGCCGGCTGGCCGACGAGCTGGGCGCGGAGGCCGCTGCCGGGATCGCGCCGGTGCGGGTGGACCGCCCGGTGGCGGGGGAGTTGCGGATCGACCTCGGCGACCGCATCATCGTCCTGACCGCCCATCCGACGGCGCACACCAACAACGACCTGACCGTCTTCGACCGGCAGACCGGGACGCTGTTCACCGGCGACCTGCTGTTTCTCGACCATCTGCCTGCGGTGGACGGCAGCGCGGTGGGCTGGCTGCGCGTGATCGACGCGCTGGAGCGCATTCCGGCGGTGCGCGCCGTTCCGGGCCATGGTCCGCCGTCCGTCGATTGGCCGGGTGCGCTGGATCCCCAGCGGCGCTACCTCACCACGCTGGTGGAGGGGGTGCGGCGGGTGCTGAAGACCGGCGGCAGCATTCAGGAGGCCGTCGCCCATGTGGCGGAGGATGAACGGGACCGCTGGCTGTTGTTCGATGTGTACAATCCGCGCAACGTGACGGCGACCTTCGCCGAGTTGGAATGGGAATAGGAGCGCGATACGGGAGGGAGGACGCGATGACCGGATGCCCGATGCTGAAGCTGAGTCTTGCCGGGTTCCTGATGGTGCTGTCCATGCCGGCGCTTGCCGCCGGCGATGCGGCGGAGGATGCCGCGCGCTGGGACCTGCTGCGCGACATGTATTTCAAGGACCGTCCGGTCGAGGAGGCCGGCGACCTCATGCGGATCGACGCCCCGGAGCGCGCCCATGACGCGGCGCTGGTGCCGGTGCGGGTGGAGGTCGATCCCACCCTTCGCCTGAAGTCGCTGTCGCTGCTGGTCGACAAGAACCCGGTGCCGCTGGCGGCCACCTTCCGCTATGGCCCGGCCAGCGCCGGCAGCAGCATCGAGACCCGCCTGCGCGTCAACGAATACACCAACCTTCGTGCCGTGGGCGAAACGCAGGACGGGCGCCTGCTGATGACGCGGGTCTTCGTCAAGGCGGCCGGCGGCTGTTCCGCGCCGGCCCTCAAGGACCCGCAGGAGGCGATGGCGCGGCTTGGCCGCATCAAGGTGAAGCTGCCGGAGACGGTCGGCACGGGCAGCCCGGCCGAGGCGCAACTGATGATCGGCCATCCCAACGCCAGCGGCCTGCAGTTCGATCAGATCAGCCGCACCTACATCCCCGCCCATTACATCCAGTCCATCGCCATCGGTGTCGGCGGACAGACGGTCCTGGAGGCGGACACCGACATCTCGATCAGCGAGGACCCGAACCTGCGCTTCAGCTTCATCCCCGTCGAGGGCGGCAGCCTGGAGGTGACCGCCCAGGACACCAAGGGCGCCACCTTCAGCCGGACGGTGCCGTTGGTTGCCGGGGGCGGATGAGGGCGAACCACAAGGCGGCGCGCCTCAGAAGCACTTATTTTAGAAGCACTGGCGGTCGGCGGCGACCTGGGCCTGGCGGAAGCGGTCCATCAGGTCCTTGGCCCAGCCGGAACTGCGGAAGATCCCCGCCCGTTCGCCCGGCAGGTCGGCCATCACCTTCACCGTTTCAATGGCGGTGTAGTCGTCATAGGTGATGCGGTCGGCGATGGCGTCGATGCTGCAGGCGCATTTCTCCATGACGATGTGCGACTGGCCGTTCGCCGCCATGCAGGCGATCACGTAATCGGCCCGCGCCGCCGTGGGGTAGTCGTTGGCCGGACCGGCGGCAGCGGGAGCCGTCCCGAGGAAGATTGCCGCGAGGACAAGCACGATGCGAATTGGCATGCCCGGAATTCTCCCCCTCTTGCCCATGGATCGCCGCCGGAAAGCCGCGACCGTCCATCCACGATGATTTCCCTATATAACCATCATCGATACGGATTGAACTCGTCCACCCCAAAGGAGTGGGGCCTCCTTCGGAGTGGACGCGAGGGAGAGTGAGGGCGCCGAGGGGGCAACGTCCGGAACGGCGGGCGTCCGCTGGGTCAGACCTGACGCGGTTCGCACTTCCAACGGCGGACGGTGTATTTCGGGTGCTGTTCCGCCCATTCGGCGGCCCGGAACATGCCGTTGCGCGAACAGGCCATCACGTTGGCGAAGGGCTCCTGGAACGAGGGGCGTTCGACGGTGCAGCTGTCGGGGCTGGACACGAGGCAGACCACGAAAAGCAACTCGATCATGACATCTCCAGAGTCAGGAATGTTGCGGGCGACCCCGTTTGACCTCCGCCGTTCGGGCTCATTTCATGGTTATGTTGCAGTGCACAACAAGCAGAGCGTCCGAGTCAAGACCTCTGATGTATGACATCGCATGTGTGCATGAACATTGGGACCGCGCCCTATGTCTCGATTCAGCGACCGTTCGCGCTTCCCAGGCACCGCAGCCCCGTCCTGACCAGAACCGCATCGACTTCATGACACGGGGGCGAAAGACGGGAACCGAACCGCCGGACGCATGGTTGGCTTTCCCGTCTCATTGTCTTTGTTGGAGCCGAAGGTCATGGAGTTGTCGGGGAAGGTCGCGCTGGTCACCGGCGCCGGGTCGGGGATCGGCAAGGCGTCGGCGGTGCTGTTCGCCAGGGCCGGGGCCAGCGTCGGGGTGCTGAGCCGCACCGAGGACGAAATCCGCAAGACCGCCGAGGAGATCACCGCGGCGGGCGGCAAGGCGCTGGCGCTGACCGCCGATGTCGGCGACGACGCGGCGATGCGGCAGGCGGTGGACCGGCTGGCGGCGGAATACGGGCGGATCGACATCGTCTTCGCCAATGCCGGCATCAACGGCGTCTGGGCGGCCATCGACGAGCTGACGCCGGAGGAATGGGACCGCACCATCGACACCAATCTGCGCGGCACCTACCTGACGCTGCACCATGCCGTTCCGCATCTGAAGAAGGCGGGCGGCGGGTCGGTGATCGTCACGGCGTCGATCAACGGCACGCGGGTGTTCAGCAACACGGGCGCCACCGCCTATTCCTGCAGCAAGGCGGCCCAGGTCGCGATGGTGAAGATGCTGGCGCTGGAACTGGCGAAGGACCGCATCCGCGTCAACGCCATCTGCCCCGGCATCATCGATACGGAAATTCCCGACAACACCCAGCCCCGCAACCTCGACTCCCTGCGGGTGCCGATCGAGTATCCCGAGGGCAAGGTGCCCTTGACCGACGGGAAATCCGGCGACAGCTTCGACGTGGCGGAGCTCGCCCTGTTCCTGGCGTCGGACCGGGCCAAGCACATCAGCGGCACGCCGGTGTGGATCGACGGGGCGGAATCCTTGATGGTCGGCTGAGGTTCGGGCATTCGTTGGTCATCGAACGACCGGTCGGAAAAGGCGGAACTCCCATGAGCGTGACTGAAACCGTGCGGAACAACGAACAGCTCAGCCGGTACGAGCTGACCATCGACGGCGCCACCGCGGTGGCGGAGTACGAGCTGCGGGATGGCAAGATCGTCTTCACCCACACCCACGTGCCGGAAAGCATGTCCGGCAAGGGTGTCGGGTCGGCCTTGGCGAAGGGCGCCCTGGAGGATGTCCGCGCCCAGGGAAAGAAGGCGCTGCCGCTCTGCTCCTTCATCGAGGCCTACATCGAGCGCCATCCCGACTACGCCGACCTCGTGGAGTAGGTTGGATCCTCTATTGCGGCAGTGGCGGCTTCAGGGGGCCGAGCGGGTCCAGTGGGCCGACCGTCGGCGTGGTCTGGGGCAGGGGGCGGAAGGCCGCCTGCGCCTCTGCCGGCAGGGGCGGGCGGACGCGGGTGCGCCAAAGGCCATACAGCGTGGCACAGAGCGCACCGCCGGCGATGAAGGCGAACAGCCCCTGCGGCCCGCCGGCGGACATCATCGCCGATGCCAGCGGCGGCCCGACGATGGCGCCGATGGAGTTGGCGAGGATCAGGCCACCGCTGGCCGACACCAGATCCTCCCGCCGCACATGGTCGTTGGTGTGGGCGAGGCAGATCGGATAGAGCGTGAAGGACAGCCCGCCGAACAGCGGCGCGACCAGCATCAGGGCCAGCGGCTGGTCCAGCCCAGCGGCGGCGATCATGCCGAAGCTGGTCAGCGACAACGCGGCCGACAGGCCGATGATCACGGTGCGCCGGTCGAACCGGTCCGACAGCTTGCCGAGCGGCCATTGCAGGGCCATGCCGCCCAGGATCAGCGCCGACATGAACAGCGCCGTTCCCGACACCCCGAAGCTGGAAGCCGCGCCGAACACCGGGGCCAGCCCATAGATCGACCCGGTGATCGCCCCGCTGATGAAGACGCCGGCCACCCCCAGCGGCGAACTCCGGTAGAGCCGCCGGACACCGAAGGAGGAGACGTTCGGCAATTGCGGCGGCGTGGTCCGCGTCAGGGCAACCGGCACCAGGGCCAGCGACATCAGGATCGACACGATCATGAAGATCCGGACCCCGGCCTCGTCGTCCAGCCGCAACAGCTGCTGTCCGATGCCGGAAGCGCCGTACAGAGTCACCATATAGGCCGACAGCATCTGCCCGCGGCTTTCGTTCGTCGCGGTGCCGTTCAGCCAGCTTTCGATGCACATGTAGAGGCCGGCCATGCAGAAGCCCTGCACCAGCCGCAGCAAGGCCCAGAGCGGCACGTCGACGAACAGCGCATGGGCCAGCGCCGCCACCGAAACGATGGAGGCGAAGGCGGAGAAGGACCGGATATGGCCGACGCGGGCGATGACGCGGTGGGCGTAGAGCGACCCCAGCGTCAGCCCGGCATAGAAGGCCGCCGTGATCAGCCCGACCGCGGTCGGGCCGGACTCCGTCGCCGACAGCCGCAGCCCGATCAGGGTGGACAGGACGCCGTTCCCCAGCATCAGGAAAGCCACGCCGAGCAGAAGCGAGGCGACCGAACGCGCAACCGATGTCATGCCATACCTCCCGTCCGTCGTCAGCGCATGGTGGCCGGTAAACCGGTGGGGAGGCGATGGTGCATGACGGGACTCCACATCTGCGTTTTCTGACTAGGGCCGCTGCCCTGGCCTGATGTCCAACAGCCAAGTCCCGGATTTGGTCCGCCGCGTCGATAGGCTGGTTTACCATTGGGGCAACCTGACCGTTGACAGAGCATACCGTCCGGTAACATACCTTCCTTCAGGTAGACATCCGGGAGATGCCATCATGTCCGACACCGCCCCGCCGGTCCTTCTCACCCGCGAGGGGGCCGTGTCCTGGATCCGGCTGAACCGCCCCGCCGTGCTGAACGCGCTGGACGAGCCGACCGCCGCCGCCCTGCTGGACGCCTGCCGCAGTGTGGCGGATGAGGGGGCTGATGAAGGCGGGCAGGGGCCGACCCGCGTGCTGGTCATCGCCGGCAACGGCCGCGGCTTCATGGCCGGCGGCGATGTCGGCCGCTTCAACGACGATCCCGCCGCCGCCCCTGCCGTGGCCGGCGCCATCATCGCCCACCTGCACGAGGCGGCGCGCATCCTCGACCGGCTGGACGTGCCGGTGCTGGCCTCGGTGCATGGGCCGGTGGCGGGCGCGGGCATGAGCCTTGCCACCGCCGCGGATCTCTGCATCGCCGCAGACGACGCCAAATTCACCATGGCCTATGCCCGCATCGGCGCCACGCCGGACGGGTCGGGCAGCTTCCATCTGCCGCGTCTGGTCGGGCTGCGCCGCGCCATGGAGCTGGCGATGCTGTCGGACGTGATCGACGCCGCCGAGGCTCTGCGCATCGGGCTGGTCAACCGGGTGGTGCCGGCCGCCGATCTGGCGGCGGAGACGGCGAAGCTGGCCGAGCGGCTCGCCGCCGGGCCGACCGTCGCCTATGCCGGCATCCGCCACCTGATGAGGCAATCCTTCGACCGGACGCTGGACGGGCAGCTGGACGCCGAGCGCGACCGCTTCCTTTCCACCGCCGAAACCGCCGATTTCCGCGAGGGCATCGCCGCCTTCACCGCCAAGCGCCGGCCGGACTTCACCGGCCGCTGACCCTTCCCTCCGCCCGAGAAGTGGACCCAACCATGCAGAACGACATCGTCATCGTCGGCGCCGCCCGCACCGCCATCGGCGGATTTGGCGGCACGCTGAAGGATGTGCCGCTGACCCAGCTCGCCACCGTCGCCGTCAAGGCGGCGCTGCAGCGCTCCGGCGCCGCGGCGGACAGCATCGGCCATGTGGTGATGGGCAACGTCATCCCGACCGAGACCAACGACGCCTATCTCAGCCGCGTCGCCGCCATCGACGCCGGCATTCCGATCGAGGTGCCGGCCTTCAACGTCAACCGGCTCTGCGGCTCGGGCCTGCAGGCCATCGTCTCGGCGGCGCAGGCCATCGCGCTCGGCGACTGCGAGATCGCCATCGGCGGCGGTGCGGAATCGATGAGCCGCGGCCCCTATTTCGTTCCCAGCGCCCGCTGGGGCACCCGTCTCGGCGACGGGGCGCTGGTCGACTACATGAACGGCATCCTGCACGACCCGTGGCAGAAGATTCACATGGGCGTCACCGCCGAGAATGTCGCCGCCCGCTACGGCATCGACCGCGAGGCGCAGGACGCCCTGTCGGCGGAAAGCCAGCGCCGTGCCGCCCGCGCCATCGCCGAGGGCCGATTCAAGGACCAGATCATCCCGGTCGAGATCCCGTCGCGCAAGGGCACCATCGTCTTCGACACCGACGAGCATGTCCGCGGCGACGTGACCGCGGAGGGGCTGGCGAAGATGAAGCCCGTCTTCAAGAAGGACGGGTCGGTCACCGCCGGAAACGCCTCCGGCCTCAACGACGGTGCCGCCGCCGTGGTGCTGGCCGACGCCCGCCGCGCCCAGGCGCTGGGTCTGAAGCCGCTGGCCCGTCTGGTCGGCTACGCCCATGCCGGCGTCGAGCCCGACTACATGGGCATCGGCCCGGTCCCGGCGACCCGCAAGGTGCTGGAGCGCACCGGCCTGTCGGTCGCCGACATGGACGTGATCGAATCCAACGAGGCCTTCGCCGCCCAGGCCTGCGCCGTGATCCGCGAACTGGACTTCGACCCGGCCAAGGTGAACCCGAACGGCTCCGGCATCTCGCTCGGCCATCCGGTGGGGGCGACCGGCGCCATCATCACGGTCAAGGCCATCCACGAGCTGCACCGCATCGGCGGCCGCTACGCCCTGGTCACCATGTGCATCGGCGGCGGCCAGGGCATCGCCGCGGTGTTCGAGCGGGTGTAAGGAGGCTTTGCCGTCAGGCCGCCGCCACGATCAGGACGGCGGCGGCCAGCGCGACGGCATCCTCCAGCAGGGCGGCCGGGCGGTCGCGGCCGAAGGCGGCGGCCATGCGCATCCGTGCCGTATAGCCGACAAGCGTCCCGGCAACCGCTCCGATGCCGCCGGCGACCAGTCCGCCGATCCAGAATCCCGCATCGGCACCGATGGCGGAACCCGCTATGGCCCCGCCGGCGATGCGGCTGGCGAAGGGGAAGGGCAGCTTGCGGCTGGGTGTGGTGGGCAGCGTGTCGACGATCAGCTCAACCACCGCCATCGCGGTGAAGACCCAGGGCGAAACCGGGTGCCCCAGGAAGAACAGCCAGCTGCCGGACAGGTCCAGCCAGCCGGCATAGGCGGCCCAGCTGACCGCCGCCGGGGCGATCAGGGTGCGCGAACCGGCGACGGCGCCGATCAGAAAGGCGAGGATCAGGGCAAGCATCGGCAGGGCGGTCCATCGGATTGTTGTTGGTTATGACTTAAGGCGGCGTCTCACCGCCTGGACCAGCCGCCGTATGGCCCCGGTGCGGGTGCCGGGTCCGCCATGGAGCAGGCGCAGCGCCGCCAGCATCAGCGCCTCGTCGCCGTCGCGCGGAGGGTCGAAATGCGGGCGCTGCCGGCCGGTGCGGACGCAGACGGCCTTCACCTGCGTCATCTCCAGCAATCCTTCCGCCCCGCGGGTGACGCCCCAGCCGCTGGCATGGCGGCCGCCGAAGGGCAGACGCGGGTCGGCGGTGGGCACGATCAGGTCGTTGATCGTCACCGTTCCGGCATCCAGCCGCAGGGCCAGCGCCCGCGCTTCCGTCTCCGGTCCGAAGACCGAGGCACCCAGCGCGTAGGGGCTGAGCGCCGCGCCGGCCAGCGCCTCGTCCATGTCGCGCACCGGGACCAGCGACAGGACGGGGGCGAACAGCTCCTCGCGCAGCAGCGCCATGTCCGGCTTTGCGTTCGCCAGGATCAGCGGCGCCATCGATGCCCCCTCCTCCTCCGGCAGTCCGGAAAGCGCATGGGCGCCTTGTGCCACCGCGTCCCGCGCGAGGACGGCGAGCCGGCGCATGGTCGGTGCCGGAACCGATGCCGGCGGGATGGATGCGGCATGGCGCCCCAGCGCCTTTTCCAGCCCCGCCGCCATGCCGCGCGGCACGAAGACCCGTCGCGGCGCGATGCAGGTGGCGGAGCCGTTCAGCCGCAGGCCGAAAGCCAGGGCGCGGGCGAGGCTCTCCATATCGGCGCCCGGCAGAACGAAGACGGCATCGTTGCCCGACAGCTCCATGGTCGAGGGCACCAGATGGCGGGCGAGCCGTTCCGCCACCGCCCGGCCGGTGCCGGCCGATCCGGTCAGAACCAGCTTGTCGATTCCGGCCTCGATGGCATCGCCGACCGCGTCGGCAGACTCGTCCAGAACCCGGAACAGCCCATCGGGCAGGCCGCATTCCGCCAGCAAGCCCGCCAGAATGTCCATCGGCGCGCGGCATCCCGGCGCCGGCTTGACCAGCACGGCATTGCCGGCGGCGAGCGCCTGCACCGCTTGCACCCCCGGCAGCAGCAGCGGGTAGTTGGACGGCCCGACGACCAGGACCGTCCCGAAGGGCTCGCGCCGCACCTCTGCCTCCACCCCGAACAGCCAGACCGGCCGGCCGCGCCGCCCAAGGCGCCGGGGAGCCAGCAGCCGGGGCGCCTCGCGTTCCAAGAAGCGGCAGGCCTCGGCCAGCGGCAGGAGTTCGGCGCTCACGCTCTCAGCCACTGTCCGGCCCGGACGTGTCGCCAATGCCTGCACGAGGTCCTCGGCATTCGCCGCAATCCTGCGGCGAATTCCGTGAATGACCGTAAGTCGCGATGAAATATCGGTGGAGGACCATCGCTCCCTGACTTCAGGCGATGGTGAAATCGCCTCATAAGACAAAGGGGTTACGACTAGAGAGGTGGGGATGTTGTTGTGATCCATTTCCGACTTAGCTTCGTAACCGTCACGACAAAAGTCGGCAGCGCAGGAGCGTTTGGCAAGCGGATGGAACGACAAGTCGTGATCATCGGTGCAGGACCGGGCGGATTGGCATCCGCGATGCTCCTGGCGCTCACCGGTGCCAAGGTGACGGTGCTGGAGCGGAAGGACCGCGTCGGCGGCCGGTCGGCCGGCTTCTCCATGGACGGATACCGGTTCGACAGCGGACCGACCTTCTTCCTCTATCCCCGCATTCTGGAGGAAATCTTCGAGGCCTGCGGAAGCCGGCTGTCGGACGAGGTCGACCTGATCCGTATGGACCCGCTCTACCGGCTGGTGTTCGAAGGCGGCGGGGAACTGCGGGTCCACGCCCAGATGAAGGCGCTGATGGCGGAAATCGCCAGGCTCAGCCCGGGCGTTGCCGAAGGGCTGCCGCGCTTCCTGGCCGACAACCGGACGAAGATGGAGCGCTTCCGCCCGGTGCTGGAATCCGACTTCTCCAGCCCCTGGGCGCTCGCGACGCTGCCGATGCTGAAGGCTCTGGGCAAGCTGTCGCCGCACCGCTCGGTCGACCGCGATCTCTCCCGTTACTTCCAGGACCCGCGCATCCGCCTCGCCTTCTCGTTCCAGAGCAAGTATCTGGGCATGTCGCCCTTCCGCTGCCCCAGCCTGTTCACCATCCTGTCCTTTCTGGAGCATGAGCACGGCATCTTCCACCCCCGCGGCGGGACGGATGCGGTGATGTCGGCGATGCGCCGCGTGGCCGAAAGCCTGGGCGTCACCGTCCGCCTGAACGAAACGGTGCGCCATATCAAGTTCCAGGGCCGCCGAGCGGTCGGCGTGCGGACGGAGGCCGGCGACTATCCGGCCGACGCGCTGGTCATCAACGCCGATTTCGCGCGGGCGATGACCACCCTGGTGCCCGACGACCTGCGGCGGCGCTGGAGCGACGCGCGGCTCGCCACCAAGAAATTCTCCTGCTCCACCTTCATGCTGTACCTCGGCACCGAGGGCAAGGTCGACGGGCTGGACCATCACACCGTCTATCTGGCGAAGGATTACGCCCGCAACCTAGCGGAGATCGAGGAATGCCGCGAACTGCCGCGCGAACCGTCGATCTACGTGCAGAACGCCTGCGTCTCCGACCCCGATCTGGCGCCGCCCGGCTGCAGCACGCTCTACATCCTGGTGCCGGTCGGCCACCAGCGGGGACACATCGATTGGCAGGCGGAGGCGCCGCGCTATCGCCGCGCCGTGCTCGACCGGCTGGCCGGCTTCGGGCTGGGCGACATCGAGCGCCGCATCCGGGTGGAACGCGTGGTGACCCCGGCCGATTGGGAAAGCCAGTTCGCGGTGCATCGCGGCGCCACCTTCAACCTGGCGCACAGCCTGGACCAGATGCTCCACCGCCGTCCGCGCAACCGGTTCGAGGATCTGGACGGCGTCTATCTGGTGGGCGGCGGCACCCATCCCGGCAGCGGCCTGCCGGTCATTTTCGAAGGCGCACGCATCACGTCGCGGCTGCTGGCCCAGGAACTGGGCCTGCCGACGCCGTGGCGCACGAAGACCACTGGATTGTCCGGCATGCTGCGGCAGGCCGTTGCAGGGGGGATGGCATGACGGATCGGATCGCGGTGATCGGCGGCGGGCTCGGCGGGCTGGCTTCGGCGGTGGTGCTGGCGGCGCGCGGGCACAAGGTGACCCTGCTGGAAAAGAACGCCTGGGTCGGCGGCAAGGCCGCCGTGCTGGAGGAGGGCGGCTTCCGCTTCGACATGGGGCCGACCATCCTGACGGTGCCGCGCGTCCTGCGCCGCATCCTGGAGGAGGCCGGCTGCGACCTGGACCGCGAGCTGGAGATGGTCAGGCTGGAGCCGCAATGGCGTTGCTTCTTCGACGACGGCACGGTGCTGGACCTGTCGGAGGAGATCGACAGGATGGCGGCCGAACTCGACCGGCTGGCGCCCGGCCGCGGGGCGGGGGAGGGCTATCGCCGCTTCCAGGCGCTGTCGGAGCGGCTGCACGGCATCTCCGAACGCTTCTTCTTCTGGAAGTCGGTGGAGGATCTCGGCGACACGCTGAATTTCCGCAACAGCCTGAACGCCGGCACCCTGTCGGATGTCCTGGCCCTGCGCATGGGCAGCACGGTGGCCGGCACCATTCGCGGCCATGTGCCGGACGCGCGGGCGGCCCAGATGCTCGACCATTTCACCCAGTATGTCGGGTCGTCGCCCTACGGCTCCCCGGCGGTGCTGTGCGCCATCGCGCATATGCAGACGAATGACGGCGTCTGGTATCCGATGGGCGGCACCCGTGCCGTGCCGGTGGCGCTGGAACGGGTGGCGCGGCGGCTGGGCGTGGAAATCCGCACCGGCACCGGCGTCCGCCGCCTGCAGGTGGAGGGTGGCCGCGCGGTGGCGGTGGAGACCGACGCGGGCGAGCGCATCCCCGTCTCTGCCGTGGTGTCCAACATGGACTCCGTCCGCACCTATCGGGAGTTGGTCGGAGGGGCGCCGGCCAAGCGCTTCGCCAAGCGCCGCAGCTACGAGCCGGCCTGTTCGGGCGTGGTGTTCTACCTGGGGCTCGACCGTGGCTACGACCATCTGCTGCATCATGATTTCGTCTTCTCGCGCGACCCGGCGGAGGAATTCGACTGGATCTACCGCCGCGGCGAACCGGCGCCCGACCCGACCTGCTACATCGCCGCCCCTGCCCGCACCGAGCCGGGCGTCGCCCCGCCGGGGGGCGAGGCGCTGTATGTGCTGGTCCATACCCCCTATCTGCGTCCGCACCATGACTGGAAGCGTATGCTGCCGGAGTACCGCCGCGTGGTGTTCGACAAGCTGAAACGCACCGCCGGCATGGCCGACCTGGAGGATCGCATCCGGGTGGAGCATGTGCTGACCCCGCAGGACATCCACGACCGCTACAATGTGCTGAACGGCGCCATCTACGGCTTGGCGAGCCACGGACGCTTCATGGGCGCCTTCAAGCCGGGGAACCGGTCCCGCGATGTGGAGGGGCTGTATCTGGCCGGCGGGGCCGCCCATCCGGGGCCGGGCATGCCGATGGTGCTGATGTCGGGCTGGATCGCCGCCGACAGCCTGGACCGCGACCTGCGCGGCGGCGTGCAGGCCGGCGCCCAGGCCGGCCCTGCCCGCGCCGTGGCCTGACACGGAGGGCAGGCGTGTGATGACGGACGATCCGGTCGCGTTACGGTCGCCGGCGCTCTGCCGCTTTTTCGGCGGCATCATGGCGCGGCGGATGCGGCGCGACTTCCACGCGGTGCGGCTGGCCCGGCCGGGCTGGCCGGTGCTGCCGCCCGACCGGGCGGTGATCGTCTATCTGAACCACCCGTCCTGGTGGGATCCCGCCCTGCTGATCGTGATGGGAACCACCCGGTTCCGCGACCGGCCGGGTTATGGCCCCATCGACGCGGCGATGCTGCGCCGCTACCGTTTCATGGCCCGCATCGGCCTGTTCGGCATCGAACCCGGCCGCGCCGGAGCCGTCGCCTTCCTGCGCAATGTCGAACACATCCTGGCCGATCCGCGCTCCATGCTGTGGATCACGGCGGAGGGCACCTTCACCGACCCGCGCCGCCGCCCGGTCAGCCTGCGGCCGGGAATCGCCCATCTGGTCCGCCGCGTGCCGTCGGCCCTGCTGGTGCCGCTGGCGCTCGAATACCCGTTCTGGGACGAAAGCACGCCGGAGGCGCTCGCCCGCTTCGGCGAGCCGATGGCGGCGGGGGCCTTCGCCGGAGAGCCGGTGACGAACATCGCCCATGTGCTGGAACGGCGGCTGGAGGCGGCGATGGACGCATTGGCGCTCGACGCCCAGAGCCGCGACCCGGCCCGTTTCCTGACGCTGATCGACGGCAGCGCGGGGGTCGGCGGCGTCTATGACCTGTGGCGAAGGGCGCGGGCCTGGGCCGGCGGGCGGTCCTTCTCCCCGGCCCATGGGGCAGGATCGCGTGATGGGCAGGAGGTGCGCCGGCCATGAGCGTCGTCGAGTGGATCGCCGCCGTCAGCCTGTTCCTTGCCCTGCTGCCGCTGGGGCAGGGGATCGTCAACCTGCTGCTCTACCGCCCTCCCAAGGCCGCTCCACCGCCCGGCAGCGCCGTCAGCATCCTGATCCCCGCCCGCAACGAGGAGGCGACCATCGCCGCTTCGGTCGAGGCCGCACTCGCCAGCCGCGGCGTCGAGGTGGAGGTGGTTGTGCTGGACGACCACTCCACCGACCGCACGGCGGAGATCGTCGACGCTATCGCCGGGCGCGACCCGCGCGTCCGATTGGAAAGCGCGCCGCCGCTGCCGCCGGGCTGGTCGGGCAAGCAGCATGCCTGTCAGGCGCTCGCCACGCTGGCACGGCATCCGGTGCTGCTGTTCCAGGACGCCGACGTGCGGCTTGCTCCGGACGCCGCCCGCCTGACCTGCGGCGCCCTGCTGTCCGGCCGGCATGGTCTGGTCAGCGGCTTTCCGCGCCAGGAGACCGGGACGATGGCCGAAGCGCTGGTGATCCCGCTGATCCATGTGCTGCTGCTGGGCTATCTGCCGATGCTGGGGATGCGGCGGTCGGGCGATCCACGATTCGGCGCCGCCTGCGGCCAGCTGATCGCGGTGCGGCGGAAGGCCTACCGGAAGGCCGGGGGCCATGCGGCCATCGCGGCGTCGCTGCATGACGGGGTGACGCTGCCGCGCGCTTTTCGCCGGGCGGGGCAGGGGACCGACCTGTTCGACGCCACCGGCCTTGCCCGCTGCCGCATGTATCGCGGCTGGCGGGAGGTGTGGTCCGGCTTCACCAAGAATGCGACGGAGGGGATGGCGACCCCGGCCGCCCTGCCGGTCTGGACGTTTCTTCTGTTCGGCGGCCATGTCCTGCCCTGGCTTCTGCTGGGCTGGGCGGCGCTGGACCCGCTGCCCGACGAGGCCGTCGTCATGGCGGGGCTGGCGGCGGCGGCGGGACTGCTGTTCCGGTTGCTGCTGCTGGTCCGTTTCCGCCAGAGCGTCGTCGGCGCGCTTCTGCACCCGGTCGGCATCCTGATCATGCTGGCGATCCAATGGGCGGCGCTGTTGCGCGCCCGTCATGGCCGGCCGTCGGAGTGGCGCGGGCGGGCCTATCCGACCGGGCCGGGGGCGTCATGACCCCCTGGCTGCGCCGCCGCGCCCACCGCATCTTCCACCCGCTGGCCGGCGCCGACGCCGCGACGCTGGCGACGGTGCTGATCGAGGGCGGCGGGGTGGGGCCGTTGCATCTGCACCGGGTGGTGACCGCAGCCGGCGCCGCGGCCATCCGCGCGCCGCTGGACCTGCTGGAGCGGCGGCGGGTGGAGCGGCTGGCCGGCCGGGGCCGGGGGCAGGGCAGGGTGGCGCCGCCGCCGCTGTTCATCCTCGGCCACTGGCGCAGCGGCACCACCCATCTGCTGAACCTGCTGGCCCAGGACGAGCGCTTCGCCGCGCCCGACCCGCTGGCGGTCGGCCTGCCCTGGGGCTTCCTGGGCCTGAGTTCCTTCTGGCGCTCGCGGCTTGAGGCGTGGCTGCCGCCCGACCGGATCATCGACCCGATGCCCATCGACCCGACCGCCCCGCAGGAGGACGAGTTGGCATTGGCGCTGATGCAGCCGCTGTCCTACTACCACGGCATCTTCTTCCCCAAGCACCTGTACCGCGCCTTCCGCCAGGGCGTGCTGTTCGAAGGCTGCCGTCCGGAAGCGGTCGCGCTGTGGCGCCGCCGGATGGACCATTACCTGACCAAGCTGCAGCTCTATTCCGGCAGCCGGCGCCTGCTGATCAAGAATCCCGCCCATACCGCAAGGATAGGGGAATTGCTGGCCCTGCGCCCCAATGCGGTCTTCCTCCACATTCACCGCGACCCCTATGAGGTCTTCAGCTCCACTCGCCGCATGCTGCTGACCCTGCTGCGGGAATTCTCACTGCAATCCTACGATCCGCGGGCGGTGGACGGGCTGGTGCTGGACCTTTATCCGGCGATCATGGCGCGGTTCGACCGCGACCGGGCGCTGCTGCCACCCGGCCGGCTGGTGGAAATCCGCTATGACCGCTTCATCGCCGATCCGCTGGAAACGCTGCGTCACGTCTATGACGGGCTCGCCCTCGGGCCGTACGAGCCGGTGCAGCCGCGGATGGAGCGCTATCTGGCCGGTGTGCGCGATTACCGGCGAGCCCGGCACGAGCTGGAGGACCAGGCCCGCCGCGCGGTGCGCCGGCAGTGGGCCTTCGCCTTCGACCGCTGGGATTATTGACGGCTCAGGATTCGCCGCGTTCCTCGCGCTTGGCCTGCTGCCACAGCGCTTCCATCTCGTCCAGCGTGGCGTCCTGCGGCTTGCGGCCCTCGGCCGACAGCAGCGCCTCGATCCGGTGGAAGCGGCGTTCGAACTTGGCATTGGTGCCGCGCAGGGCCGTCTCCGGCTCCACCTTCAGGCGCCGGGCGAGGTTGACCAGCGCGAACAGCAGGTCGCCCAGCTCGTCCGCCACCCGGTCCTGCGCCGAGCCGGCGTCCATCTCCGCCCGCAATTCCCGCACTTCCTCCTCGATCTTGTCGAGAATGTCGCGGGCGTCGGTCCAGTCGAAGCCAACCCGCGCCGCGCGGTTCTGCAGCTTCAGCGCGCGGGTCAGGGCGGGCAGGCCGGCGATCACGCCCTCCAGCGCCGATGGCGCCCGGCCTTCCTCCGCCGCCTTGGCCGCCCGTTCGGCCGCCTTGTGATCCTCCCAGCGCGAGGTCTGCTGGTCGGAGGATTTCACCTCTTCCGGTCCGAAGACATGGGGATGGCGGCGGATCATCTTGTCGGTGATGACGCCGGCCACCTCGTCGAAGTCGAACAGGCCTTCCTCGCGCGCCATCTGGCTGTAATAGACGACCTGGAACAGCAGATCGCCCAACTCCTCGCGCAGGGCGACCTTGTCGTCCTTCTCGATGGCGTCGGCGACCTCGTAGGCCTCTTCGATGGTGTGCGGCGCGATGCTGCGGTAGGTCTGCTCCAGATCCCACGGGCATCCGCCGTCGGGATTCCGCAGCCGCGCCATCACGTCGAGCAGCCGGTCGATGTTGCGGGTCATGACTTGCGGTCTCCGGATACGGGGAGGGAAAGTCCGGGACGATAGCGGACGGAAGCGGCCGGGGGAAGTTGCGCGGACCGGACACTGACATTCCCACTTTGCGGGCGAACAAAAACGCATAACGATTCTTATGGAAATTGCTGCGTGGCTGGGGCAGGGCTCAGGGTAATCCCCGATCAAAAAGTTACAGGTGCCCGCGCAGGGATTCTGCACTTACGGCGTATAAACCCATGACAGCAACCGGGAGCGGGCGGAAGACGGCGTGGAGCCTACCGAGGAAACGGTGACCGACGAGGCGCTGATGGCGAGCGCCGCGGCCGGCGACCGGAAGGCATTTGGAACGCTCACGCGCCGACATCTGCGCCGCAGCATCGCCTTGGCCCAACGGGTGGTCGGGAACGCCGCCGACGCCGAAGAGGTCGCGCAGGACGCCTTCCTGCAGATCTGGGCCAATGCCGACCGCTGGCGCGGCGACGGAACCCGCTTCACGACCTGGCTGTACAGGATCGTGGTGAACCGTGCCATCGACTATAAACGGCGGCGCAGCTTCGCCCCGCTCGACGATGCCGGCGAGATCGCCGATCCGGCCTGGAGCGCCGAAACGGTGATCGACGGCATCCGGATCGGTGCGGCGGTGGATGCCGCCATCGCGGCGCTGCCCGAACGCCAGCGGGCGGCGCTCAGTCTCTGCTACCATGAGGAGATGACGTGCGCTGAGGCTTCGGAAATATTGCAGGTGTCGGTTTCGGCCATGGAAAGTCTGCTGGTCCGGGCGCGCCGCGTGGTGCGGGCCCGGCTTCAACCCCTGATCCGTCAGAAGGACGGTGCACGGTCATGACGCTCAAAGAGTTCAAACGCTTCGCCGCGGCCTATGGCGCCGATCTGGACCGCTGGCCGCGCTCAGCCCGGGTGGATGCCCTGGCCCTTCTCGACGACAGCGCCGAGGCCCGCGACCTGCTGGCCGATGCCGCCGTCACCGACACGCTGCTGGATGCCGCATCGGCTCCGCTGGTCTCGTCCAAGCGGGAGGCGCAGGTCTATGCCCGCATCGCCGATTGCCTGGCCCAGCGGGTCGTTCCCGAATTCGTGCCGTGGTTCCTGTCGCGACCGCCCTTCCGCCCTGCCCCGCTCGCCGGACTCCTGGCCGTCATGGCGGTGGTCGGTTTCCTCAGCTACAGCCAGGGTCTGATCACCTTCGAAAAGACGAGCGCACCCAACCTGTCGGGCGTGATGATCGTCAGCTATCTGGGAGACGTGTGATGACGCCGTCCATCCGGCGCCGTTGGCCCTGGTTCCTTCTGGTCGGGTCTCTTGCGCTGAACATGCTGGCGGGCGGCTTCGTCGTCGCCCACGCTTTCCGGCCGCCTCCGCCACCCGGACCGGAACAAATGCTGGAACGGTTTGTCGACGAGGTATCGGCCCGGCTGTCGTCGGCGGACGCGACGATCCTGCGCAAGGCGCTCGACGATGCGCGTCCGCTGTTCGTCCGCATCCGCGTCGGCCGTGAGGAGTTCGCGCCGCGCCTGCGCACGGAATTGATGGCCGAACCCTTCGATCCGAAGCGCCTGAAGGCGCTGTTCGAGAGCATCCACGCCAACGACGCCGCACTTCGGAGCGAGTTCGAGGCACGCGTCGCCGACACCATGTCCCGCTTGTCCCCGGAAGGCCGCCTGCGTCTCGCTGAAAGCCGCCTTCCCTGATCCTTTCGGTTTCGACCGGTGGCAGACACTTCCGGGGTAAGGCCGGGGCGGCATGTCCGTCCCGGCCCTTTTTCTTGCCGGCAGGTCCGGTCGCGGCATCCCGTCGCACAAAAGGAAAGGGCGGCCCCGCGCTATCGCCGCCGGGCCGCCCGTAAGTTCGGTTCGGGAGGAAACGCAACCAAGTTGCAAGCAGAGGTATAGGGCCGATATGGTTAACGACGGGTGAAGGGATGCGGAAAATCGGCCCCTACCACCTTTTTGCGAACAACTGTCTCGAATGGCCGCGCTTTGGCTTGGCCTTATCCGGCTTTCTGCCGAAAGGGCGGGGTGGCGCCGCCCTGCCCTGACGCGCTATGACAGACGCCCTTTCATGTCGTCACCAGTCCGCAGGATCCCTGCCTCATGCTGTCCATCAGCCAGCGCATCGCCGACGAACTGTCGGTCCGCGAGTCCCAGGTCGCTTCCGCCATCGCCATGCTCGACGAGGGATCGACCGTTCCCTTCATCGCGCGCTACCGCAAGGAGGCGACCGGCGGCCTGGACGACACCCAGCTCCGCACCCTCGAGGAGCGGCTGGGCTACCTGCGGGAGCTGGAGGACCGCCGCGCCAGCATCCTGTCGACCATCCAGGACCAGGGCAAGCTGACGCCCGAGCTGGAACGCCAGATCAAGCAGGCCGACACCAAGACCCGGCTGGAGGACCTCTACCTCCCCTACAAGCAGAAGCGCCGCACCAAGGCCCAGATCGCCCGCGAAGCCGGGCTGGAGCCGCTGGCCGACGCACTGCTGGCCGACCCTGCGAAGCAGCCGGACTCCGAGGCCGCCGCCTTCGTCGATGCCGACAAGGGCGTCGCCGACGTCAAGGCGGCGCTGGACGGCGCCCGCCATATCCTGGTGGAACGCTTCGGCGAGGATGCCGAACTGGTCGGGCGCCTGCGCACCGCCATGGCCGACAAGGGCGTCGTCACCTCCAAGGTGATCGAGGAGAAGAAGGCCGAGGGTGCCAAATTCTCCGATTATTTCGACTTCTCGGAAAACTGGTCGAAGCTGCCGTCGCACCGGGCGCTGGCGCTGTTCCGCGGCCGGGCGCAGGGCGTGCTCGACATCCGTCTGGATCTGCCGGTGGAAGAAGGGCAGCCGCACCCGGCGGAGGGCACCATTGCCGCCCACACCGGCATCCGCGACCAGGGCCGTCCGGCCGACAAGTGGCTTTCCGACGTGGTGCGCTGGACCTGGAAGCTGAAGATCGGCCCGCACATCGAGACCGACCTGATGGGGAGCTTGCGTGAGCGGGCGGAGGACGAGGCGATCCGCGTCTTCGCCCGCAACCTGCACGATCTGCTGCTGGCCGCCCCGGCCGGCCAGCGCGCCACCATCGGGCTCGATCCCGGCATCCGCACCGGCGTGAAGGTGGCCGTCGTCGATTCCACCGGCAAGCTGGTGGAGACGACGACGATCTACCCGCACCCGCCGCGCAACGACTGGGACGGCTCCATCGCCGTTCTGGCCGCGCTGGCGGCGCGTCACAAGGTGGAGCTGATCTCCATCGGCAACGGCACCGCCTCGCGCGAGACCGACAAGCTGGCTGCCGACCTGATGAAGCGCCATCCCGAGCTGTCCCTGACCAAGCTGGTGGTCAGCGAGGCCGGCGCCTCGGTCTATTCGGCGTCGGAGACCGCGGCGCACGAGTTCCCCAGCCTGGATGTCAGCCTGCGCGGCGCGGTGTCCATCGCCCGGCGCCTGCAGGATCCTCTGGCCGAGCTGGTGAAGATCGAGCCGAAATCCATCGGCGTCGGCCAGTACCAGCATGACGTGGCCGGCGGCAAGCTGGCCCGCTCGCTGGATGCCGTGGTCGAGGATTGCGTGAACGCAGTCGGCGTCGATCTCAACACCGCCTCGATTCCGCTGCTGACCCGCGTGTCCGGCCTGAACGAGACCATCGCCCGCAACATCGTCGAGCATCGCGACCGCAACGGCGCCTTCCGCTCGCGCAAGCAGCTGCTCGACGTGGCGCGGCTGGGGCCTAAGACCTTCGAACAGGCCGCCGGCTTCCTGCGCATCAGGGACGGCGAGAATCCGCTCGACGGCTCCGCCGTTCACCCGGAAGCCTATCCGGTGGTTCAGCGCATCATAAAGACGACCGGGCGCGACCTCGGCAGCGTCATCGGCGACGCCCGCTTCCTGCGCGGCCTGAGTGCGGAGGACTTCACCGACGAACGCTTCGGCGTTCCGACGGTGGAGGACATCATCAAGGAGCTGGAGAAGCCCGGCCGCGACCCGCGCCCGGAGTTCAAGACCGCCACCTTCAAGGAGGGCGTGGAGGAGCTGAAGCACCTGCAGCCCGGCATGATGCTGGAGGGTGTCGTGACCAACGTCACCGCCTTCGGCGCCTTCGTCGACATCGGCGTCCACCAGGACGGGCTGGTGCATATCTCGCAGCTGGCCAACAGCTTCGTGAAGGATCCTCACACGGTGGTGAAGGCCGGCGATGTGGTGAAGGTGAAGGTTCTGGAGGTCGACATCCCGCGCAAGCGCATCGCGCTGACCATGCGCATGGGCGAGGAAGCCCCGCGCCCGGCCCGGCGGGAAGAGCAGCGGGGGCCGGCGCGTCCGCCGCAGCAGCAGGATCGCCGTCCGGCGGCGCCTGCGCCGAAGGTGGCGGCGAAGCCGGTCAAGGCGCCGGAGCCGGTCAACAGCGCCTTCGCCGAGGCGTTCGCCAGGGCGCAGTCGGGGAAGAAGAAGTAAGGGTTGGGGAGCGGGTGCCCCCTCCCTCCCCGTCTTCGACGGGAGAGGGTAAGTTTGCGATGCGGCGGCAGTCCCCTCTCCCACCGAAGGTGGGGGAGGGTTAGGGAGGGGGCAGAGCGTCCGACATCAGGCGGATACCCAGTCCGCCTATGGCGGCGGCGGCAACCCGGTCGACCCAGCGTTTGGACCGCAGGTAGGCGGCGCGCGGTCGGCCGGCGGAAAATGCCGCGGCGACGATCGCGTACCAGCCGGCCTCGATAAGAAAGACTGCCGGCGGCAGGAAGACGAATAGCCAAAGCGGCGGCTCGGCCGGCATCAGCGCGGCGAAGATGCTGCCGTAAACCAGTGCTGTCTTCGGGTTGCTCAGTTGCGTCAGCAGACCGAACAGCAGCGGCCGCAACAATCCGGCGGGCGCGGTCTTTCCCTCGTCCGCCACCACGAGAGCCTCGGCCGCGCCGCGCCAGATGCGAAACGCGAGATAGAGCAGATAGGCGCCGCCCGCCAGCTTCAGGACCGCGTAGAGCCAGCCGACCTGCGACAGCAGCGCATGCAGCCCCAGCAGGGCCAGGGAGGCAAAGAACACGCCGCCGATCCCCATGCCGAGCGCGGTGGCCAGGCCGGCCCGGCGGGATACGGCGATGGAGGTGCGGGCGACCAGCACGAAGCTCGGACCGGGGCTGGCGGCGCCGACCGCTATGGCAGCAGCGATGCTGACGAAGGCAAGGACCGGATCCATGAATGCTCTCCCACGGCTCGAAGGTGGAGACCATAACACAACCTCGGCAACGCACATGTCGAACAAAAAAGTCCCCTCGTCCGCGGGGGGAACGAGGGGACGAAGGCCGATGGCTTGGCCGTTACGGGGATGTCATTCGGCGGCCATCAGCACCGGAGCTTCTTCGCGCACCCGGTTCACCGCCACATAGCGGTCCAGCGCGTCGAGGCATTCGCTGAGGGTTCCGGAACCGACCGCGCGGCAATCCTCGAAGGCATGCGGCTCGGGGCGGAACCAATGGGTGATGTAGCATTCCTCGCGCCCGTCCAGGCTGAGGGTGAGGGCGAAGCGGCCCTCACGCCCCAGACGGGCTTGAGCGGCGCACAGTCGCGCCTGGACCTCTTCTATCGTCATGAGATGATATCCTTCCCTTGATGCCGCCTGCGATCAGGCGGCTTGGGCGGTTGCCGCCTGCCATCAGGCGGCGTGGGCGAACTTGCCGTCTTCCGATTTTGGGTCTTCCAACCGGCGAGCCCAGTCGATATCACGCGCCAGCTGGTCGACGAGGACGCGGGCCGCCCCGGCGGTTTCCGCCGGGGTGTCGGACCGCAGCAGGCCCGACAGACGCATCGCCAGTGTTTCCGCCTCCGCCTCCACCCAACGGGCGTAATGGCGGCGGCGCTGGTCGCGGTTCCAGTACCAGCGCGGCAGCTGGGCATTGGCGCGCTCGAACTCGCCTTCCCAGGCGCTCATGCGGAAAAGACCGCTGGGCGACCGGTCGCCGGTGCTATGAGTCGTCCGGGTCATGCATTCCGTCAGGCGGCTTCCCGCCCGTCCTCTTCCTCGCGCTTCAGAATCTCGGCCTTCTTCTGGGCGAACAGGCCGGTGATGCGGTGCTGGGCGGCGCGGTCCACAGTGCCGATCTCCCGCAGGCGGGTGCCGACGCCGGACCGCCAGACCTCTTCCAGGTCGTCCAGGTCCAGGCAGGCGCCCAGGCGGCGCTTCACCTCCGCCTCGAAGGCCTCGACGGCGGTGGGCTGCAGGTCCGGGTTGGACTTGGCGGCATAGAAGGCCTCCGACTCCTCCCGATACTTGCTGTCGTCGAACTGACCCATATAGACGTCGGCGGCCAGACCCAGCTGCAGCAGGCATTTGCCGACGGCATCGGTCATCGACATCTTGAAGCACTCGTCGTCCGGCATCTCCATCCCGTTGCGGCGGCGGACCATCTCGGTCCCGCCCCATTGCGGGCCGGTGAAGCATTTTTCCTTCGTCTCCGGGTCGATGTACCAGACGCGGGCGCAGATGAAGATCATCCGTTCCGCGATGGTCCAGTCCACCTGCTCGTAACCCCAGCCCTTGCCGATCGGACCGAACACCTCCGTCATCATCTGGAAGCGCCAGGTCGGGTCGATCTGCGTGCCGCGGAAGCCGCCGGAGCGGGTGAAGGGCTTGGTCGCCTTCGGGTCGGTGCGCTTCAGCCGGTTCCACAGGAACATGGTGTCGATGCGCTGCGGCTCCGCTGCCCGGCTGCCGCCGGCGGACCCCTTGGACCCTTGCGAGCCGCGGCTGCCGCCGGCCTTCGCTTCGACCGGAACGGTCTCCGTCACGGTGGACTCGGTTGCACCGGAGTCTGCCACGTTGGATTCGGCGGCTTCAGTGTCGGCGACGACGTGGTCGGTCTTGCTCATGCGTCCCATGATTTGGGTCCTTCTTGTCCAAACGTTTCTGCTCTCCCCTCACCCCAGCCGGCGGTCAGCACTGTTTCCAGGCTGAGTTCCACCGCGTTCGGGTCAGCGGAGTGCTCTTCAGGTGATTGGGGCCAGGATTGCGCGTCGGCCAGGGCCCGGCGCGGCGGTGCGCCATAGCGCAGGCTGAGCCGGCCCTCGCGGTCGCGCGCGAGATAGAGGCCGCCGGACCGGCCGTCGGCTTGGCCGTCGGCCTGATCGACTGCGACGAAGGCGATGCGGGCATCGTCGGGCATCAACGCCTTCAGGGCCGCCTCATCCTCCTTCACCTCCAGCGCCGCCGCCCGGTTGGCGACCAGCCGGTCGGCCAAGGCCCGGAAGCGGTTGTGCCGGCCCATGTCGAAGACGCGGCCGTTCTCATAGGACGGCCCGTCCATCGGCAGCGGGTCCGACGGCTCGACGTCGTTGACGACGTGCCACCAGAAGGCTTCCAGCGTTTCCACCAACCGTTCGACATCGTCCGGCCGGCGCTCCACCGTCACCAGGCTGTGGCCGGTCGGGCGCAGGATCGACAGCAGCGCACGGTCCAGCCCGACCACCTCCAGCTGATGCTGGATCTGCCAGTGATAGCGGCGGGCAAGGTCTGCATCGCTCTGGAAGCCGCTGTTGAACTTCGCCTCCACGATGGTGTCGAGCGCACCGCCCGCCTCGCTTCCGGTCAGGAAGTCGGGGTGCGCCACCATCCAGTCATGATCGACATGGCGGTAGGTGTCGGGTGCGGCCACGCAGGGGAACCCGGTCGCATGGGTGACGAAGCGCGGGTGCAGATGCTCGGTCGCGATGCCGATCTGCACGGCGGCGACAAGGTCGAGGTTGTCGGGCTCGACCCGGCCGGTCTTCTCGCGCCACAGCGACAGCCAGTCGCCGGCCATCACGCGCGTGGCGTCCGACGAGCCGATCCGCCCCGCCCGCAATTCCCGCTGTGCCTGAGTGATCGCCATGCTGCCCCGACAGTTCCGGTTCCGGCCCCTGACGGGCCGCCATTCCGGCTTCGAAGCGTGACCGTCGCTGCGATATCGCAGCATTGTTTTCGGACCGCCTGACCGGACCCTGAATATGGGATGCGAACATGCAGCTTTCAAGAACAAAACAAGAACCTTTGGCTTGGCTGTAGACCAGCCCAAAGTCCTGAAAACACGCTATATTTGGTGTCTTCTGGCGAGAGTCGTCACAAGGCAAAACGGACGGAGTAGAGGCGTCCATTTTTGCGAGTCGCGGAGGGTTGGGGCGCGTGCCGCGACTCGGTCCGGCCCACCCTTTTACATGCGAAGCGCTCGCACCACGTGGACGGCGACTCCGGCCACCTGGGCGCGGTCGATGGCGGTCGGGCGGCAGTCGGGATCGGTCGAAACCGGCATCAGATGGGGCGGGAAGAAGCGGTATCCGCAGATGGTGCCCTCCCCCACCGTCACCACCACGTCGCCGGTCTGCGGCGTCAGGACGTCCAGCGGTTCCAGCACCACGCAGTCGCGCGGCAGCACACCGGCGGCATCCAGGCTCTTGGACAGGATGCGCAGCGCGAAGGCCCGGCGGGAGGTCCGGCCGTCCATGGCGACCGACGACGCGCCGTCCTTCAGCGCTCCCGCCAGGAACGCCTCCCCTGCACGGCTGCCGAGATCGAGGAAGATGTGGGCCTGCTCCAGCGTCAGCACCGGCACACGGGAGACCGGCGCATAGGCATGGTCGTCGAGGAAGCGCGGCTCCGACCCGGCGACGCGGGCCAGCCGGGCCAGCGTGTCGGCGCTGGGCACGCTGCCCATGACGGGATCGCGCAGGAAGCGGGTCAGGTTGGTGGCGGTGACGCCGGCCAGCCGCGCCCAGCCGCCGGCGCTCCAGCCCTTCGCCTCCATGACACCGGTCATCCAGCGCAGGATGGCGCGCCGCGTGTCGTCCATCGCTTTCCCCCAAACCGCTCTTATCGCCCCCCGGCGACCCTTGACCCTGTCCTACACGGTACGGACGGGGTGGGGGAAGGCGCGATGGGCTAGGCGCGGCTGCGAATTCGCAGTGCCGCCTTGGACTCTGCCGTGGAGGCACCATCTGTGCGGCATCGAAACCGTTTGGGGAAACGCGACCATGATCGTCACCAGCACCGATTCCGTGGAAGGCCGCCCGGTCGCCCAGTATCTGGGCATCGTCGCCGGCGAGGCGATCATGGGCGTGAACGTGTTCCGCGACCTGTTCTCCTCCGTGCGCGACATCGTCGGCGGCCGGGCCGGCGGCTATCAGGCGGCTCTGCGCGAGGCGCGCGAGGCGGCCTTTGCCGACATGCAGGACGCGGCTCGCTCGCTCGGCGCCGACGCCATCGTCGGGGTGGATGTCGATTACGAGGTGCTGGGCAAGGAGAACGGCATGCTGATGGTGTCGGTCAACGGCACCGCCGTCCGCCTGCGCTGACGGTGCACCTGACCGTAAGCGTCAGCAAAGCCGTCTGGACAGATACAACCGTATGGGTAGACTGCCCGTCCAGCAAACAATTGGGAGGGGGTTGCCCATGCCTCGGGTTGTCCGCGGGTCCACCTGGTCCGCTCGTCTCGGCGGGCTCGCCATGGCCGCATGCCTGTTCGGCGCCTTGCCGGCGCTGGCGCTGGACGGCATCGTCGAAAAGAAGGTTTTCGAGATGCCGTCCTACACCACCGTGGGCGGCGGGACGATCAAGAACGTCCGCATCGGCTGGGAAAGCTACGGCAAGCTGAACGAGGCGAAGGACAACGTCATCCTCATCACCCATTTCTTCAGCGGCAACAGCCACGCCGCCGGGAGATACAAGGCGGAGGATGCGGCGCCCGGCTATTGGGACAGCATCATCGGGCCGGGCAAGCCGCTGGACACCGACAAATACTTCATCATCAGCTCCGACACGCTGGTGAACCTGTCGCCCAAGGACCCCACCGTCGTCACCACCGGCCCGGCCAGCATCAACCCGGACACCGGCAAGCCCTATGGCATGAGCTTCCCCATCGTCACCATCAAGGATTTTGTCAATGTCCAGAAGGCGCTGATCGACAGCCTGGGCATCAAGTCCCTGCAGGCGGTGATGGGCGGCTCGATGGGCTCGCTGCAGGCCTTCGAATGGGCGGCCGACCATCCGGACATGGTCAAGCGCCTGATCGCGGTGATCGGCGGGCCGGAGGCGGACCCCTTCCTGATCGGCTGGCTGAACCTGTGGGCGGCGCCGATCAAGCTCGACCCCAACTGGAACAACGGCGACTATTACGGCAAGGCGGAGCCGAAGGCCGGCCTGACCGAGGCGCTGAAGCTGGTCACCCTGCACGCCCGCCACTGGAAATGGGCCGACGCCGCCTTCGGCCGCAAATGGGCGGAGGAGGGCAAGGACCCGAAGGCCGCGATGGGCAACCAGTACGCCATCGAAGCCTGGCTGGACAAGGCGGCATCCGGCCGCGCCGCGGTCAGCGATGCCAACCACTTCCTTTATCTGGTGAAGGCCAACCAGACCTTCGTCACCGGCAACGGCGCCTCGCTGGAGGACGGTTTGGCGAAGATCAAGGCGCCGGTCCTGCTGATCCCGTCCGCCGACGACCTCGTCTTCCCGCCCGACCGCAACATGCGCCCGCTGAAGGACCGGCTGGAAAAGCAGGGCAATGCGGTGGAGTACACCGAGGCGATCACCTCGACGCTCGGCCATCTGGACGGCGTGGCGAACATCGCCAAGGCGGGGGAGACGATCACGCAGTTTCTGGCGAAGTGAGGGCCGGGGGCAGGCTTCGATGCCCCCTCCCCATCCCTCCCCCGCCTTTGGCGGTGGAGGGGGTAGAACGCTTGTCGGCGTGATCGATTTGCATAGCGGCGGCAGTCCCCTCTCCCGCGATCGGATCGGCCTTCGGCCGACCGAGAGCGGGGGAGGGCTAGGGAGGGGGCACCCGCGGGCTACTCCCCACTCACCGGCGCACCGCGGAAGTTCAGCAGGCTCGGCGCCTTGTCGATGATCTCTTCCAGAATCAGCGACGCCGTTTCCAGCTCCCGCTCCAGTTCCGGGCCGAGCTTGCCGGCATAGTTGGGACGCCGCAGCTTCTCCGCGGCGTCGTGCAAGCTGCGCAGCTCCGCGACGAAGATCTCGCGGGCGCCCATCGGCAGGATCGGGTTGGCCGACAGCACGAAGAAGAATCGCATGCTGGCGCGCACCAGCAGGGCCAGCATCACGGTGTCGAGCTTCTCAAACTGGTCGCGCAGGTCGTCCGACCGCGCATCGACCAGATTGCGCATGCGCTGCTCGATCAGGATCACCAGCGCCTGGAACTCCCCGACCTTGTCGCGGAAATCGCGGTAGGCGCCGAAGCTGTGCTTGCTCGCCTCATGCTCCGCCAGCTGGGCCAGCTTGGACGCTTCGCGGCACTGGCGCTCCAGGGCGCCCAGCAGTTCCTTGACCTCGGCTCGGGTGTATTGGCGCTTGCTCATGGGAATCGACGGGGGCTCGGCAGGGTTCGGACAGGCGATCGGTCGCCGACCCAAGCTATAGCACAACCCGCGGGCGACAACCTATGCCGCTCGCGGGTTCGCACCGGTCAGTGGTCGGCCTTCACCGGGCCACCGGGCCGCCGCACCAGCGGCATGAACAGCAATGCGCCGAAGAACACCGCCGACATCAGCAGCATGGCATCGTTGAAGGTCAGGATCATGGCCTCGCGCTGGACCAGCCCGACCAGCCGGGCCATCGCCGCGGCGGTCGGATCGGCGACCAGACCGTCGAATCGCTGGCTGAGGTTGTCGACCATCTGCTGCACCTCCGGCCGGGCAAGGTTCACGTTGTCGCCCAGGCGGTTCAGGTGCAGGGCGTTGCGGTCGGTCAGCACCGTGTTGATCGCCGCCAGCCCGATGGCGCCGCCCAGGTTGCGCATCAGGTTGTACAGGCCCGACGCGTTCTTCAGCTTGTCCGGCGGCAGGGTGCCCAGCGCCACGCTGTTGATCGGGATGAAGCATAGCATCAGCGACATGCCGCGCACCGCCTGCGGCAGGAACAGCTCCCAGAATCCGGTCTCGGCGGTGAAGTGGCTGTTCATCCAGACGCCGCTGCCGAACAGGATCAGCCCCAGCGCCAGCATGGCGCGCAGGTCCATCCGCTTCGACAGGGCGCCGGCGATGGGGGCCGACAGGAACTGGAAGGCGCCGGTCACGAACATGATCTCGCCGATCTGCAGGCTGTTGAAGCCGCGCACGCGCGCCAGGAACAGCGGCTGCAGATAGACCGACCCGTAGAGCCCGATGCCGAGGATGAAGCTGTAGAGAGACCCGATGGCGAAATTGCGGTCGGCGAAGGCCCGCAATTCCACGATGGGGTTGCGGTAGGACAGCACCCGCCAGAAGAACCCGATGGCGGCCAGGGTGGCCACGACGGCGAGCGCCAGAATGGCCTCGTCGTCGAACCAGTCGTTGCGCGGCCCCTCCTCCACCACATATTCCAGGCTGCCCAGGAAGGCTGCCATCAGCAGCAGGCCGAGGAAATCGAAGCCCTTGCGCAGCTCCGGATTGGGCCGGTCGACGTCGACCAGGAACCAGACCAGCGAGGTCACGACGATGCCGGGGATCACGTTGGCCAGGAACAGCCAGTGCCAGGACATGTGCTGGGTCAGATAGCCGCCCAGCGTCGGGCCGATGGTCGGCGCCATGGTGGCGACCAACCCCATCATCACCGACACGCCGGCCCGTTTTTCCGGCGGGAAGATCATGAAGCTGGTGGCGAAGACCGTCGGGATCATCGCGCCGCCGATGAAGCCCTGGAGCGCGCGCCAGACGATCATCGATTCGATGCTGCCGGCGAAGGCGCAGGCGACGCTGGTCAGGGTGAAGCCGGCGGCCGCCACGGTGAACAGGATGCGGGTCGACATGATGCGCGACAGGATGCCCGACAGCGGGATCATCACGACCTCCGCGATCAGGTAGGAGGTCTGCACCCACGAGATCTCGTCGGCGCTGGCCGCCAGCCCCGCCTGGATCTCCGACAGCGAGCTGGAGACGATCTGGATGTCCAGGATCGCCATGAACATGCCGACGACCATCGCAAAGAAGCCGACGAGGTCGCGCGTGGTGAGCGGGCGCATGCCCTGGGCCGGAGTCGCCATGGAACCGCTGCCTTGAATCGCGGCCGACGGAATCCCGCCCGGGGATGGCTCCGGCCAAAATGTCGCTTGGATGGGTGACGGGGACGCCGCCCCGGAAGGGGGGAGGTGGGCTGCGTCCCCGCCGGACCGTGGCCGCCGTTACCTGGCGGCCACCGCCTGCTTGTCGGCGAGCGCGCCGAACACACCGCCGGCGGGCATATGCGGCAGGGCGTCGGCGCCGCGGGTGTCGACCTCCGCCTCCACCGACAGGCCGGGGCGCAGCAGGCCGGCCAGCGCATTGTCGCGCGGCAGGGCGATGCGCACGGGCACGCGCTGGACGATCTTGGTGAAGTTGCCGGTCGCGTTCTCCGGCGGCAGCAGCGAGAATTTCGAGCCCGAGGCCGGGGCGAAGCTCTCCACCGTGCCCTCCAGGTGGCGGTCGGGGAACGCGTCGACCGAGATGCTGACATGCTGGCCGGGGCGCATGCGCGACAGCTGGGTCTCCTTGAAGTTGGCGACCACATAGACGTCGGGCAGCGGAACCAGCGACAGCAGCTGAACGCCCGGCCGGGCATACTGGCCGACCTGGACGCCGCGGTTGCCGACCACGCCGTCGACCGGCGCCCGCACAACGGTGTTCTCCAGGTCGATGCGCGCCGTCCGCAGCGTCGCCTCGGCCTGGGCCAGATGCGCCTCCGTCTCGGTCCGGGTGGCGTGCAGGACGTTGACCTGCTCATTCTCCGCGGCGAGCGCCGCCCGCGACTTGGCGACCTGCGCCACCGCCTTGCGCAGGTCGGCGTCGGCGGTCTCCAGCTTCTGCCGGCTGGTCCAGCTGTCGTTGGCGAGCGAGCGGCTGCGCTCATATTCCTGCTGGGCGCGGCGCTGCTCGGCCTCGGCGCTCGCCAGCGTGGCGGCGGCCTGATCGATCACGGTGCGCTGCAGGTCCAGCTTGCTGTCCAGCGTGCCGAGCGCCGCCCTCTGCGCGGCCACCGCGGCCTGCGCCTCCGCCACCTTGGCGCGGAAATCCTGGTCGTCCAGCACCGCCAGCACGTCGCCGGCCCGCACCAGCTGGTTCTCGGCAGCCTTCACGTCCCGGACATAGGCGGAGACCTTCGGGCTGACGACGGTGATGTCACTCTGCACATAGGCGTTGTCGGTCGATTCCATGAACCGGCCTTCCCGCCACCAATTCCCGCCGGCGACGGCACCGCCGGCCAGCACGGCCAGCACGACGCCCGACAGCACGATCTTCCGCACGCCATTCGCCATTGTCTCTATCCCCAATCCACCGCGGTCCGATCCCCCTTTTCCGGATTGCGCTCTTGCCGGCGCCACGGAAAAGAAACTGAACCGTTCAGTTTAGTCTTGCCGGAAGATGGCGGACGGCCTATCTGTTGTCAAGATCGAACTGAACGGTTCAGTTTTTGAAAACAGCGTGTCTGGGGGCTTGTCGGGCGATGCGGAACGCGGTAGGGGCCAGGAACATGGACTCAGGCGAGGCGCGTATGACCACCTTGGTTGCCCCCACTCCCGAAGCAGGTTCGAAGCCGGCCCAGATCATGGAGGCGGCGGGCTCCCTGTTCCTGGAGCATGGCTATAGCGCCGTCAGCATGGATGCGGTTGCCAAGAAGGCGAACGTGTCCAAGGCCACGCTGTACGCGCATTTCGGCAGCAAGGAAGAGCTGTTCCGGGCGATGGTGGCCTGTGAATGCGCCAACTCCGTCATGTCCGGCGTCTGGGACGAGGCGATGCGCCTGCCGGCCACCGAAGGGCTGCGGCTGATCGGGCGAACCTTCGTCCGCTTCATCGCCTCGGCCAAGGCACTGGGGCTCTACCGCATGGTTCTGGGCGAAGTTCTGCGCCAGCCCCAGCTCGCCCAGGCCTTCTACGAAAGCGGTCCGGCCGAGACCTTCCAGCGCGCCGGGGAGTTCATGGCCCATGCCGCCAGCACCGGCGAACTGGCGATCACCGACTTCGATCTCGCCACCCACCAGTTCTTCGGCCTGCTGAAGGCGAACATGCACATGAAGCTGCTGCTGTGCCTCAGCGAACGGCCGAGCGACCAGGACCTGGAACGCTTCGTCGATGCCGCGGTCGACCTGTTCGCGAAGGGCTATGCGCCCGAAAAGCGATAAGGTCCCGCTATCAGCATTGATAATAATATACCGCCAATAGCAGGAACTCCCGATTCAGAGATCGCCCTGCGCGTCTTGTCAGCAGCATAGACATCATATAGCGTGCCAGAGGCATACTGACGTAATCGGGCGTGGCAGATCGGCGGATGAATTTCGACACGACCTTCATCGCGCAGGTGATCACCGTCATCGGCTTTGCCGTCGGGCTTTCTATCGTCGTGGCGGCCGGCCGCTATCCGCGCCATATCCGCAATTCTCTGCGTTCCTATGCCTACGGGAAATTCCTGCTGGGCTCGGCCTTTCTCATCGCCGGCCTGCGTGGCGGCGGGACGCCGGAGCTGTTCATCCCGCTCGCCAACGGAATCGGGCTCGCCGGGCTGACGTTGAACTACACCTGCGTTCGCCATCTGCAGAACCGGCCGGTCTGGCCTTTCGGACCGGCGGCCGTGGGAGGGGGCGTCGCACTCTGCTGCCTGTTGCTGCTGTTGGCCGGCGGCGACCTGTCCACGGTCCGCACCCTGGTCAGTTTCGCGGCCTCCGCCGTGCTGCTGGTCATCGCCTTCGAAGTGCTGGTCCGCTACGATCACCGCGGCGTTCCGCACTATGTCACCGGCCTGCTGTCGGCCGCACTTGCCGTCGTTTACCTTGTCCGCATGGGGGCAGGCCTCAGCCAGGAGGCGCCGCTCGGCCAACTGGTCGACGACACTGTGGAGCGCGCGACCTTCCTGCTGTCGCTGCTGGGCACGGTGATCGGGGCCATCAACTATGTTCTGATGGCGAGCGACGAGTTCAACCGCGAACTGACAAAGCTCGCCCACACCGATGGGCTGACCGGCGCCCTCAACCGCCGCCGCCTGTTCGAACTGGGCGAGATCGAGTTCCGCCGTGCCCGCCGGCAAGGGGGGGACCTGACGCTGCTGACCCTGGACATCGACCGTTTCAAGACGATCAACGACCGGGCCGGCCATCCCTTCGGCGACCGGGTGATCCAGGCGGTGACGGAGTGCTGCGTCGGCCAGATCCGGCAGGAGGATTCGATCGGCCGCATGGGCGGGGAGGAGTTCGCCATCCTGCTGCCCGAAACCGGGGCGGAGGCCGGCCGGATGCTGGCCGAACGGCTGCGCAGCGCCATCGAGCGGCAGTTGGCTCCGCTCGGTGCCCAGGGCGGGGTGACGGTGACCTGCAGCATCGGCGGCGTCAGCATGACGCGGGAACACAGCCAGTTTTCCGACCTGATCGCCCAGTCCGACAGCGCGCTCTACGACGCCAAGAACGCCGGCCGCAATCAGGTGCGCTTCTTCCAGGCCCCGGCGCTGCGTGCGGCGGCGACCGCCTGAGCCGGCCACCTGCCCTTTCACCTACCCTCGCCCGATGACGGCCGGTTAGAAAAATCGGCCGGCGCACGGGCCGGCTTTACCCGCGAAGCGGCTTGCCGCATTATCCGGCCCGGTCACCTCCGGCCGTGCCGCCGGAGCGGATCCGCTATTGTCCCCTCTCCCGGCAACATCGGCGTACGGTCGTGGTTCTTTCCCATCTCGGCTCCGGCAGTCTGGAGCCGCAGCGGTCGCAGCTGACGCTCGGCACCAAGTTCAGGCTCATCAATTGGGGGCTGGTCCTGCTGATCTGCACGATCACCGGGATCGGCGTCGGCCTGCTCTATTCCGCCGCCGGCGGCCACTGGAAGCCCTGGGCGCAACCGCAGCTGGTCCGCGCCATTCCCGGCTTCGTCCTGATGCTGGGCATCGCGCTGGTGGACATCCGGCACCTGATGAAATCGGCCTACATCATCTTCTTCATCGTGCTGTGCCTGCTGATCGCGGTGGAGCTGATGGGCCGCATCGGCATGGGCGCGCAGCGCTGGATCGACCTCGGCTTTTTCCAGCTTCAGCCGTCGGAACTGATGAAGCCGGCACTGACCCTGGCGCTCGCCCGCTATTTCCACGGTGTGACCCTGGACCAGATCGGCCGTCCGCTGCTGCTGATCCCGCCCCTGCTGCTGGTGTTTACGCCGGTCGCCCTCGTGCTGATGCAGCCGAACCTGGGCACTTCGCTGCTGCTGATCCTGGGCAGCGGCGCCGTGTTCTTCGCCGCCGGCGTGCGGGTGTGGAAGTTCCTTCTGGTGATCGGCGGCGGCCTCGGCGCCATTCCCATCGCCTGGGAGTTCCTGCACGACTACCAGAAGCAGCGCGTCTACACCTTCCTCGATCCGGAAACCGATCCGCTCGGCGCCGGCTACAACATCCTGCAGTCGAAGATCGCGCTGGGGTCCGGCGGATTGTTCGGCAAGGGCTTCATGTCGGGCTCGCAGAGCCAGCTGATGTTCCTGCCGGAAAAGCACACCGACTTCATCTTCGTCGTGCTGGCCGAGGAATTCGGGATGGTCGGGGCGCTGACCCTGCTGGCGCTCTATCTGCTGCTGTTCATCTATGGCTGGGTCATCGCGCTGAACAGCCGCAGCCAGTTCGGCCGGCTGGTGGCGGTCGGCATGACCGCGCAGTTCTTCCTGTACGTCTTCGTCAATGTGGCGATGGTGATGGGGCTGATCCCGGTGGTCGGCATCCCGCTGCCTCTGGTGTCCTATGGCGGGTCGGCGATGATGACGTTGATGGTGGGCGTCGGCCTGCTGCTGAGCATGTCGGTCCACCGCGACGTGCGTATCCCGAAGAGCGGCGTCACCGACGACTGAGGGCCGGCAATCATCGGCAGGGGTAAGTCCGCCGGAGGCTGCCACCCCCCCGCCCGCGTCGTTGCCACCCTGCCCCGCCCCCGCGATATGGAGGTGCGGGCCGACCGAAATTGCGCGCCGGCCCGTTCGCAGCGGGAGGATCAGCCATGCGCAAAGACGTCACAGGACAGGGCAGGCGGAAAGCAACCATCGTCGCCACCTTCATTGCCGGTGGGCTTTCGGCCCTGCTGACCGGTGCCGGCGGTCCGGCGTCGGCCGACGGTCTGTTCAGCCACCTCGGCGGCAGCTTCAGCGAGAAGTCGGGGAAATTCGAGGTCTCGCGCTGGCAGCGCTCCGACGGCTGGAAGACCGGCGGGCACATGAACTGCAGCTGGAACCGCGCCAACGTCACCTTCGAGCCCGGCCATTTGGCCCTGTCGGTCAGCGACCAGATCAGCGGCCGGGACCGCTACTCCTGCGGCGAATATTCCACCCACCGCTTCTATGGCTACGGACATTACACGGTGTCGCTGAAGGCGGTGAAGGCGGACGGGGTGATGACCTCGGTCTCGCACTACACCGGCCCGCCCTTCGGCGACCCGTGGGACGAGATCACCTTCGGCATCGCCGGCAAGGACACCACCAAGCTGGAAATCAGCTGGGTCGCCAACGGCGTCGGGCATCGCAACACGGTGGTCGATCTCGGGTTCGACGCCGCCAGGGGCTTCCACAGCTATGGCTTCGACTGGAAACCCGACGGCATCGTCTGGACCGTCGACGGCAAGACGGTGCACAAGGCCGTGGCCAGGGAGGGAGAGCTGCTGCCGCGCATGCCGGGCCGGCTGATGCTGCGTTTCTGGAGCGCGTCGGGCGATACCGAATGGCTGCGCCGCTTCACCTATCCCGGCCATCCGCTGACCGCAGAGGTCGCCGCCGTCAGCTATCGCGAAGACCCGGCCAATCTCAGCAATTGATCGGATGCCGTCAGTCCAGCGCCTCGGCTCCCAGGTAGGATTCGACCACGCGGGGGTCGGCCACGACCTCCGCCGGGGCGCCGTCGGCGATCTTCTCGCCATGGTCCAGCACCACGACGCGGTCGGACAGCGCCATCACCGCGCGCATGACATGCTCGATCATCAGGATGGTCAGACCTTCGCGGCGGTTCAGGTCGCGCAGGACCCCGACCATGCGGTCGACCTCCGTCGGGCGGAGCCCCGCCAGCACCTCGTCCAGCAGGAGCAGGGTCGGACGGGTGGCCAGCGCGCGGGCGACCTCCAACCGCTTGCGGTCGGGCAGCGTCAGGCTGCGCGCCGGCCGGTTGGCCTGATCGGCCAGCTCCAGCCGCTCCAGCACCGCGCGGGCCTGCTGCCGCGCGGTCTCGACCGACCTCTCGCGGGCCAGGGCGCCGACGATGACATTCTCCTCCACCGTCAGCTGGCCGAAGGGCTTGACGATCTGGAAGGTGCGGCCGATCCCGGCGGCGCAGACCTGGTTGGGCTTCAGCCCGGTCAGGGAGCGGCCCTTCAGCGTGACGCGCCCCTCGTCGGGCGGAAAGACGCCGGCGATCAGGTTGAAGGTGGTGGTCTTGCCGGCGCCGTTCGGGCCGATCAGGGCGAGGATGCGCCCCTCCGGCACGGTGAAGCTGACGTCGGCCACCGCCTTCAGCCCGCGGAAGCGCTTGGACAGGCCTTCGACCTCAAGCAGTGCGGTCATCTCAGGCGCCCTCCCCCGGCTGGCGGACAAGACGCAGGCGGCGGGCCAGCCAGGGCCAGACGCCCTCCGGCCGGAACACCACGATCACCACCAGCGCCACGCCGTAGAACAGCTGCTTCAGCCCCGGCAGGTCCAGCCCGCCGGCCTCGATCAGGAAGGTCAGCAGCTCGCCCAGCGGGGTCAGGATGAAGGCGCCCAGGATCGGGCCGACCAGAGTGCCGATGCCGCCGACGATGGCCGGCAGGATGATCTCGATGGAGCGGCCCATGGAGAAGACCTGCTCCGGGAACAGGTTGTTGAAGTAGAAGGCCTGGAACACCCCGCCCAGCGCGGTCAGGGCGGCCGACACCGCCACCGCGGTCATGCGGGCGCGGAACAGGTCGACGCCCGACGCCTCCGCCGCGTCCGGCTCCTCCCGCACCGCCAGCCATTGATAGCCGAGCCGGCTGTGCAGCAGCAGGCGCGACAGGACCAGCGCGCCGATCACCAGCGCCAGCGCCACATAGTAGAACAGCAGGGGCGAACCGCGCAGGTTCAGCGGATCGCTCGCCCCCGCCTCCACCGGCAGGAAGAAGCCGCCGGAGCCGCCGACCCAGCCGATGTGGTCGAAGCCGATGCGCGCCACCTCGGCGAAGGCGATGGTCAGCAGGGCGAAATGCACGCCCTTCACCCCGAACCGGAAGCCCAGGAAGCCGATGATGCAGCCGGCCGCCACCGCGACCAGCATCGCCAGGATCATGCCGGCCCACGGGCCGATGCCGAAATGGACGAACAGCGCGGCGCTGACATAGGCGCCCAGCCCCACATACAGCGCATGGCCCAGCGACAGCAGGCCGGAAAAGCCCATCATCACGTTCCAGGCCTGCCCGACATAGGCGAACCACAGCACCGTGGTCAGAACCGACACCAGATAGCGGTCGGCGACGAGGGGGGCCACCGCCAGCCCCAGCGCCGTCAGGGCCAGCAGGGCCAACCCGCGGCCGGTCACTCCCGAAAGCCCCAATCCCGCAAGGCCGATCATGACCGTTTCCCCAACAGCCCCTGCGGGCGCAGCAGCAGAACCACGATCAGCACCCCGTAGCTGAACAGGGATTTCAGGGACGGCGTCAGCAGGAAGCCGGCCAGCGCCTCCGACATGCCGATCAGCACGCCGCCCAGCAGCGCGCCGGGCAGGCTGCCCAGACCGCCGACGATGACGATGATGAAGCTGAGCAGCGTATATTCCGGCGCCAGCTGCGGCCGGGCGTCGACCAGCAGCGTCATCAGCGCACCGGCCACCCCGACAACCGCGGCGCCGATGCCGAAGGTCAGGGCATAGAGTCCGTCGATGTTCAGCCCGACCACGCGGGCGCCCAGCGGGTTGTCGGCGCAGGCGCGGATCGCCTTGCCGGTGCGGCTGAAGCGGAAGAAGGCGAACAGCGCCGCCGCCACCACGATGGCCGCCGCCCCGGCGCGCAGCCGCACGGCGTCGAGCAGCATCGGCCCGATCTCCACCGTGTCGAAGCTGTAGGGCACCTGGACGTTGCGGGCGTCCGGGCCGAACAGCATCAGCATGGCGTTGACCAGGATGGTGGCGATGCCCAGCAGCAGGATGAACTGCATGTGCTCCGGCCGCTCGACGAACTTGTTCACCAATCCGCGCTGCAGAAGCCAGCCGCAGGCGAACAGCAGCGCCGCCATGACCGGCGCCGACAGCAGCGGGTCGAGCCCCCACCAGCCGCCCAGCAGCACGGCGCCGTACATGCCGGCCACCATCATCTCGCCATGGGCGAAGTTGACGACGCGCACAACGCCGAAGATGACCGATAGCCCCAGCGCCGCCAGCCCATAGACCAGGCCGGTCAGCAGCCCGGAAGCCGCGATGTTCAGGTAATAGTCGATCGGCATGGGCGGCGGATTGTCCGAACGGTGAGGTTCTGCGGGTTAGCAGTCCCCGTTGGTCCAGGCAAGACAGAATGACTGCACCGGCGTGCGATTCGACGCTTCCCATGACCGTTTCTAGGGACGGCCCGCCAGCCTTGCGCCGCCGCGCAGCGCCGCGATCCGCTCCGCCACGTCGTCCAGCCGGCGGTCGAGCGCGGTGGTCAGGCAGGATCGTGCCGATGCCGCGACATCCGGGTCGCCTTCCGTCCCGCTGCGGATCCAGCAAAGCGCGGCGATCCGCTCGTGGAAGCGCCGTTCCTCCTGGATCAGGTCGTAGGCCGCGGCGGCGCGGGCGGCCGGATCGGCGATGCCGGCCAGGAAACGCTCCTGTGTCCCGCGGGCGCGGCCGTCCAGCAAGGCAAGCTCAGGGACGTCGCAGATCATCCGCCTGAGCGGCGCCGTGACCGTGGCGCAGCGCGGGTCGGCCACCGGCTGGGGTGGCGGTTCAGGTGGCGGTTCCGGCGGGGACACCCTGGAGGCCGTAACGACGGCCGGGGTCGGCAACGGCTTCGGCGGCTGCCGTGTGGCTGCCGGTGCAGCCTTGACCGCGACGGGAAGCGGTCTCGCCGGCTGGATGGCCATGGGCATCGGCGTGCCTCCCCCCAGCGAGTCCCGCACCACCCGCACCGGTGTCCCCACCTCCGCCGCGGCGAAGACGGTTTCGATATCGGCGGGCAGCATGCGGAAACAGCCGCCGCTGGCCCGCCGTCCGACGGAATCCGGCTCGTTGGTGCCGTGGATGGCGATGGCCGGCCAGCCGAGGTCGAGCGCGAATTTGCCCAGCGGGTTGTTCGGTCCCGGCGGCACCGCCCGCGGCAGGGACGGCTTCTCGCGCCGCTGGTTGGCGGTCGGCCTCCAGGTCGGATCGCGGCGCTTGCGCTGGATGGTGCTGTCGCCGACGGGAATCGGAACGCCGGGGCGGCCGATGGCGACCGGAAAGCTGCGGGTCGAGCCGTCCGCCCCGGTCAGGTACAGCCGGCGGTCGGCAAGGCTGATGGCGATCGACGGCCCGGCGGCCGCAATCCCTGCCCTCTCGGCCGTCGTCTGTGCCGCCGCCGGGGCAATCCGGCCGCCCAGGACCATGCAAAGGGCGGCAAGACCGCACAAAAGGCAGCGTGCCAGGACGGCCGCGACGGCTGTTGTCGGATGGGGGACGGCGGCTTGGCGGCGGCTTCCCCCAATGGTCGTGGATCCACGCATGCGGAAAGTTGATCGCGTGTCTCCTAAAACAGGGTAAACAGCAGGGGATGACGGCCTCCGGGGGATGGGGGCCGCCCCGACAGCAAGGACGTGCATCATGGACCAGATCGAGCAGACGTTGGCCGTGGCGACGGAACATCACCGTGCCGGCCGCACCGCGGAGGCGGAGCGCCTGTACCGCGACGTGCTGGACGTGTCGCCCGGCCATCCGGACGCCCTCCATCTGCTGGGGATCATCGCCCTGCAATCCGGCCGGGCGGAGGAGGCGGTGGACCGAATCGCCCAGGCCGTGGCCGGCGACGACGACTCTCCCCTGTTCCATGCCAATCTGGGCCACGCCCTGCACGCCTGCGGCCGCCAGCGCGAGGCGGCGCTGAGCTTCGCCCGCGCGCTCAGCCTGCTGACCAACGAGGGAGAGGGCTGGGGCAATGTCGGGGCGCTGGCCAACCTGATCCGCCGCTATGACGACGACATCCGTGCCGAGGCGGCGGCGGAGGTCGATGCCCGCTATGCCATGGGCGACGTGATGCGGCGCCAGTCCCTGCTTTTCCTGCTGACCGGGGACATCGCCTATTACCATGCTCTGGTCGGCGCGGTGCTGGACGATCCCCTGCGCTTCTCCGTGCCGTCGCTGCATTACGCCTACTGGGGCATCGCCATGCGGCTGTTCCAGGGCGATGTCCGCAAGGGCGACGTCGGCGCCTTCACCCATGGCGAGTTCCGCCGGTTCTACCGCCTGCTGGTGGAGGAGACCGCCCGTCGCTACGACTTGGAACCCTTGCTGCGCAGGGCTGCCCCGCGCACCGAGGTGAAGCGCGTGGCGCTGATCACCAACCAGATGCTGGGCGAGGGGCACCAGCCCACCGCCGACGCCTTCGACTATGCCCGCCGCCTGCAGGACGACCAGGGCTGCGAGGTGCTGATCCTGAACCCCAATGCCATGGCGGTGTCGGGCGAGAACGGCTTCGTCCCCGAATACAGCTACAACGTCACCGAAGAGTATGAAGGCGAGCAGACCATCGCCGCCCATGGCGCGGCGGTGCGCATGCTGTCCTTCCCCCAGCCGCGATTCGACGAGGAGAAGCTGACCGCCATCGTCGAAGCGGTGGAGCGGTTCGATCCCGACGTGATCGTCGCCTTCGGCGGTTCCAACACCGTCTCGGACCTGTTCGCGCGCAGCCGTCCGGTGGTGTTCCTGCCCACCTCCAGCGGCCTGCCGCCGTCGCTCGCCACCATTCTGCTGGGCTACGCGCCGGAGGACAGCGCCGCCGGCTGGCCGGCCGAGGCGCAAGCGCGCTTCCGCCCCTTCTCCTTCGGCTGGACCCTTCCGGAGGGCGGACCCGCCCGCAGCCGCGCCGATTTCGGCCTGCCCGATGGCGTGCCGCTCTATGTCGTCGTCGGCAATCGGCTGGATCAGGAGGTCGACGGCGATTTCCTGGAGACGCTCGACCGCCTGCTCGACCGGGTGTCCGACGCGCAGGTCGCCTTTGCCGGTGCGGTGCAGGACCTGCCCGGCCGCATCGCCGGCAGCCGCAACGCCGCACGGATGAAGGCCCTTGGCCATGTGGACGGCATTCGCGGGCTGTACGCCGTGGCGACGGCCTATCTGAATCCGCCGCGCCAGGGCGGTGGCGGCAGCGCGGCCTTCGCTCTGGCCGACGGGTTGCCGGTGGTGACCTATGCCAAGGGCGATGTGGCCGGCGTCGCCGGCCCGGTCATGGCGGTGGCGGACGAGACGGCCTACCTCGGACGCGCAGTGGCGCTGGGCACGGATGCCACCGAAAGGGCAAAGGCTGCCGAGGCGGCGCGCGCCCGTTTCGCGGAAACGGCCGACCGCGCCCGCTCGGTGGAAAAGCTGCTGGACTATGCGCGCGAGGCGCAGGGGCTGTTCTGACGGATCGGCTGCGGGCCGCAGTCGGGGGCCGTCGCGCCCCCACCTCCGTTACAGCCCGAGATAGGCCTGCTTCACCGCCGGATCGGCCAGCAGCGCCTCGCCGCTTCCCGACAGCACCACCCGGCCGTTCTCCAGCACATAGGCCTGCCCGGCGATCCGCAGCGATGCCGCGACATTCTGTTCGACCAGAATGATCGTCATCCCGTCGGCGGCAAGGGCGCGGATGATGCGGAACAGTTCCTGCACCAGGGCGGGCGACAGGCCGAGCGACGGCTCGTCGAACATGATCAGGTCGGGTTTGCCCATCAGGCAGCGGCCAATGGCCAGCATCTGCTGCTCGCCGCCGGACAGGGTGCCGGCGGCTTGGTCCAGCCGCTCGCGCAGGCGGGGGAACAGGTCGAGCACGCGGTCGTAAGTCTGGCGGGCGGTGGCGCGCGCTCGCGGGATGACGGCGCCCATCTCCAGATTCTCCCGCACGCTGAGGCTGGGGAAAATCTGTCGGCCTTCCGCCACCTGCCCGATGCCGAGGTCGCAGACGACATGGCTGGGCAGGCCGGCGATCTCGCGGTCCTTGAAGCGGATGCTGCCGCGCGCCGGCTTCAGGATTCCGGCGATGGCACGGATCAGCGAGGTCTTGCCCGCCCCGTTGGCGCCGACGATGGCTGTGGTCGCCCCCGCCGCAACCTGCAGAGTGACGCCGTCGAGCGCCTGGGCGTCACCATAGTACAGGTCGAGGTCGGAAACGGTCAGCATGGCAACGGATCCGGTCGCAGCGGGGGCAGGGGCGTGAAGGGCGGGTGGCGCCCTCTATAGCGCGATCATTTCACGAAGAACACCGCGCTCATGACCAGCCCGACGGCGATGATGCCCGCGCGCAGCACCGGCTTGGGGATCTTCCGGCCCACCCGCGCGCCGACATAGCCGCCGGCCACCGCCGCTACCGTCATCAGCAGCGCTTTCGGCCATTCCACCGCCCCGCCGGCCGCATAGGCCACCACGGCGATGGCGGTCAGGACGGCGGAGAACAGGTTCTTCAGCCCGTTCATGGCGTTGAGGTCGGTCATCCCGAACAGGCTCAGCTGCGCCAGCAGCAGGATGCCGAGCCCGCCGTTGAAATAGCCGCCATAGACCGACACCGCGAACAAGGTGCCCATCATCGCGCCGTTGCCGTGCAGGCCGAGGCTGCGCAGCCGTTGCGCCAGCACGGTGCCGAAGGCGAACAGCCCGGTGGCAAGCAGCAGCAGCCACGGGACGATGCCGCGGAACACCGAATCCGGGGTCACCAGCAGCAGGCCCGCCCCGGCCAGCCCGCCGACGAGGCTGACCACCGACAGCAGCGGCAGGCTGAGGTTGCCGACCGGCGCCAGATCCTGCCGGTAGCCGTAGACTCCGCTGGCATAGCCGGGAAGCAGGGCGACCGTGCCGGTGGCGTTGGCGGCGACCGGCGGCACCCCGGCATAGATCAGGGCCGGCAGGGTCAGGAAACTGCCCCCGCCAGCAACGGCGTTCATCGCTCCGGCCAGGAAGGCCGCGACCAATAAAATCAATTCTGTCATGATATTAGGGACGATTCCTCAACTCCCGGCGAATGATCTTGCCGGTGGTGGTCATGGGCAGGCTTTCGAGAAATTCGATTGCGCGCGGATATTCGTGGGCGGCCAACCGCGTCTTCACATGGTCCTGGATCGCGGCGACCAGCGCGTCGTCTGCCGTTACCCCCTCCTGCAGCACGATGAAGGCCTTGACGATCTCGGTGCGCAGCGGGTCGGGCACGCCGACCACCGCCGCCATGCGGACGGCGGGATGGCCGATCAGGCAATCCTCGATCTCGCCGGGACCGATGCGGTAGCCGGCCGAGGTGATGACATCGTCATCGCGCCCGACGAAGCGGATGTAGCCGTCCTCGTCCAGTTCCCCCTGGTCGCCGGTGACCAGCCAGTCGCCGATAAATTTCGCCGCGGTGGCGCCCGGGTTGTTCCAGTAGCCGAGGAACATCACCGGGTCCGGCCGGCGCACCGCGATCAGCCCGATCCGTTCCGGCGGCAGGCGGTTGCCCTCCCCGTCGATCACCGCCACGTCATGGCCGGGAACCGGTCGGCCCATGATGCCCGGCTTCGGCGCCATCAGCGTGGCTGCCGAGGAGACGATCATGTTGCATTCGGTCTGGCCGTAGAACTCGTTGATGGTGACGCCGAAAGTCTCCCGTCCCCAGTCGAGCATCCCGGCGCCCAAGGTCTCGCCGCCGCTGGCGACGGAGCGCATGGCGATGGCGTGGCGTGCCCGCGGCGCCGTTACCGACCGCATCATCTTCAGCGCCGTCGGCGGCAGGAAGGCGTTGCGCACCCGGAACTCGGCCAGCAGGGCGAAGGCGGCCTCCGCATCGAACTTCTCGAACCGGTGGGAGACGACCGTCACCCCGTGGTGCCAGGCCGGCAGCAGCACGTCGAGCAGCCCGCCGATCCACGCCCAGTCCGCCGGCGTCCAGATGCGGTCGCCCGGCTGCGGGAACAGGTCGTGCGACATCTCCACGCCCGGCAGATGGCCCAGCAGCACCCGGTGCGCATGCAGCGCCCCCTTTGGCTGGCCGGTGGTGCCGGAGGTGTAGATGATCAGGGCCGGATCGTCGGGACCGGTGTCGGCCGGGGCGAAGTCGTCCGACGCCGCGTCGCACAGCGCATGCCAGTCGAGGCAGTTGGCCCCCGACCCGTCGATGCGGAAGACGGCGCGCAACTCCGGCAGGCGGTCGCGGATCTGGGCGATCTTCGCGGCGCCGGCTGCATCGGTGACCACGGCGCGGGCGCCGCAATTGGCCAGCCGGTACTCCAGCGCCTCCACCCCGAACAGCGAGAACAGCGGCACCGCGATGCCGCCCAGCTTGTAGACGGCGACATGGCTGATTGCGGTTTCCGGTGCCTGGGGCAGCAGGATGCCGACCCGGTCGCCGCGGCCGATGCCCTGGGCGGCGAGCGCATTGGCGAAGCGGTTGGACAGGGCGCGGATGTCGGCGAAGCGGTATTCCTCCACCCCGCCGTCGCGCCGCTTGTTGATCAGGGCGATGCGGTCCGGCTCGGACTCCGCCCAGCGGTCGCAGACGTCGACTCCGATGTTGTAGCGGTCGGGGACGCGCCAGGCGAAGGCGCGGGACACCCCGTCATAGCTGTCCGCGTTGGGCAGCATGTTCGTTCCCTCCCAAGGGTTTGTCGTCGATTCCTTTGCGGAATCGTTGGCCCGATCATAGGGGCAAGCGAGGCACCGCGTCACGCGCCGGGAATAAGATGCGGGTCAGCCATGTTGATGGCGTCAGGAACGAACGGTTTCGTGCCGATCCGAACAGGACCCAACAGGACGAGAGCCACCATGAAAGCCAGCCCCTTCCTCGCCGCCGCGCTGTCCGCCAGCCTGCTCGCGGCCCCGCTTGCCGGCTGTGCCCAGCCCGGCTACGGCGACTCCTATGGCGGCGTCAGCGCCAACAAGCAGACGGCCGGCACCGTGCTGGGCGGCGTGGTCGGCGGTCTGGCCGGCTCGCGCTTCGGCGGCGGCAGCGGCAAGCTGGTGGCGGTCGGTGTCGGCACGCTGCTGGGTGCGGCGCTGGGCAGTGCTGCGGGCGCCTCGCTCGACCGCGCCGACCAGACCTATGCCCAGCAGGCGGCGGTCAATGCCTACAGCGCGCCGACCGGCAGCACCGTGCGCTGGAACAATCCGGATACCGGCAATTACGGCAGCTACACGCCGGTGCGCGAGGGCACCGGGCCGCAGGGCCAGCTCTGCCGCGAGTATCAGACCACAATCGTCGTCCAGGGCCGTACCCAGCAGGGCTTCGGCACCGCCTGTCAACAGGGTGACGGCACTTGGCGCGTGGTCAGCTGACGGCGTGAGGGGGAAGGCTCAGGCCAGCGCCGCCCGCCGCCGGACGGCGCTGCCGGCCGGGGATGAGAGCGAGGGCGCCGGTCCGGTCAGGGCATGGGCGATGCGCACCGCCCCTTCCCCGTCCAGCGGCAGCGCAGCGGCGGCATCCTGCATCCGTTGCCGCCGCGTGCCGTCGGCCCATAGAGCGAGCGCCCGCTCGGCAATGATCCTCCCCGCGCTGGCCGGATCGCCGCCGCGGGCATCCACCGCCTCGCTCCAGCCGAGGTCCGCGGCATCGCCGCTTGCCATCGCCTGATTGTCGGCGGTGACCACCAGCAGGGTCGGCACCGCCAATGCGGCCAGTTCCCCCATGGTGCCGCCGCCGGCCGAAACGGCGAGCCCGCTGTCGGCCATCAGCGCGCCCATGCGTGGGCAATCGATCTCCACCACCACGTCGGGGCCGAGACGGTCGGCGAGTGCCGCCAGCTCCGTCGCGCGCGGGTTGCTGCCGCCGACGACCGCGACGATCCGGCAGCCGTCCGGCCGGGCCGCGGCCAACGCCTCCACCACCGGACCGGTCAGCCCCAGCGGGTCGGAGCCACCGAAGGTCACCAGCAGGACGGGCCGTTCGGCGATGCTCCGCAGCGGTTCGCGGGCGGCCAGACGCACCTCCCGCCGCAGCGGGGCATAGCCGGGTCCGAGCAGCAGAAGTGCACCCGGCGCCATCGCCTCATAGGGCAGCGCCGACGCCTGCGGCGCGGCATTGACGACGAGGTCGGCATGCAGCGGGGTGCCGTCGCCCAGGTCGTCCCAGGCCAGCACCCGCGCGCCCGCCGCCTGCAATCCGGCGCGATAGGCCTCGCCGAAACGGTAGCCGTCCAGCATCACGGCGCTGCCATGCTCCCGCCGCAGCAGAGAGCGGGTGGCGGCCAAATCCGCCGCCTCCCCCACCGGGCCGGCGATGGAGACATGGCGGAAGCCGTCCGCCGACAGGCGGCGGTCGATGGCCGGGGTGGATTCCACGGCGGCGAACAGCGTCTCGTGGCCCTGGTCGCGCAGAGCCTCGGCAACGGCGAGGCAACGCATGACATGGCCGGTGCCGATGGTGGGCGAAGCGTCGGCTCGGATGAGGATGACGGCCATGGCACTGGTCCGGAAGAGTCGGCGCGGCAGGTCATCCGCGGCGCGTGGTGTCGAGTCGCCAGCATCTTGGCCCGGCACTTTGCGCCTGTCCAGCGACAGACCGCGCAGCAAGCAGGGGGAAACAGCGGCTGTCGGGCTTCCCGGCCTCAGGTTTCCCGGCCGGCGATGACGCTGGCGGCGGTGGCGAGGCTTTCCGGCGTGCCGATGTCGAGGAAGCGGGCCTTGGCGACATGGGCGTTCAGCGTGCCGGGCGGCAGCTTCTCCAGCACGTCGCGTTCCAGCGAGACCGCCCCCGCCGCGATGAAGCGGTCGAGGAAGGCGGCGGAGAACAGGTAGACCCCGGCATTGATGGTGCCGGCCCCCGCGGCCTTCGCCGGGAAGCTGCGGATACGGCTGTCCGGCCCGATCTCCACCCGCACGAAGCGGGAGGCATCCTCCACCGTCACGCACAGGACCGACGCCTCCGCCCCCGACAGGCGGTGCGAGGCGACGAAGGCGCGCAGATCGGCATCCAGGAAGGTATCGCCGTTCACCACCAGGATGGTGCTGCTGCGCAGTTCCTTGCGGACATAACCCAGCGCCCCGGCGGTGCCCAGCGGCCGCGGCTCGATCTGGCAGACCACGTCGATGGTGCCGGCCGAGTCGCCGCGGGCGAGCCAGGCGGTCACCCGGTCGGCCAGATGGCCGAGGCACAGCACCACGCGGCGCGATCCGTATGTAGACAAATAATCGAGCAGATGGCCGAGGAAGGCGCGGCCCGCGATGGGGGCCAGAACCTTCGGCGTATCGCCCAGAACGCCCCGGATGCGCGTGCCCAGCCCGCCGGCGAGCACCGCGACGTCTATGTTGGCAAGAGCGTCCTCAGACCGCACCGACCGTCCTTTCCCTCAAGCCCCGCTGATGCCGGCCTGCCGACGATGCAGCTTACGACGGCGCGGGCGCCCGGTCATCCACCCTGCGCGGGACCCGGCGGCCATAGTCGATAAAGGGCGCGAACGGGAATCGCAATGCGGAATCGCGCCGACGCGTCCTCTCGGATGGTCAGGTCGCGGCGCCATGGGCATCGGCCAGTCGGCGAAGGCGCCATGCCACCATGGATAGAGTGGCGTCATGGCCGGCGGGATCGCCGACCGGCGCCATGGACGGAAACCACGGCCTGACCGCCGTTCCCAGGGACGACCAGTCATCGGCCCCCACGCCGATCCGCCAGACCGGAACGCCCAGCGCGGCGGCGAGTTCCCCCACGGCGGTGGGCGCGGTGACGACGAGGTCGAGGGCGGTCATCAGCGCCGCAACCCCCTCCAGGTCGTTGCGCTGGTCGAGGTCGGGCCAGTGATGCAGGGTCGTGCCGAAAAGCCGCAGGGCTTCCGCCCGCTCCGCCGCATGCTCGTCATACTGAAGGCTGACGAAGGCGATGCCGGGCACGGTGAGGAGCGGTCCCCACTGGGCGATGCGGCTGTAGGCGGCGGCGCGGTCCGCCGTCATGCGGCTGCTGCGCCAGCAGACGCCCACCCTCAGGCCAGGACCAAGGGCGGCCAGCCGCGCACGCCACGCAGCGGTCGATGTCGGGTCGGGCGTCAGGAATGGGGAGGTTGCCGGGAAGTGCCGCAGGCCGGGCCGCAGCCGGGCGGCGACCGTGCCCATCGGGGCGTGGACATCGGCGTCCTGCAGGCCGATCCGATGATCCGGCGTCGGCGCCCGCACCTCGGCCCCCGGCAGGGCACGGGCGAACAGGCCGGTCAGGCGCGGGTCGCACTCGACGATCACCCGCCCGGCCCGGCGGACCAGATCGGGCAGCACGGTTCCGAACAGGATTTCGTCGCCCAGCCCCTGTTCACCCCACACCAGGATGCTGCGGCCCGCCAGATCCTCTCCCTGCCATTCGGGGATGCCGAAGCGGCGAGGCACGGCGTCGCCGGCGGCAAAGCGGTGGGCGTAATCCTCCCAACCGCCGACGATGTCGCCTTCGGCAAGCCGCAGCAGGGCGCGGTTCATGCGCGCCTCCCCCCGGCCGGGCGCGAGTCTCAGGGTCCGTTCGGCGCAGGCGCGGGCGAGCCTGCGCTCGCCCCGCATCAGCGCCGTATGGCCATGGTTGAGCAGGATGTCCGGCAGAGCGGGGGCGAGAGCCGCGGCGCGGCGGTGGGCGTGCAGGGACTCGCTCCACCGTCCGAGCCCGGCCAGGGCCATCCCCAAATTCGACCAGCCCTTGGCCGACACCGGGAGGATGCGCAGCGCCCTGCGGCTGTGGCGGGCGGCGGCGGCGAAGCGTCCCTGCCCCTTCAGCGCGGCGGCGGCCGTGGTGAGCACCCCGGCGAGGGCCGGCGAGAGCGCCGCGGCACGGCTGCAGGCCGCCTCCACCTCGCCATAGCGCCGGTCGGCGAGCAGGGCGGCGGCGAGGTTGCCCCAGCTTTCGGCAATCTGTGGACGCAGCCGGACGGCACGGCGGTGCAGGGTCGCGGCATCCACCGCCGCGCCGCCGGCCTGGAGGGCGACGCCGAGATTTCCCATTGCCTCCGTGAAGGCCGGGTGCAGCGCAAGTGCCCGCCGATGCCAGTGGATGGCGGACTGCGCTTGACCCAATCCCAGCAGGGTAAGGCCGCCATTGGTCCAGCCCGGCGGACGCAGCGGGTCGGCGGCAACCGCCTTGCGGTGGAGGGCGGCGGCCTCAACCAACCGACCCTGTCGATGCAGGGAAACTGCTTTCTCCGATAATGCTTTGCTGGAGTTTCCTGAACCAGCTCCTGAAGGAGGGTCGGCTTTGGGAGCCGGACTTTTCAGGCAGCGGGCCATATCCTCCAGCGTTGCCGACAGCGGTTCGCCGGGCCGGGGTTGGAACAGGCGCATCGATGGATACCAGGGACGCACCCCCGCCCCCAGCTGCGTCCAATCGCGGCCGCCGAAGCGCCAGACCGGCGCGCCGAGCGCACCGGCAAGTTCGCCCACCGACATCGCCGGTGAGATGACGAGATCCAGCCCGGCGATCAGTGCAGCCACGCCGTCGAAATCGTCCTTGCGGTCCAAATCGTCCCAGCGGTGCAGGCGGATGCCGAAGCGCTGCTCGGCCTGCCGGACCTCGTCCTCCACCTCGCCATATTGCAGCACCACCCACTGGATGCCGGGCAGCGCGAACAGCGGCGCCCAGGCGTCGAGCGGCAGATAGGCGGTGCTGCGCTCGGACGTCATCATCTGGCTGCGCCAGCCGATGCCCACCCGCAGGCCGGGTCCGAGCGCCGCCAGCCGTGCGCGCCATCGTTCGGCCAGGGCTGAATCGGGGACCAGCCAGGATGGGCGCGGCGGGAAATCGGCCAGCCGGCGGCGCAGGACCCGCGGCAGGGAGCCTATCGGCACATGGCGGTCGTAATCCGGGATCGCCATCGCCTCGCGCCCCTGCCCATCCAACACCTCCGCTCTCACCCTGAGGGTCGGGAAGGACCGCGCGAACAGTGGCACCAGCCGGCGGTCGACCTCCAGGATGGTGGAGACGGCGCGGCCGGCCAACTCGGAGCAGAGGGCGGAGAAGAGGATGGTGTCGCCCACACCCTGCTCCCCCCAGATCATCAGGCGGCGGCCGGTCAGATCCTCCCCGCGCCAGGGCTGGGCACGGGGCTGGCGTCCCTGCCCGATCTGCCCCGAGCCGAAGCGCCAGGCATAGCCGGGCCAGCCGCGGTCGAGGTCACCGGCCTCCAGCCGCAGCAGGCCCTTGTTGAAGTGGGAGAGGGAAAGGTCCGGGCGCAGGCACAAGGCGCGGTCGTAGCAGCGCTCCGCCCCGGTGGTATCGCCAAGCCGCTGGCGTGCCAGCCCCAGATTGCTCCAGGCCTCGCCATAGGCGGGATCCAGCGCCAGCGCGCTGCGATAGTAGACCGCCGCCCCGGCATGGTCGTGCCGGCCCTGGCGCAAATGGCCCAGATTGTTGCGGGCCCGCGCCTCCAGCGGAGCGAGGAGGATGGCCCGGCGCTGTGACCGTTCGGCCTCGGCGAAGCGCTCGGCGTTGCGCAGGGCGTTGCCGAGATTGGTGTGGGTCTCGGCTAGGGCGGGGTCGAGCGCAAGGGCGGCATGCCATGCCCGCCACGCGTCTCCCGTCCGGCCCGCGGCGTGGCGGGCATTGCCCAGATTGTTCCACGCTCCGGCGAAATCCGGGCGGTGGCCGAGCGCCTGCCGGTGCAGTGCCTCGGCCTCCGCATATCGGCCTTGGGCGGTGCGGATGCTGCCGTGATTGTCCAGAGCTTCCGCATGGTTAGGCTCGATGGCGGTCGCCGCATCGAAGCAGGTGGCCGCATCCTCCAGTTGCCCAAGAACCTTAAGACAGAGGCCCAGGCCATTGAGGCAGAACGCATTTCGTGGATCGATTCGCAGCGTGTCGGCGTAGCGCTCGGCGGCTTCCTCCATCCGTCCTGCGGCGTGGAGCGCAGCGGCCAGGGCCGACAATGTTGCGGGGTCGTTGGCGCTGCCGCCCAGTGCTGCCGCCATGCGCAACGCGTCGGCCGCTTCCGCCATCCGTCCGAGATGACGCAGGCTGACCGCGCGGTTGGTCCAGGGGCGTGGATCGCCGGGCAGCAACTCCGCCGCCTTCGCGTGGGCTTCGAGCGCCTCTTCCGCCCGGCCAAGCCCCTGCAGGGCGGCGCCAAGGTTCAGGTGGGCATCGGCCAGGCCGGGTGACAGGCGGGCGGCCTCCGCATACTGGAAAGACGCCTCCGCCAAGCGGTCCTGTGCCGCCAGCACCAGTCCAAGATTGAAATGAGCGCCGACATGGCCGGGGTCGCGCTCCAACGCCCGTCGCTGTGCCGCCTCCGCCTCGACCAGCCGGCCCAGCCGTTGCAGGACGATGCCGCGGTTGGCGTGGTAGTCTGCGACCTGCGGAGCAAGCCCGACAGCTTTATCAATCAGGGCAATGGCTTGTTCATTTTTATTGAGCTGGTGGTGGAGGACGCCGAGCAGATGCAGGGCATCCGCATGAAGCGGATCCGCATCGAGAACCTGCCGATACAGCGGTTCGGCATCTGCCAGGGCGCCCGCCTGATGGTGACGAAGCGCTTCGGTGAACCGGTCGATGACGCTCACAGAGCACCTGCGGAAAGTCTGGCAACCAGTTGCGCTGCCTGGGGAATGGCTTCGGCGATGCCGGTGCCGCCCTGGGGGTGGATGCAGCGCATGGTCGGGAACCACGGACGCACCGCGGTGCCCAGTTGAGTCCAGTCCCGCCGGCCGAGCCGCCAGACCGGCACGCCGAGCGCCGCCGCCATCTCTCCCGCGGAAGACGCGACGGTGACCGCCAGATCCAAATTCGCCATCAGGGCCGCCGTGTTCTCAAGGTCGCCGATCTGGTCCAGGTCGGGCCAGCGGTGGATGCGCAGGCCGAAGCGGTCCTCGACCGCCGCAATCTCCTCCTCGCGCCCGTCATATTGCAGGCTGATCGGGTGCAGGCCGGGAAGGCGCAGCAAAGGAAGCCAGTCTTCCAGCTCCGTGTAGGACTGACGGCGTTCGGTGGTGATGCGCTTGCTGGTCCAGGCGATGCCGACCGCCAGACCGGGGCCGAGTGCATCCAGACGCTGCCGCCATGCCGCCACCCGCTCCGGATCCGGCTTCAGCCAACCGGCGGGAGGCGTCGGGACGGGCGCCGTCCTCCACATCAGCCGCGGCAGCGAACCGAAGGGCAGATGGCAGTCGGCATCGGTCGGCCGGCGCGTCGGGGCTCGGATGGTGGTGCCGGGAAAGGAGCGCTGGAACAGCGAGATCAGCCGTGGTTCGCATTCGACGATCAGGTCGGGATAGCGGGCGATGGCCTGCGGCAGCAGGGCGCCGAACATGAGCTCGTCGCCCAGACCCTGCTCCGCCCACAGCAGAAGGCGGCGGCCGGCGAGATCGTCGCCCTCCCATTCCGGGATGTCCAACGGCCGCTTGGGCCGCAGCCTGCCGGAGTCGAAGCGGGCGGCATAATCCTCCCACCCCTCGGCCAGCCGTCCCTGGCGCAGGCGCAGGATGGCGCGGTTGAAGCGGGCGAGCGCCTGCGCCGGATCGGCGTCGAGTGCGCGGGTGAACTCCTGCTCCGCCCCATCCTCGTCGCCCAAATCCTGAAGCGCGAGTGCCAGATTGGTGTGGGCGGCGGCATAGCCGGAGCGCAGGCCCAGCGCACTGCGCTGCAGATCGGCGGACTCCCCCGTCCGGCCCTGCAGGCGGCGGACGGTGCCGAGGTTGGTCATCGCCTCCGCCATTGTCGGGTCCAGCCGCAGCGCGCGGGCGAAGGCCTCCGCCGCGGCATCGATGCGGTCGGTGCTCTGCAGGGCGAGACCGAAGGCGTTCCAGGCCTCGGCATCCGCCGGTTCCAGCGCCAGATAGCGCCGGTAGGCGGGCTCGGCATTCTCACTGTGCCGCTGGAGGGAGCCGGCCAGCGCCAACGCCGCGGGGGCGTGATCGGGCCGGCGGGCCAATACGGCGCGCAACGCCGCCTCCCCCTCCTCGGCACGGCCGAGGTCGAGCAGAGCGAGCCCCAGAGCGGCGCGCGCCTCGGTCAGCGTCGGGTTGGTTGCCAGCGCGTGGCGCAGCAACGGTTCCGCCTCCGCCGAGCGGCCCAGGCTGCGCAGAACGGAGCCGAGGTTGCCCTCAGCCTCCGCATAATCGGGACGGGCGCGCAGGGCCGCACGGTAGGCGGTGGCCGCCTCCTCCGCCTTTCCCTGGGCGTTCAGGGCATTGCCGAGCGTGTTGGCGGCTTCGGGAAACGGGTTGCGCAAGCGCAGGGCGTTGCGGGCAGCGCGTTCCGCCTCGGCGGAGCGGCCGAGCGCCTGGAGGGAATAGGCGAGGTTGGCGTGGTAATCGGGAACGTCGCGCTTGGCCGCCACCGCCTGTCCGATCAGGTCGGCGGCCTCTTTGAGACGGCCGGTCTGGCAGGCGATCATGCCCAACAGATGGAGCGCGTCGGGATGGCGCGGCTGGGCGGCGATTGCTTGGCGATAGAGAGCTTCGGCGTCGGCCAAGCGGCCTGCCTGATGCAGCGGCACGGCTTGTCCCACCAGCGCAGCGGCGGTGGCAGCGGCAGAATTGCCGGATTTGCGCTTGTTGCTCATACCCCGTGCCGGTTTCGTTGGCCACGGGTAAGGGATAGCACGAATTGGGTGCGGTGGAAGGGATATGGCGCTGCGCTTGCCCCCTCCCCAACCCTCCCCCACCTGCGGTGGGAGAGGGAGTTGAGTGGCAGAGCGGCGGAGGGCTAGGGAGGGGGCAACCCCGTCCTACGCCACGCCCACCGGCGGGGTCGGGGCGGCGTTGACCGGGTCGGCGAGCTGGGCGTCGACCACGGCGACGGCGGTCATGTTGACCAGACCGCGGGTGGTGACCGACGGGGTGACGATGTGGACCGGCCGCTGGACGCCCAGCAGGATCGGGCCGACATTCTGCGCCTCGCCCAGGATCTTCATCATGTTGAAGGCTATGTTGGCGGCGTCCAGCGTCGGCATCACCAGCAGGTTCGCCTCGCCCTTCAGGCGGCTGTCGGGCAGCAGCTCCTTGCGGATGGCAGGGGCGAGGGCGGCGTCGGCATGCATCTCGCCGTCGATCTCCACGTCCGGCATCTGCTCATACGCCAGTTCCACCGCGGCGCGCATCTTGCGGGCCGACGGCGTGTCGGCACTACCGAAGTTGGAGTGGGACAGAAGGGCCACCTTCGGCTCGATGCCGAAGCGCTTCACCTCGTCCGCCGCCAGCCGGGCGATCTCGGCCACCTGCTCGGCGGTCGGATCGGGATTGACATAGGTGTCGGTGATGAAGTGGACGCCCTTCTGCGAGATCAGCGCGTTCATCGTCGCGGCGACCTTCACCCCGTCGCGCAGGCCGATCAGGCCGCAGATATGCGCCCAATGCTCGTTGAAGCGGCCGGTGGTGCCGCAGACCAGCGCGTCGGCCTCGCCACGGCGGACCATCAGGGCGCCGAAGACGGTCGGCTGGGTGCGCACCACGTTGGCGGCATGGCTGGGCGACACGCCGCGGCGGCCCATCAGCTTGCGGTAATGTTCGGTGAAGTTGTGATAGCGCGGGTCGCGGATGATCTCGATGACCTCGACGTCCTGGCCGATCTTCAGGCGCAGGCCCATCTCGGAAATGACGCGCTCGATCACCTCGCGCCGGCCGATCAGCACCGGCTGGGCGATGCCGTCGTCCACCACCACCTGGGCGCAGCGGATCACGCGCGGATCCTCGCCCTCGGCATAGACGACGCGCTTGGGCGCAGTCTTCGCCTTGGTGATGACCGGCTTCATGAACAGGCCGGAGCGGATGACATACTGGTTCAGCTGGTCGCGATAGGCGCGGAAATCGGGGATCGGCCGGGTGGCGACGCCGGATTCCATGGCGGCACGGGCGACGGCCGACGACACCTCGACGATCAGGCGCGGGTCGAAGGGCTTGGGCAGGATGTAGTCCGGGCCGAAGCGCAGCGTTTCACCGACATAGGCCGCCGCCACCACGTCCGACGGTTCGGCGCGGGCGAGATTGGCCATGGCGTGGGTCGCCGCGATCTTCATCTCCTCGTTCACCGTGGTGGCGCCGACGTCCAGCGCACCGCGGAAGATGAAGGGGAAGCAGAGGACGTTGTTGACCTGATTGGGGAAGTCGGAGCGGCCGGTGGCGATGATGGCGTCGGGGCGGGCTTGGCGGGCCAGATCCGGCATGATCTCCGGCTCCGGGTTGGCGAGCGCCAGGATCAGCGGCTTGTCGGCCATGCGGGACAGCAGCTCCGGCTTCAGCACCTTGGCGCCGGACAGGCCGAGGAAGATGTCGGCGCCGTCGATGACGTCGGCCAGCACGCGGGCATCGGTCGCCTGGGCGTAGGCTTCCTTGTACTCGTTCATCTCCTCGTTGCGGCCCTTGTGGACCACCCCGATGCGGTCGACCAGCCAGACATTCTCGCGCTTGACGCCGAGAGACAGCATCAGGTCGAGGCAGGCGATGCCGGCAGCCCCGCCGCCGGTGGAGACCACCTTGACCTTGGAGATGTCCTTGCCGACCAGGGCCAAGCCGTTCAGAACCGCGGCGCCCACCACGATGGCGGTGCCGTGCTGGTCGTCGTGGAACACCGGGATCTTCATGCGCTCGCGGCAGCGGCGCTCGATCTCGAAACAGGCGGGGGCGGCGATGTCTTCCAGGTTGATGGCGCCGAAGGTCGGCTCCAGCCGGACGATGGTGTCGACCAGCGCATCGACGTCCAGCTCGTTCAGTTCGATGTCGAAGCAGTCGATGCCCGCGAACTTCTTGAAGAGGACGGCCTTGCCTTCCATCACCGGCTTGGCGGCATAGGGACCGATATGGCCCAGGCCCAGCACCGCGGTGCCGTTGGTGACCACCGCGACCAGATTGGCGCGCGAGGTCAGCTCCGCCGCCTTCGACTGGTCCTCGGCGATGGCGGTGCAGGCGTGGGCCACGCCCGGCGAATAAGCCAGCGCCAGATCGCGCTGGTTGGCCATGGGCTTGGTCGCGACGATCGCCAGCTTACCGGGCCGCGGGTTGCGGTGATACTCAAGCGCCATCGCTTCAAAATCGCCGGACATCGGGTCTCTTCCTCCGGTTAACAAGATTTCAGTTAATTCTTTGCGTTCACTTCACCTGATTGGCGGTTATAGCCCATTCGGACTGTTGCGCCAACCATCCCCGGCAAACGGACAGGGGACGATTCGAACCAAATCGAACCGTCCCCCTTAGCTTACAGGATCCGCGGACGGGCCGGATGGATCATCTTTGGATTTTCCAAATCCGGCGGCCGGTCCTGCTTTCCTGTCATTTGCCTGTCGTCAGATGCGGGCCAGCGCCGGCTCCTTGAAGTGCTGCTGGTACTCTGTGACCGCCTTGCTCTCGTCGAACTCGCCTTCCATCTTGGCGACGACGACGGTGGCGACGCCGTTGCCGATCAGGTTGGTCAGGGCGCGGGCTTCCGACATGAAGCGGTCGACGCCCAGCAGCAGGGCCAGGCCTTCGATCGGCAGCACGCCGGTGGCCGACAGGGTGGCGGCCAGCGTCACGAAGCCGCCGCCGGTCACCGCCGCCGCACCCTTGGAGGTCAGCATCAGGATGACCAGGATGTAGAGCTGCTGCCAGATCGTCAGGTCGACGTTGAAGGCCTGGGCGATGAAGATCGCGGCCATCGACAGGTAGATGGAGGTGCCGTCGAGGTTGAAGGAGTAGCCGGTGGGGATGACGAGGCCGACGACATGCTTGGAGCAGCCGAACTTCTGCATCTTCTCCATCATGCGCGGCAGCACGGACTCCGAGGAGGAGGTGCCGAGCACGATCAGCAGTTCCTGGCGGATGTAGCGGATGAAGCTCCAGATGCTGAAGCCATAGGCCTTGGCGATGCCGCCCAGCACGACGAAGACGAAGATCGCCATCGTGATGTAGACCGACGCCATCAGCTGGCCGAGAGCGGTCAGCGAGGAGATGCCGTACTTGCCGATGGTGAAGGACATGGCGCCGAAGGCGCCGACCGGGGCGACGCGCATCAGGATGCCGATCACGCCGAACAGGGCATGGCCGATCTTGTCGAAGATGTCCTCGACCACCTTGCCCTTCTGGCCCATGGCCGACAGCGCGACGCCGAACACCACGGCGAAGAACAGGATCTGCAGCATGTCGCCCTGGACGAAGGCGCCGACGACGTTGTCCGGCACGATGCCGACGACGAAGTCGATGAAGCCGTGTTCCTTGGCGGTGGTGGCGTATTTCTGCACCGAGTCGGCCTGCAGCTGGCCGGGATGGATGTTCATGCCGGCGCCCGGACGCACGAGATTGACGACCAGCAGGCCGATGCCGAGCGCGAAGGTGGTCACAACCTCGAAATACAGCAGCGCCTTGCCGCCGACCTTGCCGACCTTCTTCAGGTTGCCGATCGAGGAGATGCCGGTCACCACCGTCAGGAAGACGATGGGGCCGATCACCATCTTGACCATCTTGATGAACAGGTCGCCCAGCGGTTTCATCTGCACCGCGACGGACGGATAGAAATGGCCCAGCAGGATGCCGATGGTGATGGCGCTCAGAACCTGGAAGGTCAGGTTGGTGTAGAAGGGCTTCTTCGCCCCATCCCGGCGCGCGTCGATGGCGTCTGCGCTCATGCTGCTCTCCTCAAGGCGTTCTTGGGTGGCGTTCCTGGCGGGGCGCCCGTTCTTTCGTCCGGCATTGGCGCCGGCTGGGCGGGCGGCCCCCAACTGATTGCCAGTGAAAGCAAGCGGTGGGCCAATTGCTGATTCCAGCAACATCAAGCATTTGGCGAATGACGGAGGGCGAGAATCCGCACGACAGGGGGCTTCCTGATGTGCGAAAATCCGCACACTTCACAGCGCTGCGGCATCTTTGTTGCGGCGCAGCATGACGAAAGACGCCGTTGCTTAGCCACCCGACCGACCCCGCGACAGATTCGACCGTCCATTCCGCCGCGCCACCGGCACCTGCCCCGCCGTCCCGCGCGGCGCAGATGGTGGCCCGTGCGCTGGAGCGGCCGCGCCGGCTGCTGATGGCGGCGCTTCTGCTGGGCGTTCCGGTCGCGGCGGCGCTGGCGGCCGGCTGGGCGTCGTCGCACGCTCAAGGCGAACTGCGGGACAGCGCGCGGGCGCAGCTGGCGCTCTACAACGCCAATCTGCGGGCGGAGCTGGAGCGGCATGCCGCCGTGCCCCTGGCCCTGGCCCAGGATGCGGAGGTCCGCGCCCTGCTGGCCCATCCGTCGCCGGCGGCGATGGACCGGCTGAACCGCAAGCTGGAGGACATCGCGCGGGCGCTGGACGCGCTGGCGCTCTATGTGATGGACGCCAGGGGCACGACGGTGGCGGCCAGCAACTGGAACGACGCCGCCAGTTTCGTGGGCGAGAATTTCTCCTATCGGCCCTATTTCCGCATGGCCATCGACCAGGGGGAGGGGCACCATTTCGCGCGGGGCACCACCTCGCTGGTGCCGGGCTATTACACCGCCAACCGGGTGGTGGCGGAAAACCGCACAGTGGGCGCGGTGGTGCTGAAGCTGGGCTTCGACCGGTTGGAACGGGCCTGGGCGCCGGGGCAGGAGAAGCTGCTGGTGACCGACCGCGACGGGGTGGTCTTCATCACCAACACGCCGTCCTGGCGCTATCGCGCCCTGCCCCGCCGGCTGCCGATCAGCCTGCCCATCGTCCCGCAGGGCACCAGCGAGGGGCTGGACGTGCTGCCCTGGATCTTCGGCGGTGCGTCCGACCGCATCGCACTGGAGGAGAAGGGCGGGCTTCGCCACTATCTGCTGTCGTCGGTGGCGATGCCCGGCGGCGATTGGACCCTGCACAGCCTGACCAGCCTGGATCCGGTGACAGCCCGCGCCTGGGTCGCCGGGCTGCTCGCCGCCGCGGTGGTGGCGATGGCCGCGCTCACCGCCTATGCCGTGGCCCTGCGCCGGGTCGCGCTGGTGGAGCGCATCGCCCTGCAGGAGGAATCGCGGGCGGAACTGGAACGCCGGGTCGCCGCCGCCACCGCCGATCTGCGCGCGGCGGAGAACGAATTGACCCAGGCGGCGAAGCTGGCGGCGCTGGGCCAGATGTCGGCGGGCATCGCGCATGAGATCAACCAGCCGCTGGCCGCCATGCGCAGCTTCGCCGACAATGCGGTGGTCCTGCTGGAGCGCGGGCGGATGGACGCGGTGCGCGGCAATCTGGCGGAGATCGCGGAGCTGACCGACCGCATGGCGGCCATCACCCGCCAGTTGAAGGGCTTCGCCCGCCGCGCCTCCGGCACGCTGGGTCCGGTGTCGGTCCATGCCGCGGTCGGGCAGGCCCTGGCGCTTCTGGAATCCAAGCTGCGGCGGGAGGACATCACGGTCGAGGTCGATCTGCCCGACCGGCCGGTGCGGGTGGTGGGCGAGGATGTGCGGCTGCAACAGGTGCTGGTCAACCTGATCGGCAACGCGGCCGACGCCATGCGCGGCTGTCCCGTGCGCCGCCTGCGCATCGGGCTGGTCACGGCGGAGGGGGAAGCGCTGCTGAGCGTCGCCGACACCGGCAGCGGCATCGCCGAGGCGGATTTGCCGCGGCTGTTCGTCCCCTTCTTCACCACCAAGGAGGCCGGCGAGGGGCTGGGGCTCGGCCTGTCGATCAGCCACGGCATCGTCGAGGATTTCGGCGGCAGCCTGACCGCCGCCAACCGCAACGGCAAGCCCGGACAGGGAGCCGTCTTCACCCTGAGGCTCAAGACCACGGAAACACCTGCATGACCGGAACCCTTTCGGAAAACACCGCCCCGGACAACGCCGCCCCGGACAATGCCGGCAGCGTCCTGTTCGTCGACGACGAGCGCGCGGTGAGGCTGGCCGGACAGCAGGCGTTGGAGCTGGCCGGGTTCGAGGTGACGGCCTGCGACGGGGCGGAGCGGGCCTTGCGTCATCTCGGCCGCGACTGGCCGGGCTGCCTCGTCACCGATGTGCGGATGCCGCAGATGGACGGGCTGGCGTTGCTGGCGCGGGTGCGGGAGATCGATCCCGATCTGCCGGTCATCCTGATCACCGGTCATGGCGATGTGCCGATGGCGGTCGAGGCGATGCGCAACGGCGCCTATGATTTCCTGGAGAAACCCTTCCCGTCCGACCGCCTGACCGAGATCGCCCGCCGCGCGGTGGAAAAGCGCCGGCTGGTGATGGAGAACCGCCGGCTGCGGGCGCAGATCGCCGGCGGCGCCGATCCCGCCGGGACCATCGTCGGCCGCACCCCCGGCATCGAGCGGCTGCGCACCACCATCGCCGCGGTCGCCGACACCGATGCCGATGTTCTGGTGTTCGGCGAGACCGGCACCGGCAAGGAGATGGTGGCCCGTGCGCTTCACGAGGCGAGCGGACGACGCAAGAGCCCCTTCGTCGCGCTGAACTGCGGCGCCATGCCGGAATCGATCTTCGAAAGCGAGCTGTTCGGGCACGAGGCCGGCGCCTTCACCGGCGCCGCCAAGCGCCGCGTCGGCCGGATCGAGCATGCCAGCGGCGGCACCCTGTTCCTGGACGAGATCGAAAGCATGCCGCTGTCGCTGCAGGTCAAGCTGCTGCGGGTGATCCAGGAACGGGTGGTCGAGCCGCTGGGATCGAACGAGCAGGTGCCGGTCGACCTGCGGGTGGTCGCCGCCACCAAGGCGGATCTGCGGCAGGCGGCGGATGCCGGGACCTTCCGTGCCGACCTCTATTACCGGCTGAACGTGGTGGTGCTGACCATCCCGCCGCTGCGGGAACGGCGCGACGACATCCCATTGCTGTTCCAGCATTTCGTCGTCCAGGCCGCCACACGCTACAACCGCGAGCCGCGCGTGCCGACCCGCGAGCAGTTGCAGCGGTTGATGGGCCAGGACTGGCCGGGCAACGTCCGCGAATTGCGCAATGCCGCCGACCGCTTCGTGCTGGGGCTGGAGGAGGTGGCGCCTGTGGCGGCGGCCGCACCGTCCACGCTGTCGCTGGCCGAACAGGTGGATCTGTTCGAAAAAGGCCTGATTCAATCGGAACTGGCCCGGCAGCGCGGCAGCGTCAAGGCGGCCATCGAGGCGCTGAACATCCCGCGCAAGACCTTCTACGACAAGCTGAAGCGCTACGGCCTGAGCCGGGAGGATTTCATCGAGTGAAGCGCTGCGCTGGGTGGGGATTCTGTCAGAGATGCAGGAATTTTGCGATACCCGCGAGCGCAAGCACGCTGACGATGAAGCCCAGCAGATGAAGCGTGGTCGGGAGCTTCTCGACAGCGCCCTCAACCTTGGCGACACGCTCTCCCACTTTGGCGACATCTTCCTTGGTCGCCAAGGATTTCAGCCGCTCGTCGATCCGTGCAAGCGTCGGCGCCATCTGATCCAGGATGGTTTCCAGACGGTCGACGCGTCGGGTGAGTTCGTCCATACCAAGAGGATGGCCCCCGCCACCGCTTCCGTCAACGGGCGTGCGCTCGCCGTCCCGTATGATCGACTGCCGGTCGTCCTTGTCGGATGCTCTGTTCGGAAGGGCCATTGGCGTCGTAATCCTGGATTGTCGGCCGACTCTCCTCGCGCGATCTGCTGCGCTGTGCGAGTGCGATCGTATTATTCCGGACTTTCCGGAAAAGCTCTACAACCTGTCATGTGCCCGCGGTGAATCGCCGCTTCGTACCTCCCCCATCCGTCCAGTTGACATTCCATTCCGCTTGCCGGTCGTGCACTCGCTTCCCATGTGGCGTCTCCTGTCCTGCAGTTCTTTCCATGGTCCGGGAATCGGGCTCGCGGGCAACACGGCCGGACGGACCTTTCCTCCGTTCCGGCTGTTGTATCGAAAGACCGTGCAGCATCGACGTCGAAGGGGACGGCCTGAGAATGTCACCGAGGATTAGCACCATGACCCCCCGTCTCCTTGCGGAGCTTCTGGAACCGATCCTGACCGCTGCGGATGACGACGAAGAGGCCTTGTCCGAGGCCGTGAACCTGACCGCGGAGGCCATGGCGGCGCTGGGCGCCACCGTGCTCGATCCGGATGGGCAACCGGCCCGCGGGGTGTCCGATGAACGGGCCGTCGTCGCCGCGCTCAACACCCACGCGCACAACCTGATGCGCGACGGGCGGCTCGACGATGTCGTCGAGGCCCTGCAAGTGGCCGAGCGGATCGGCCGCCTCGCCCATCTGCCGCACCACCCGCGGACTGTCTGACCACTCTTTCGGGAGAAGGGCGCGGTCGTTCGTGGAAGCGGCTTCACGGGTGCGGGAACTCCGTCCCCCGGTGCTGCCCCTCCATTCTGTTTGAGCGACGTGCCACCCAGCGCTCAACAGGGGAGGAGCCCTCGTGCCCACCGCGCCGCAGCCACACGCCCACTCGAATGTCCTGGCGAGCCCTCTGGAAGGCGAGATCCTGTCGCGTCTCCAGGATTCCCTGTTGCCGGACCATCTGCTGACCCGCCGCTGGTATGCGGCCAAGGATGCCGGCCGGCCGGTCGTGCGCATCGTCGATGCCCTGCCGCTGCCCCTGCCCAACGGCTCGCAGGCCCAGCTCTGCCTGCTGCGGGTCGAGCCGCCGGGGCGTGAGCCGCAGCTTTATCAGCTTCCCCTGATCCTCGACCACGGCACGGGCGGGGATCCGTCGGTGATCGAGGGAACCGGGGATCTGCCTTTCGCCGGACGCCTGCGCGACGGCTATGCCGATGACGGGGTGGTGAGGGCGCTGCTGGCGGCCATTCTGAAAGGCGATCCGCAGGAAGGCGAGACGGCGCTGTCGCCGGGCCTGAATGCCGGGCGGACGCGGGCCTGCCAAGCGCTGGCGCGCCGGCTGGATGTCGGGGCGCCGCTGCACCGGATGACGGCGGAACAGTCCAACACCTCCATTCGCATCGGCGACGTCGCCATCCTGAAGGGCCTGCGCAAGCTGGAACCGGGCACCCATCCGGAATTGGAGGTCAGCCGCTTCCTGACCGAGGTGGCGCAGTTCCCCAACACGCCGGCATTGCTGGGCTGGGTGGAGCGGGCCAACAGCTCCGGCTCCACCACCCTGTGCGTGATGCAGGAACTGGTGCCGGAGGCCAAGGACGGCTGGGGCCATGTCACCGGATACCTGAACGACCGCGTCGCCCGCTTCACGGATGGCGACGACGCCCAGGCGGCCGATGCCGACAGCGTCGCCTTCCTGCGCATTCTCGGCCAGCGGACGGCGGAGCTGCACCGCGCGCTCGCCACCCCCGGCGGCGGCGATGCCTTCACGCCGGAACCGGCGACGGCGGAGCGGCTGAAGGACTGGGCGGGCGGCGTGCGCAGCCTGGCGAAGCGGGTGCTGGAGCGGCTGCGCTCCGCCGTTCCGACGCTTGACCCGGCCATCGCACCTCAGGCCACGGCCCTCGCCGCCAGCGAAGCGGCGATGATGGCCCAGATCGACGCGCTGATTCCGCCGACCGCCGACCTCAGCGCCATGCGCCTGCACGGCGACTATCACCTGGGGCAGGTGCTGGTGTCGCGCGGCGACGTGCAGATCGTCGATTTCGAAGGCGAGCCGATGCGCCCGCTGGCCGAACGGCGGGCCAAGCACTGCATCCTGCGCGATGTCGCCGGCATGCTGCGCTCAATCGCCTATGCCGCCGCCATGGCCCGGAACGCGATGCCGGGCGATCTCGACGGGCCGTCCCGCGATGCCCGCACGGCTTGGCTGTCCTGGTGGGAGGGCGCGGCGTCGGCCGCCTTCCTCGACGGCTACCGCAACGCCATCGGCGATTGCCCCGGCTTCCCGCGCGACCCGCTGGCGGCCCCGACGCTGCTGAAGCTGTTCCTGCTGGAAAAGGCGCTGTACGAGGTCGGCTACGAGCTGGCCAACCGGCCGGGCTGGGTGGCGATCCCGCTGGCCGGCGTCACCGCCATCATCCGCGCCGATGCCGGGCCGGAGATCGCCAGCCGCGACCGTGACCGCATCGCCCCGGTGGACGAGCGCCGCCGCTGCCACTCCATGCCATTCGGGGCGGAGGTGCAGGCCGACGGCTCCGTCCGCTTCGCCATCTGGGCGCCGACGGCGGCGTCCGTCCTGCTGTCGCTCGACGATGGCGGGCAGCCGATGTCGATGGAAGTGCAGGGCGACGGCTGGTTCAGCCTGACCACGGCACGGGCGCAGGCGGGCAGCCGATACCGCTTCGTCCTGCCCGATGGGCTGGCGGTGCCGGACCCGGCGTCGCGCTTCCAGCCGGACGACGTGCACGGCTCGTCGGAGGTGATCGACCCCGGCGTCCATGCCTGGACCGATGCCGCCTGGACCGGCCGGCCCTGGCACGAGACGGTGCTGTACGAGCTGCATGTCGGCAGCTTCACCGAAGAAGGCACCTTCCTGTCGGCCATCGAGCGGCTGGACGATCTGGTCGAGCTGGGCGTCACCGCGATCGAGCTGATGCCGGTGGCCGACTTCCCCGGTTCGCGCAACTGGGGCTATGACGGCGTTCTGCCCTTCGCCCCCGACAGCGCCTATGGCCGGCCGGAGGACCTGAAGATCTTGGTGCAGGAGGCGCATGCCCGCGGGCTGATGGTCTTCCTCGACGTCGTCTACAACCATTTCGGTCCGGAGGGGAACTACCTCCACGCCTTCGCCAACAGCTTCTTCACCGACCGCCACAAGACGCCCTGGGGGGCGGCGATCAACGTCGACGGCGAGCGCAGCGGAGCGGTCCGCGACTTCTTCATCCACAACGCGCTCTATTGGCTGGAGGAATACCACCTCGACGGCCTGCGGCTGGACGCGGTCCACGCCATCATCGACGACAGCGACCGCCACGTCCTGGAAGAGCTGGCGGAGCGGGTGCACAGCCATTTCCAGAACCAGCGCCACGTTCATCTGGTGCTGGAGAACGACGCCAACCAGGCCCGCTTCCTTGCCCGCCACCGCGAGGGCGACCCGCGCTGGCACTCAGCCCAGTGGAACGACGACCTGCACCACTGCCTGCACAGCGCGGCCACGGGCGAGGATGGCGGCTATTACGCCGACTATGCCCATGATCCGGCCAAATGGGGCCGCGCCCTGGCGGAGGGCTTCGCCTTCCAGGGCGACCCGTCGGCCTACCGCGATGGCGAGTTGCGCGGGGAACCGTCGGCGCATCTGCCGCCGACCGCCTTCGTCACCTTCATCCAGAACCACGACCAGATCGGCAACCGCGCCTTCGGCGAACGCATCTCCCACATCGCCAAGGCCGAAGCGGTGCGGGCCGCGACCATCCTCTATCTGCTGGGTCCCGGCATCCCCATGCTGTTCATGGGCGAGGAATGGGCATCGGCCAAGCCCTTCCCCTTCTTCTGCGACTTCGGCGAGGAACTGGCCGAGGCGGTGCGCAAGGGCCGGGCGGAGGAGTTCGCCAAGTTCCCCGAATTCCAGGACCCCGACGCCCGCGCCCGCATCCCCGACCCCACCGCGCCGGAAACGGCGGAATCGGCCAAGCTGGATTGGGACGCCCGCGCGACGCCGGAACATGCGGAGTGGCTCGACTGGTATCGCCGCGCCCTGGCCCTGCGCCGGGCGGAGATCGTGCCGCGGCTGGACGGCGTCCCAGGCGGTGCCTCCAGCCATGGCGTCATCGGAAAGACCGGCCTGACCGTCTGCTGGAAGCTGGGCGACGGCAGCCGGCTTCATGCCTTCGCCAATCTGGCCGACACGCCGGCATCGGGTTTCCCCGAGGCCACGGGCCGCGTGCTGTGGACCGAGGGCGCTGGATTGACCGGCGACACGCTCGGCCCCTGGTCGGTGGTGCTGTGGCTGGAGGAGGCATCGGCGCTGGACCGGCTGGCCGACCGCATGGGCATCGAGCGCTCCTTCGACAACGCCGCCGGGGAGACGGTGACGGCCAGCGAGGAGACCATCCGCGCCCTCCTGTCGGCGATGGGGGTCGAGGCGGGGGACGAGGCCGCCGCGCTTGCCCTTCTCGACCGGTTGGATGAGGAGGAATACGGCCGCGCCCTGCCACCGGTGGTGGTCCGCCGCGCCGGCGAGGCGGTGACGGCGCCGGTCACCCTGCCCCACGGCACCCGCACCCTGCGCTACACCCTGACGCTGGAAAGCGGAGAGACGCAGAGCGGTGTCGTCGGCTTCGGCAGCCTGCCGCGCAGCCGCTGCATCACCGTCGGCGACGTGACCTATGCCGAGCGGCGCCTGCCGCTGGGCAAGCTGGACAAGGCCGGTTACCACACGCTGCGGGTGGAGACGGAGCATGGCGTGGCGGAAACCCGGCTGGTCCTGGCACCGTCCCGCTGTCACCTGCCGACGCCGATGCTGGTGGGGGAGAAGCTGTGGGGCCTGTCGGCGCAGCTCTACACCCTGCGCAGCGACCGTGACTGGGGCATCGGCGATTTCGGCGATTTGCGGACGCTGGCCGACATCGCGGCGGCGCGCGGGGCGGCGGTGGTCGGGCTGAACCCGCTGCACGCCATGTTCCTCGACAATCCCGAACATGCCAGCCCCTATTCCCCGGCCAGCCGGCTGTTCCTGAACCCGCTCTACATCGACGTCACCGCGGTGCCGGAGTTCATCGACGATGCCGACCTCCGCAAGCAGGTCGCCTCGCCCGAGTTCCGGCAGGCGCTGGAGGCGGCGCGCGCCACCGCCAACGTCGATTACACCGCGGTGTCGAAGCTGAAGCTGCCGATCCTGGAAAGGCTGTTCGCCGCCTTCCAGACTTCCGCCAAGCCGGAACGTCGCGTCGCCTTCGACGCCTTCTGGACGGAGGGCGGCATCGGGCTGGAGCGCTTCGCCACCTTCCAGGCCCTGCGCGAACGCTTTGCGGCCGATGGCAAGGCCGATTGGCACCGGTGGCCGGCCGAGTTCCACGACGCCGCGGCGCCGGCGGTGGAGCAGTTCGCCAAGGAGCATTCCGGCCGCGTCGCCTATTTCGCCTGGCTGCAATGGCTGGCGGACGACCAACTGCGCGCGGCGGCGGCGCGGGCGTCGGAACTCGGGATGACCATCGGCTTCTACCGCGACCTCGCGGTCGGTGCCGATGCCGGCGGGGCGGAAACCTGGATGACGCCGCAGGCGGTGGTGGACGCCGCCCATGTCGGCGCCCCGCCCGACCTGTTCAACCCGGCCGGCCAGGATTGGGGCCTGCCGCCCTTCCATCCGCGGGCGCTTCGCGATGCCGGCTACCGGCCCTTCATCGATCTGGTGCGTGCCAACATGCGCCATGCCGGTGCGCTGCGCATCGACCATGCGATGGCGCTTCAGCATGTCTATTGGATCCCCGACGGCAATCCGCCGGGCGAGGGCGCCTATGTCGCCTATCCGATGGAGGATCTGCTGGGCATCCTGGCGCTGGAAAGCCAGCGTCAGCGCTGCCTCGTGGTCGGCGAGGATTTGGGCACCGTGCCGGAGGGCTTCCGCGAGCGGATGACCGAGGCCGGGGTGCTGAGCTATCGCGTCGTCTTCTTCGAATGGACCGAGGACGGCGCCTTCAAGGGACCGGACGAGTATCCGGAGCTGGCGCTCGCCACCGTCGGCAGCCACGACCTCGCCACCCTTCGCGGCTGGTGGGAGGGCGACGACATCGTCCTGAAGGCCGGGAAGGGCCTCTATCCGGCGGAGGACGAGGCCGGGAAGCAGAAGAGCCGCCGGTCCGCCGACCGCAAGGCCCTGGTCGAGGCGTTGCGCGCCGCCGGGATCGCCCTGCCCGCCGGCTTCGGCGCCGACAGCCCCTATGACGAGGCGCTGGACCATGCGGTGCATGCCTTCCTCGCCCGCACCAACGCGGTGCTGGCGGTGGCGCAGCTGGACGACCTGACCCGCGAGCGCGATCAGGTCAACCTGCCGGGTACCACCGACCAATACCCCAACTGGCGCCGCAAGCTGTCGATGACGCTGGAAGAACTGGCCGACGCCCCGGAACCGGCGGCGGTCGCCGCCATCCTGGCCGCGGCGCGCCCGTCCTCTTCCTCCGCCCGCACCTGATCCCATGCCCCTTTCCCAGATCGAGGAGCACACACCCATGGCCCCCGCCGCCGGCAAGCCGATCCCTCGTGCGACGTACCGGGTCCAACTGAATGGCGAATTCGGCTTCGGCCGGACCACCGCCATCGCCGACTATATCGCCCGGCTGGGTGTCAGCCATCTTTACGCCTCCCCCTACATGAAGGCGCGGCCGGGCAGCACCCACGGCTATGACATCGTCAACCACAACGAGCTGAACCCGGAGGTCGGCGACCAGAACGACTTCCGCGCTCTGGTGGAAGCGCTGAAGCGCAACAAGCTCGGCCAGATCCTGGACTTCGTGCCCAACCACATGGGTGTCGGCGGGTCCGACAACGAATGGTGGTTGAACGTGCTGGAGTGGGGGCCGGAAAGCCCGTATGCCGGGTATTTCGACATCGAATGGGAATCCGATTACCGCTATCTCCAGGGCAAGCTTCTTGTACCCTTCCTGGGCGACCAGTATGGCGCGGTGCTGGTGTCAGGCGGGCTGGAGCTGCGCTTCGACAGTGAGACCGGCAGCTTCGCGGTGTGGGCCTATGGCAGCCACAAGCTGCCGGTGCGGCCGCAGGATTACGGCACCATCCTCGGCACCGACCACCCGGATCTGGAGCGGATCGGCGATGCCTTCGCCCATCTCGCCTATGCCCGGCCCCATCAGATCGCACGGGCCGGCGTTCAGAAGGCGGAACTGGCGACACTGGTCGCGACCCGGCCGGACGTGGCCGACGCGATCAACCAGCGGCTGTCCGTCTTCCGCGGCTATCAGGGGGAGATCGACAGCTGGGGCCATCTGCACGCGCTGATCGCCGGCCAGAACTGGCGCGTCGCCTATTTCAAGGTGGCGGCCGACGACATCAACTACCGCCGCTTCTTCAACATCAACGAGTTGGCCGGCCTGCGCATGGACGAGCCGGAGCTGTTCGACGTCGCCCACCGCATGGTGCTGGGGATGGTGGAGGACGGCACGCTCGACGGCATCCGCATCGACCACATCGACGGGCTGATCGACCCCAGGGGCTATTGCGAGCGGCTGGTCGCTGCCGCCTCCAAGCCCTTCTATCTGGTGGTGGAGAAGATCCTCGCCCGGCATGAGCGGCTGCGCGAGGATTGGCCGATAGACGGCACCACCGGCTACGAATATGCCAACCTGATGGGCGGCCTGTTTGTCGATCCCAAGGCGGAGGAGGCCTTTACCCGCCTCTATGCCGACTTTATCGGCCGGCGCGACGATTTCGAGGAGGTGGTGCGGCAGTGCAAGATCCGTATCATGGAAAGCGAGATGGCGAGCGAGTTGAACGTGCTGTCGCGCAAGGCGGCGCGCATCGCCCGTTCCAACCCCGCCACCGCCGACTTCACCGCCAACATCCTGCATCAGGCGTTGAAGGAGACCATCGCCCGCTTCCCCGTTTACCGCACCTATGTCGACGGCGGCGTGCCGAGCGATCTCGACCGCCGCGACATCGACTGGGCGATCTCGCAGGCGCGGCGGGCGGAACAGGGGCCGGACGGCTCGGTCTATGATTTCCTGCAGCGGCTGCTGACCACCGATCTGGTGGCCGCACCCAAGAGCGGCTACAGCCACCGGCAGGTCACCCGCTTCGCCATGCGGTTCCAGCAGTATAGCGGCCCCGTGATGGCCAAGGGGCTGGAGGACACCGCCTTCTACCGCTACAACCGGTTGGCGGCGCTGAACGAGGTCGGAGGCCATCCCGACCATTTCGGCGTCAGCGTATCCGCCTTCCACCGCGCCAACCAGGACCGCGCCCGCAACTGGCCGGGCAACATGCTGGCCAGCACCACCCACGACACCAAGCGTGGCGAGGACACCCGCGCCCGCCTCTACGCCCTGTCGGAGATGCCGGAGGAGTGGGAGCGGCAGGTCCAGACCTGGAGCCGCCTGCTGCGTGCCCGCCGCGGCGACGTGGAGGGCACCGCCCCGCCCGACCGCAATGACGAGTACCTGTTCTACCAGCTGCTGCTGGGCGCATGGCCGGCGGAGCTGACCGGTGCCTCGGTCGAGCAGATCGAACAGTCGGCGATGACCGCCTTCGCGGAGCGCATCGTCGGCGCCATGACCAAGTCGATGCGCGAGGCCAAGCTGCATTCGACCTGGGCGGCACCCAACGAGGCCTATGAGGGAGCGGTCATCAGCTTCATCCACGACGCGCTGGACGTGACCCGCCGGAACGCCTTCCTGGAGGCATTCCTGCCCTTCCAGGCGGCGCTGGCGCGGATCGGTATGGTCAATGGGCTGTCCCAAACCCTGCTGAAGCTGACCAGCCCCGGCGTGCCCGATATCTATCAGGGCTGCGAGCTGTGGAATCTCAGCCTTGTCGATCCGGACAACCGGCTGCCGGTGGATTATGACGCCCGCCGCAAGCTGCTGGACGAGGTCGAGGGCGTGGTGGAGCGCGGCGTCGTCGCCGGCCTGTTGGAGCGCTGGACCGACGGCGCGGTGAAGCTGGCGGTGACCCGGCAGGCCCTGGCGGTGCGGGCGGAGAAGCCGGAGGTCTTCAGCGCCGGCGAGTATCTGCCGCTGGACGCCACCGGCGACCGGGCCGACCATGTGGTCGCCTATGCCCGCCGCGCCGGCGACGACACGGTGGTGGTGGCGGTGCCCAGGCTGGTCGGTCAGTTGGGCGAAAGCCCCGACTGGGGCAACACCGCCATCCCGCTGCCGCGCGGCGCCCGCTGGCGCAATCGCCTGACCGGTGCGGAGGTTGAGGGCGGCGACGCGGTTTCCATCGCGACGCTGTTCGCCGACCTGCCGGTGGCGTTGCTGTCGCGCGAGGGGTGAATCCTCCCTTTCGGGTACTCACCTCGGCCGTCATTCCCGCGAAGGCGGGAATCCAGGAAACTCCGCAATCAAGCGAATGAAACGGATGGATTCCCGCCTTCGCGGGAATGACGGGCGAAGGAATTCTCCATCCTCTACATCCGGGGCAAAACAGAAGGGCGCGCGAGTGATCGCGCGCCCTTCCTGTCTGTCAGGCGGTACTTATCAGCGGGTCGTGCTGCCGGTACCCGATGACGAAGACCCACCCATCGAACCGGACGGCTGCTGCGTGCCGACCGGACCGTCGGAGCCGGTGCCCATCGAGCCGCTGTTGCCCATGCTGTTGCCGCCCGTGCCGTTGGTCGAGCTGGAGGAGCCGGAGCCGGTCATCGAACCGCTGTCCATCGAACCGCTGCCCGTCGTCGACCCGCTGGAGCCGCTGGTGCCGGAGCTGTTGCTGTCCACGCCGCCCATGCTGCCGCAGCCCAGTTGGTTGTTGTCTGTGCAGGGCGGGTTGGTCTGGTTGGAGTTGGTGGTCGAACCGGCGCTGTTGGCGGCCGGGCTGCCGGAAATCGAACCGCTGTCGGCGGCGAAGGCCGGGGCGGCCATCAGGGCCAGGGCAGTGGCGGCACCGATCATCAGGCTCTTCATGACGATTCCTTTCGCTGTGCTGCCCGTCGACGCCGGTCGGGCGGCCGGGCAGCCATGGTTTGGGGAACATCGAATTCCGTATTCCATGCCACCAACAGCGATGGAGCCGAATGATCGCGCCGATCTGGCGCCGAACATAAAAAACGCCCGCTGGAAGGGCGGGCGTTTTCTGGTGAAATTGGCGGTCCGTGTGCCGGTCAGGCCGAGCGCATTTTGGGAAGCCCGGAGGCAAAGGCGGCGGAGCCGTGGAAGATCTCCAGCGCGTCCGGCTTGGAGGACGGGCGCAACCCGCCCAGGATTTCCCCGGCGGCGCCGATGGCCTGGACCAGCGCGTCCGGCATCACCGGCTTGCGCAGCAGGCCCATGGCGAAGCTGCGGGCTTCCGCCGCATGGTGATCGAAACCGGTCATCAGCAGCGATGGAATGCCGTTGTCCTGCCACAGCCGCCGCGCCAGCACGAGGCCGTTCTCCCCACCCGCGAGATTGACGTCGACCAGCGCCAGGTCGGGACATTCGCGGGCACCGACCCGCGCGGCCTTGGCGGCATCGCGCAACGGTCCGACCACGGTGTAGCCCGCATTCTCCAGAACGGCCTTGACGGCCGGACCGATCAGCGGATCGTCCTCGACGACAAGCAACTTCAAGACGGCATGCTCCCTTGATTTACTGAGCGGGCTTATAGCCCGCCCCGTCCGGTATTCGAAGCCTGTTCGGCTTCGATCCACTGAACCGCCCATGTTTGTCGCGGTTCCGTCCCGTTCAAGAGGTCTAAGGGGTACCCCCTTCCGATCCGGTAGCCTCACTGAACGTCCGGCTGGGAAACATACACCATCGCCGCCTGTTCTACCCGTACGCGTGAGAGGAAGGAAGCCATGGCATTTGTCGAACTGAAAGAGATATCGGGGGAAACCGTTCTGGTGAACCCCATCGCCGTCGCCTTTCTGCGGGCGACGGCCGATGGCGGGACGGAGCTGCATTTCACCGGGCGGGCGGAGCCGCTGCGGGTGCCGGGCGCGCCGTCCGACGTCGCCCGCTCCCTGGAAAATGCGGCCCCCACCCCGCCCGACCCTACCCTGTCGTTGCTGGCCTGAGTAGCGCCGCCGGCCTGAGGAACGGCTCAGCCGCGGGGGTAATTGGGCGCCCGCTTCTCGAAGAAGGCGGTGATGCCCTCCGCCGCCTCCGCCCCATGGAGCGCCTCGACGAAGAAGGCGGCCTCGCGGTCGAGCTGGTCGTCGGGCGCTCCGAAGCCGCTCTCGATCAGCCGCTTCGCCCGGCCGATGGCCAGCGTCGGTCCCTCGGCCAACCGCTCCGCCCAGGCCATCGCCTCGGCGAGAGCGGTGCCGGGCGCCACCACCCGGTTGACGATGGCGAGCTGGGCCAGCCGCGCCGCGCCGATCCTGCCGCCCTCGAACATGATCTCGGCCGCCAGCTGCGGCGTCGCGGCGCGGGCGAGAAAGGCCGACGCGCCGCCGTCCGGGTTCAGCCCGACCTTCACATAGGCCAGGGTGAACACCGCATCCTCCGCCGCGACGATCAGGTCGCAACCGAGCGCTACCGAGAATCCAGCCCCGGCGGCGGCCCCCTCCACCGCGGCGATCACCGGCTTGGGGCAGGCGCGCATGGCGCGGGTCCAGCCATGGAAGTGCTCCAGGCTGCCGCGGGTCACCTCCGGGTCGGCCTTGGCATTGCCGAGCAGCCGGCCCAGGTTGCCGCCGGAACAGAAGCTGCCGTTGGCCCCGGTCAGGACGATGGCGCCCACCCCCGGATCCTCCGCCGCCTGGACCAGCGCATCGCGGGCGGCGGCCATCATCTCCGGCCCGAGCGCGTTCTTGGTGGCCGCGTCGTCCATGGTCAGCACCATCACGCGGCCCTGGCGCGCGACGGTCAGTTGTCCGCTCATATCTCGGTTCCCTCCCGGTTCTCGCTGCCCGGCCGGTATTTGAACATGCCTTCCGACGTGGCGATCAGGGCGCCGGTGTCGCCGTGGCGGATCTCCGCCGCCACGCCGACGATCTTGCGCCCGCCGCCGCGCAGCCGGCCGGTGGCGACCAGCGTACCGGTGCGCGCCTGCCCCAGGAAGCTCGTGGACAGCGACAGCGTCACCACCCGCCGCACCCGGCCGGGAAAGGGACAGTATGTTGCCGAGAATCCGGAAACCGTGTCCAAAAGCGTCGCCAGAACCCCGCCATGCACCACCCCGGCCCGGTTCAGGTGGCGCTCGTCGATGGCCATCGTCAGCTCCGCCTCCCCCTCCTCCCAGCGACTCAAGGCGTAGCCCAGCAGGCGCTGGAACCCCGATTCCGGCTCCCCGTTCAGCAGATCGTCCATGCCCTGTCCCATCACGCGGCTGTTTCGTGCGCGAAGTAAAGCGCGTGCAGGCGCTCCAGATCCACCCGGTCGCCGCGTTCGGACAGCACGACCTTGCCGGACTGCATCAGATAGACATGGTCGGCGATCTTCAGGGCGCGGCTGGTGTTCTGCTCCACCAGCAGGATGGTCAGCCCTTCCGCCCGCAGGCGGGCCAGGATGCGGAAGATCTCGTCGACCACGACGGGGGCGAGGCCCAGCGACGGCTCGTCGATCAGACAGACGCGCGGCTGCTCCATCAGGCCGCGGCCGATGGCGAGCATCTGCGCCTCGCCGCCCGACAGGGTGCCGGCGATCTGGCCGCGCCGTTCCGCCAGCCGGGGGAACATGTCCATGACCATCGCCTTGTTGCGCTTCCACTCCCTGCGGCAGCCGGGCGGGAAGGCACCCATCATCAGGTTGTCCTCCACCGTCATGTCGGGGAAGATCATCCGGCCTTCGGGGATCATCACCACCCCGTCGGCCACCCGGTCCCAGGTCTTCATCGCCTTGCGGCTCTGCCCATCAACGCGGATGTCGCCCGAGGTGGCGGGCACCAGCCCCATGATGGCGCGCAGCAGCGTGGTCTTGCCGGCGCCGTTCGGGCCGACGATCACCGTGGTCTTGCCGGTCTCCACCGACAGCGAGACGTCCCACAGCACATTGATCGCACCATAGCCGGCCCGAAGCGTCAGGATATCGAGCGCGTTGGTCATGACGCCTCCGCAAGCGTGGTTTCGCCGGTGTAGCTGCGGATCACCTCCGGGTCGCGGAACACCGCGTCGGGGGAGCCGTCGGCGATGATCTGGCCGAAATTCAGCACCAGCACCCGCGGGCACAGCGCCGCGATGGTGGCGATGTCATGCTCGATGATGACCATGGCGAGGCGGTAGCGGTCGCGCACCGCCGCCAGCCGCTCCATGAAGGCGCGCTTGCCGCTGGTCTCCAGCCCGGCCAGCACCTCGTCCAGCAGGAGCAGGCTGGGCTCGGTCGCCAGCGCCTTGCCGACCTCCAGCGCCTTGTGCTCGGTCAGGGCCAGTTCGGTGGTGGCGTCGCGGTCGGCCTTGTCGCGCAGGTTCAGGATGTCGAGGATCTCGTCGATCCGCTTGGGGTCCTTCTTCCCGGCGCCGAAGCGTTGGGCGACCAGCAGGTTCTCCCGCACCGTGCAGTGGCCGAAGGGGCGCGGGATCTGGAAGCTGCGGCCGATGCCGAGCCGTGCCCGCTTCCATTCCGGCAGCTTCAGAAGCGAGGTGCCGCGGAAGTCGAGCCGCCCAGCGGTCGGCCGCACCACGCCGGAGATGACGTTGAACAGCGTGGTCTTGCCGGCGCCGTTGGGGCCGACCAGCCCGATGCTCTCGCCCTCGGCGACGGAGAAGTTGGCGCTCTTCAACGCCTGAACGCCACCGAAATTGACCTGGACGCCTTCAAGCGTGAGCATGGCGGTTCTCCTTCGCCGGGCGGCGGCTGAGCGCCGGCATCAGTCCGCCGGGGCTGAACAGGATCATGGCGCAGAGCAGCACGCCCAGGATCATCTGGTGGCCGTGCGGCAGGATCGGCTTGAACAGCAGCTGGTCGACCAGATAGATCGCCAACGCCCCCACCACCGGCCCCCACACCGTGCGGTAGCCGCCGAAGATCGCCGCGGCGATGGGCAGCACGGTCCAGCCGCTGGAGAAGGCATAGTCGGGATCGAGGAAGCTGATGAAATGGGCGTTGAAGGCGCCGACCACCCCGGTGATGAAGGCCGACAGCACCAGCATCGCCGCCTTCAGATGCGTGCTGGGCACGCCGACCACGCGGGTCGCCACCTCGGTGTCGTGCATCGCCTTCAGGGCCAGGCCCCAGGTGCTGCGCCGGATGGCGTCATAGGCGAGCGCCGCCAGCACCACGATGGTCAGCACGATCAGGTAGCCGCCAGTCTTGTCGCCGAAATCGAAGCCCAGCACGGTGGGAAAGCGCGGGATCGACAGCAGACCGCCGGCCCCGCCGGTGATGGGGGTCATCTCCGTCGCCAGAATCTGGAAGATGTGGGCATAGGCGAGGATGGCGAGGGCGAAATAGGGGCCGCGCAGCCGCAGCGCCGGCAGCATGGCGACGGACGACACAGCCGCCCCCACCCCGCCCAGCAGCATGGCGGCGAACACCGGCACCCCCAGCTTCATCGCCAGCACGGCCGAGGTGTAGGAGCCCACCCCGAAGAAGGCTGCGTGGCCGAAGCTGACCATGCCGCCGAGATTGCCCAGCAGCGCCCAGGCCACCGCCACCCCGGCGATGGTCAGCGCCGCCACGATCAGCCCCAGCACATAGGCGTTGCCGCCGAAAGCCAGAGGCACGCCGACATAGGCGACGGCGAGGGCTGCGATCAGAAACAGACGGTTCATCAGGGGTTTGCTCATCGCGCCAGCGCCCTCCCCCCGCCGAACAGGCCCGAAGGCGAGACGAACAGCACGACCAGGAACAGGATCATTCCCGCCAACTCCTGCAGCGAGGCCGACAGATAGGTGACCGTCAGCGATTCGATGACGCCGATCATGACGGCGCCGATCAGCACGCCGGGGATCGAGCCCATCCCGGCCAGCACGGTGATGATGAAGGCCTTGACCGTCAGCACATGGCCCAATGCCGGGAAGACGGTCTTGCCGGTGTAGATGGCGAAGCCGGCGAAGGTGGCGAGCAGGGCCGCGATCATGAAAGACAGGATCTCGATCTTGCGCGGGTTGACGCCCATCAGCGTCGCCGCCGCCCGGTTCGACGACAGCGCCCGCACCGCCCGCCCCTGCCAGGAATGGTTCAGCCACCACCAGACGCCCGCCATCAGAACCAGCCCGCCGACGAAGGCCGCGACCTCCGCATTCATCGCGAACAGCGTGTCGGCGATCACCATGGAATCCTGGAACCACGGATCGGAGCTCGACCGGATATCGGCCGCCCAGATCGACAGGATGGTGTTGGTCAGGATGATCCCCAGCCCGAAGGTCAGGATGAGGGAATTGATCTCGCGGTCCTGGTCGATGCGGCTGAGCAGGGCATAGACGAGAGCCGATGCCGCCGCGACGATCACCAGCGCCACCGGGATCGCCAGCACCGGAGAGACGCCATAGTTGGATTCAGCGGCGTAGGCGACATAGGCGGCCAGCAGCACCAGCTCGCCATGGGCGAGGTTGATGACCCGCATGGTCCCGAACACCAGCGCCAACCCGACCGCCACGGTCGCGTAATAGCCGCCGGCGAGCAGGCCGGAGAACAGTGCCTGGAGCGTCAGTTCAAGCATGGATTGCGCCCTGTTGGGGGTGGCGGGACAGTGCTCTGCCCCCTCCCTAACCCTCCCCCGCTTCGCGGGAGAGGGGACTGCCGACGCTTCGACGATTAAGTCACGCCGGCAAGCGTCCTACCCCCTCCACCGCCGAAGGCGGGGGAGGGATGGGGAGGGGGCAGTCGAAGCCGACTTCTTCCCACCCACTCACCACGGCACCGCCGGGAAGTTCATCTTGCCGTTGGCGGCGTCCTGCGGCCAGACCAGGACCACCTTGCCGCCCTGGTGCTGGCCCATGCGGTGGGTGAAGTTCAGGTTGTCGCCGTTCTTGTCGAAGGTGACGCGGCCGATCAGGGTGTTGGCGTCGGTCTTGCGCAGCTCGTCCGGCAGGCCGCCCTTGCCCAGCGTCCCGGCCTCGTCGGCGCGGACCACGGCGTCGATCAGCAGGCGGGTCTGGACATAGCCGAATTGGCCCAGATAGTCGGGGTCCTTGTTGAACAGTTTCTTGTAGGTCGCGGCGAACTCCACCGCCTCCGGCTGGGTGAATTCCACCGGGTAGGGCAGCATGGAGGTGCCGTAGACATTCTCCATCAGGTCGGGGAATTCCTTGGCCATCTGCGCGGTGGCGAGCGACCAGACGCCGACCACCGCCTTGACCTGCGGCTTCAGCACCTTGGATGCCCGCAGGATCCCGACATAGTCGTTCTCGTAACCGACCATGGCGATGGTATCGGGCCGGTCCTGCAGCTTCACCTTGTTCATCAGCGGCTTGAAGTCGCTGGTGGATGCGTCGAACTCGTGCATGCCGACGGTCACGCCCTTGGCAGTCAGCGCCGTGTTGACCTGTTTGGCGAGGCTGCTGGTGGCGTCCTTGTTCAGGTAGACGATGGAGACCTTCTTGGCGCCCATATCCTGCAGCAGGCCGATCATGGCCAGCGCATAGCCGTCGGTGTTGTTGATGCGGAAGAAGGTGGGATAGCCGCGCTGGGTCAGTTCCGGCGACACGCCGCCCGAGGTGATGTAGACCAGCCCGGCCTTCTGCGCCGCTTCCGATGCCGGACCGATGATGTTGGAGCCGTAGCCGCCGGTGATCGCCACCACCCCGTCGCCGACCAGCTTCTCCACCGCGGCCACCGCCTTGGCGGGGGAGGTCTCGTCGTCGATGGTCTGGACCTTGAAGCTGTGCTTGCCGGCATAGCTCTTGTTCGCCATCTCGACGGCGACGGAGATGCCTTCATGCATGCCCTGGCCGACGCGGGCGAGGCTGCCGGTCAGCGGCAGTTCGGAGCCGAGCAGGAATTCCTTGGCCTGCGCCGCCCCGGCGCCGAGCGCCACGGAGAGGGCCAGGGCCGAGACTGTGACGAGATGGGCAAGTGTCCGCTTCATGGTCTTTTATCCTCCCACAGGATTTTGTTCGTTGATGTCAGGCGGCCATCACCTCGGCGGCCAAGGCCCTGAGTCCGTTTTTCAGCAGCTTGCCGGTCGGGCTGGCCGGCAGGGCGTCCATGGCGACGATGCGCGACGGGCGCTTGTAGGGGGCCAGCCGTTCGGCGGCCCAGGCTTTCAGCTCGTCCTCGCTGGCCTTGCGGCCGGGGACGAACTGGACGAAGGCCACCACCTCCTCGTTGCCGGCGACGGCATGGCCGACCACGGCGGCCAGCGTCACCGCCGGGTGGCTGGTCAGCACGCCCTCCACCTCCTCCGGATAGACGTTGAAGCCGGAGCGGATGACGATCTCGCGGATGCGGCCGACCACCGTGACGCAGCCGTCCGGCTCCAGCCGGGCGACATCGCCGGTCTTCAGCCAGCCGTCGTCGGTAATCACCTGGGCGGTCAGCGCCGGTTCGCGGTAATAGCCGAGCATCACGTTGGGGGCGCGGACCCACAACTCTCCCGGCTCGCCATCGGCAACGTCGCGGCCGGTGGCGTGGTCGACGAAGCGCATCTCCACCAGAGGCAGGGCCGGGCCGATGGAGGTGTCGCCGCGCGGCGCATCCAGCCGGGTCTGCGTCACCGTCGGCGAGCATTCGGTCAGGCCGTAGCCGTTGTGCAGCGGCAGGCCGAAGACCCGCTCCACCGCCAGCTTGAGGTCGAGGTCCAGCACCGAGCCGCCGGAGGACAGGTAGCGCAGGGCCGGGGCATCCGGCGTCCGGCCGGTGACGGTGGCATGCTCCACCAGTTTGGCGTACATGGCTGGAACACCCTGGAACACGGTCACCCCATCCTGTTCCAAGGCCTGCCAGACGGCAGCGGGGGCGAAGCGGGGGACCGTGTGCAGGCAGCCGCCGGCATAGAGCGTGCCGAGGCAGGTGGACGCCAGCCCGAAGACATGGCTGACCGGCAGCACGCCATAGGTGCGGTCGCTGGGCCCCAGCCCGCGCATCCAGCCCGACACCGAGGCGACGAACAGCAGGCCGCGGTGCGACAGCATCACGCCCTTCGGCTTGCCGGTGGTGCCGGAGGTGTAGATCAGCGCGCCGTCCTGCCGCTGGTTGCCGGCATGGACCGGCTCCGGATCGGCGTCCAGCAGCGGGCCGACCGCCATCGCCGGCAATTCCGCATCGCCCAGCGGTTCGGCACCATGGCGGGCGGCATGGGCGGCGGCATCGGGGGATACCGTATCGGTATAGAAGATCCGGCGCGGCCGGCAATGGTCGCGGATGCTGTCGATCTCGCGGTCCGACAGGCGGGCGTTGACGATGACCGGCCAGGCATCGCGCTCGCTCGCCGCCAGGATCAGGGTGACGGCGGCGAGGCCGTTCTCGCAGACGATCATCACCCGGTCGCCGCCGCGCACCCCCAGCCGGTCGAGATGGCCGGCGGCGCGCCCGACCGCCTCCTTGAGCCGGCGATAGCTCCACTCCTGCTCCCCGTCGAACAGGGCGGGGGCGTCCGGCGTCCGCTCCGCCCAGGCGAGTGCGGCGTGGCTGATGCGCGACGGCAGAGCCGCCACCATGCGAGCGAAATCGGGAACCGGCCGGCCTGCGGTCATGCGGCCTCCCGGATCATGTTGCGGGCGATGACCAGCTGCTGGATCTGGGTGGTGCCCTCATAGATGCGGAACAAGCGGACGTCGCGGTAGAAGCGCTCGATCCCGTAATCGGCGATGTAGCCGGCACCGCCATGGATCTGCACCGCCCGGTCGGCGACGCGCCCCACCATCTCCGTCGCGAACAGCTTGCAGCAGGCGGCGTCGGTGTTGACGTTCTGCCCGGCGTCGCGGCGGCGCGCGGTTTCCAGCACCATGCAGCGGGCGGCATAGGCCTCCGCCCGGCTGTCGGCCAGCATCGCCTGGATCAGCTGGAATTCGGCGAGCGGCTGGCCGAATTGCTTGCGCTCCATCGCGTAGGACAGGCTGTCGCGGATCAGCCGCTCCGCCAGACCGACGCAGACCGCGCCGATGTGCAGGCGGCCACGGTCCAGCACCTTCATCGCCGTCTTGAAGCCCTGCCCTTCCCGCCCGCCCAGGATGGCGCTGGCCGGAACGCGGCAGTCCTCGAAGATCACGTCGCAGGTGTGGGCGCCCTTCTGGCCCATCTTCTTGTCGATGGGGCCGAGCGACAGGCCGGGCGTCCCTGCCTCCACCAGGAAGGCCGACACGCCGCGGGCGTCGCGGCTGTCCAGGTCGGTGCGGGCGAAGACGGTGAAGAGGCCGGCCTGCGGCGCGTTGGTGATGTAGCGCTTGGTGCCGTTCAGGATGAAATGGTCGCCGTCGCGCCGCGCCGTGGTGCGGAGCGAGCCGGCATCCGATCCCGATTCCGGCTCGGTCAGGGCGAAGGCGCCGACGATCTCGCCGGCGGCCAGACGCGGCAGGTAGTTTTGCTTCTGCTCCTCCGTCCCGTCGATGACGATGCCCTGGGAGCCGATGCCGTTGTTGGTGCCGATCAGCGAGCGGAAGGCCGGCGAGGTCTGGCCCAGCTGGAAGGCGACCTGCACCTCGTCCGCCATCGACAGGCCGAGCCCGCCATACTCCTCCGGGATCGACAGGCCGAACAGGCCCATCTCGCGCATCGCGGCGATCACCTCGGCCGGGATGGCGTCGTCCTCCGCCACTTTATGTTCCAGCGGGACCAGCTTTTCGCGGACGAAGCGCCCCAGCGTGTCCAGCAGTTGATCCAAAACGTCCTTGTCCAAGGCCATGCGTGCTCTCCGTCCGGGGAGAATGATTTCAAGGGAAACCAAGGGTTGAGGGGCATTAAGGGGGGCGCGCCGCCTCGTCTGTTCGTTTGCCAAGCTGACAGATGCGGCAGGGGCTGTCAACAAAATGAAATTGCATTTCGCTATACGAAATAAGACGGCTGGGCGGCGAAGGGCTGCTCCGCGTCGGAGCGGGCTTGCCAGCCGGTGCGAAGCGTTTAACCTTTCCCGAAAATCACTGGAGGGTTTGGGATGATCGACCTTTATTTCTGGCCGACGCCGAACGGCCACAAGATCACGATCTTTCTGGAAGAAGCCGGGCTGGATTACCGGTTCGAGCCGGTGAACATCTCCAAGGGCGACCAGTTCAAGCCGGAATTCCTGGCCTTTTCGCCCAACAACCGCATGCCGGCAATCATCGACAACGCCCCGGCCGATGGCGGCGAACCGGTCACCGTCTTCGAATCCGGCGCCATCCTGGTCTATCTGGCCGAGAAGACCGGCAAGTTCCTGCCCACCGACCTGCGCGGCCGCAAGACGGTGCTGGAATGGCTGTTCTGGCAGGTCGGCGGCCTCGGCCCGATGGCCGGCCAGAACCACCATTTCGTCCAATACGCGCCGGAACGCATCCCCTACGCCATGGAGCGCTACGTCAAGGAGACCGGGCGCCTCTATGGCGTGATGGACAAGCGTCTGGCCGACAACGAGTTCCTGGGCGGATCGGAGCTGTCCATCGCCGACATGGCCAGCTATCCCTGGATCGTTCCGCACCAGCGCCAGCAGCAGGATCTGGACAGCTTCCCCAACCTGAAGCGCTGGTTCAACGCGATCAAGGAACGGCCGGCGGTGGTGCGCGCCTATGAAAAGGGGCAGGCCGTCAACCCCAGCGGCACGCCCACCGTGAACGACGAGAGCAAGAAGATCCTGTTCGGCCAGTCCGCCGACACAGTCAAGCGCTGATCCACCCGACCGCAGTGCTATCGCATTTGGGAATTCGAGTGACGGCGTTGTGTTGCCGGAAGCCCCTCTCCCGCAAGGGGAGAGGGGCTTCGCGTGCGAACGAACTTCAAATGCAATTGCCCTGCACCCCACCGCCGGCCCGGTTCCATCCGCCGGGTCGGCGTTTCCGTATAGGTGTGCAATCTTTTGTGGCATCCTTTCGCGCCGCACAAGATTTCGGGTGCCCCCGGTGTAGACAGGACCGTTTGCAGGACGAGCGTGTTGTTTTCGGTAGGGAATATCTTCCGGAGACGCCGCGCCGATGAGCATCTGGCCCCGCACCGACTCCGACGGCATCGCCAGCGATACGGCGACCGGCACGGCTATCCAATCCACCTACCCTCCATCCGCCACCATCGACATCGCCCTGCATCCGCTGCCTCCCCTGCCCAAGCTGGCGCAGGTCTGGGCGGATCTGGAGGCGCGCGCCGACTCCTCCTTCTTCCTGTCCTGGTCCTGGATCTGTCCTTGGCTGGCGCAGCTGCCGGCGGGAATCGAGGCGCGGCTGCTGCTCGTCCGGCGAGGGGGTGAACCGGTCGGGCTGGCCGTGCTCTGCCCCCGCAGGCGGCGGCGTCTCGGCCTGCTGCCCAGCCGGTGCTGGATGCTCCACGAAACGGGCGACCGCGGCTATGACCGGCTGTTCATGGAATACAACGGCATCCTCGCCGACCGCCGCTTTGCCGACGAGGTGACGGATGCCGCCCTGCACTGGCTGGGCGACCGGCTGTCCGCCAACGACGAATTGGTGCTGGGCGGCCTGACCCCGGCGGCGGAGCGTGCCGCCCGGCGCGTTGCTGCACGGACGGGCCACTCTCTGCAGCTGCGCATCGCCGATTCCGCGCAATGGGTGGATATGGCGCCGGTCAGGGCAGCGGGCGGCGATTTCCGCGCCGGGCTTGGCCGCAACACGCGGGCGGCGGTCAACCGCAGCGAACGGCTCTACCGTGGCCGCGGCGCGCTGGATTACCGCGTCGCCAAAACCGTCGAAGAGGCGCTTGAGGATTTCGCGGCGCTGGAGGTGCTGCATCAGGCCAGCTGGCAGGCCCGCGGGCAGGCCGGTGCCTTCGCCAACCCGGCCTTCCGCCCCTTTCACGAACAGCTGATCGCGCAAGGGGTGCCGGGCGGTGCCGTGCGCCTGTGCCGGATCAGCGCCGGCGGCCAGCCCCTCGGCTATCTCTACAACTTCGTCCACCGCAACAGGGTGCTGAATTACCAGGGCGGCTTCGCCTTCGAGGCGGACAACCGGCTGAAGCCGGGTTTGCTCAGCCATGTGCTGGGCATCGAGGACGCGCTGGCCCGCGGCGAGGACTGCTACGACTTCATGTCGACCCCGGCCGGGCACAAGCCGTTGCTGTCCAATGCCGAACAGCCGATGAACTGGCTGACGCTCGGCCCCGACCGGGTGAGCCGGCGGGTGGAGGCGCATTGCCGGCGCGCGCGCGGGCTGATGGCCGATGCGGTGAAACGGTCGCTGCGCAGTTGGACCGCGCCGGCCAAGGGCATCTGAGGGGGGAGGCGCGCGCATGACCAAGAGGAAGACGGGCACGCTGGCCTGCGTGTTGGGCGACATGGATCTGGTGCGCCCGCTGGGGCTGGCGGGTGTCCGCTGCGCCGTGGTCGGGCCGTCCGGCGGCGCCACCGCCCATTCCCGCTTCACCGAACGGCCGATCCCATGGGAGGGCGGCTGTGACGACGCGCTCGTGGATCGGCTGCTGCGTTTCGGCGCCGCCCAGCCCGACAAGCCGGTGCTCTATATGGAGGAGGATGCCCAGCTGCTGATGGTGTCGCGGCATCGCGACCGGCTGGCCGCGGTCTTCCGCTTCGCGCTCGCCGACGGCGATCTGGTGGAGACGCTGGTCGACAAGGGCCGCTTCCAGTCCTTGGCGGAACGGCTGAAACTGCCGGTTCCGCGCACCCGGCGGCTGCGCCCGCTGCCGGGCAGCGAAGCGCCCGAGCTGGACCTGCGCTACCCCGTCATCGTCAAGCCGCTGACCCGCCGTCCGCCCTGGGACGAGATCGAAGGGCTGGGCAAGGCGATCCGGCTGGAGGGGCCGGAGGAACTGCGCGCGCTCTGGCCGCGGCTGATCCCGGTCGGCATCGACCTGCTGGCGCAGGAACTGATCCCCGGACCGGAGACGCGGATCGAAAGCCACCATGTCTATATCGACGACGCCGGCACCGTGGCGGGCGAGTTCACCGGACGCAAGATCAGGACCTACCCGGTCGATTACGGCCACAGCACCGCGCTGACCATCACCGACATCGACGGCGAGGGGGCCGATGTCGCGGCGTTGGGGCGCGAGATCGCCGCCCGCATCGGTCTTACAGGCGTCGCCAAGTTCGATTTCAAGCGCGATCCCGACGGCCGCCTGCACCTGCTGGAGATCAACCCGCGCTTCAACCTGTGGCACCATCTGGGCGCCGTCGCCGGGGTGAACCTGCCGGCCATCGTCCATGCCGACCTGACCGGCCGCCCCCGCCCTGCCCCGGCCAAGGCGCGGCCCGGCGCCTGCTGGTGCCACATCAGCAAGGACCGGCTGGCGGCGCGCGACAGCGGCATTCCGACGGCGCGCTGGCTTGCCTGGGTCGCGCGGTGCGAGGCGAAGGCGATCACCCCCGACGACCCGATGCCATTCCTGCGGCCGAAGCTGGACCGGCTGCTCGCCCGCTTCCCCGGCGGCGCCCGCCCGCCCCGCTTGGCCAAGCCGTGACCGCAACTCGAAAGATTTCACGGCCATGAAGATCGCCCTGATCTCCGACATCCACGCCAATCTGGAAGCCCTGCAGGCGACGCTCGACGCCATAGGGGCGGAGGGGGTGGAGCGCATCGTCTGCCTGGGCGACATCGTCGGCTACAACACCGATGCCGCCGCCTGCATCGCCCTGCTGCGGCAGGCGGGGGCGGTCTGTATCGCCGGCAACCATGACCGGGCGGTGACCGGCGTCATCGGGACCGAGGGGTTCAGCGGTCCGGCGGCGCGCGCCGTCGACTGGACCCGGCGGCGGCTGGACGAGGAGAGCCGCGCCTTCCTGTCCGGCCTGCCGCTGACCGCCGTGGTCGATGACGCGCTGGTCGCCGTGCATGGTGCCCTGCACCCGGACGAGGGCAAGGAACTGGTGCGGCTGGATGACGACGCCAAGCGCGCCCTGAGCCTTCAGGCGCTCGCCGGCCACTCATCCGGAGCGCGGGTCTGCGCCTTCGGCCATACGCACCGCGCCGGGCTGTGGGAGTGGCGGGACGGTTCGGTGCGGCCGATTCCGCTGGACGGTGGCGCGACGCTGCGGGCCGATGCGGTCTATCTGCTGAACCCCGGCACGGTGGGGGAGCCGCGCGGGACGGACCAACGCGCCTGCTTCGCCTGTTTCGACAGCGATACCGGGCGCGTCACCCTGCACCGCGTCGCCTATGCGCGCCGGGCGACCCTCGCCAAGACGCAGCGCGCCGGGCTGGCGCCACGTTTTGCCGCAGTCCCGGCGCCGTTGCGCATGAGGTTGATTGGCATTCTACGGATTCTCGGCCTGTACGAATGGATAAGACGGACACTTCCTTCCCGCGCGTCATCAATATGACAGTCCCGTAACGCGGCTTTGCTTCTACAGCGGCACCGAATTGCGCATAATCCGGCACGGGGGGCCAATGGTGACGCCGGGCTATGGACAACATCGGTATTGGAAGCGGCACTGCCGGCGGGATGCGGTCCCGGCCCGGCAGGACATTGTCATCCCTGATCCTCCCGCTCGCGCTGGGTCTTGCCCTGTGGCTTGCGTTCGACGCCGCCCCGTCGCATGCCCAGCGGGCTGATCCCGCGGCGACACCGCCGGCCGCAGCAAGCGCCCCGGTCAAGCTGACCATCCTGTACGCCCAGGGCACCACCGACCTGGAGGCGACCGCCGGCCGCGGTGGCATGGCCCGTCTGGCCGGTGCGATCCGGCAGGAACGCAACAGCCATCAGCTTGTGCTGGCCCTGCATGGCGGCCAGACGCTGGCGCCGTCGGTGCTGGCCTTCTACGACCAGGGCGCGCACATCATCGACCTGCTGAACGGCATGACCATCGATGCGATGGCCGCGCTGAACCGCGAATTCCACCATGGCGACGACCAGCTGAGCGCTCGCGCCTTCGAGGCCGGCTTCCCCATCGTCACCACCAACAGCGTCGACCGCTCGACGGGCCGCACGCCCGACGGGCTGGAGGAGGCGGTGGTGCTGACCGCCGGTCCGCTGCGCATCGGCGTGCTGGCCGCAACCCCGGTTCTGACGCGGGAGACCACGCGGACCCAGCGCACGGAATTCCGCGATCCCGTCGCCGCACTGGCCGCCAAGGCCGCGGCGCTGCGGAAGGAGGGCGTGGATCTGGTGGTGGCGATGACCGGCTATGCCGGCGACACCCACCGCAGCATCCTGGCTGCCCGCCCGGCCGACATCGTGCTGTACCAGGACCGCAACCGCCCCTTCGCCGTCGACTATGACGGCCGGTTCCTGTCGGCCACCGTCGGTCCGCAGGCAGGATGGCTGCTGGCGCTCGACCTGACGGTGGAGCGGACGCTGCAGGCGGACGGAAGGATGCGGGTGACCTGGGCCCCCTCCCCCCGGCTGATCGACACCGCCGCCGTCGCGCCCGACGCCGCCACCGACATCCAGGCCAAGGCCTATGCGGCACGGCTGGACACCATGCTGAGGATGGAGGTGGGACGTCTCACCGGGCCGATGGACACCCGCAAGGAAGCGGTGCGCACCGGCGAGAATGCCTTCGCCAACGCCGTCGTCGACATGCTGCGCGCGGCGCTGGACGTCGATGTGGCGCTGATCAATGGTGGCGGCATCAGGGGCGACCGGCTTTATCCGGCCGGCGCCCTGCTGACCCGCCGCGACATCTATGCCGAGCTTCCCTATCACGATGTCGGCGTGGTGCTGGACGTCACCGGGCAGCAGCTGTGGGATGCGGTGGAAAGCGGCGTGTCGGCGGTGGAGCAGTTGCAGGGCCGCTTTCCGCACCTGTCCAATGCCCGCGCCGAGATCGACCTGAGCCGCCCGCCAGGCCAGCGGCTGCGGAGCCTGTCGGTCGGCGGCAAGCCGGTCGGCCTCTCCACCCACTACCGGCTGGCGACCAGCAGCTTCCTCGCGGCCGGCGGCGACGGCTATGGCATGCTGGCCGGGGCGCCGCGGCTGGTGGAGGACCGCAACACGGACTTCGTCTCCACCCAGCTGATCGGCCAGATCACCCGCGACGGGGAGTTCGTTCCGCGGCTGGATGGCCGGATGACGGTGAGGCGGTGATGGACGGCATGGCCTCCTCGATCGCCGAGAGCCCGCCACGGTCCGGCGCATTGACCCGACCCGGGCCCCAGCCGGGAACCTTGCCGGGGGCGCGGCCGTCGCCGCAGTTCCCGCCGCCGAACCGGCCGCGCCGCTTCGGCATCGCCGTGCGCATCACGCTGGGGCTGTCGGTGATGGCCCTGCTGGTGGTGCTGATCGGCGTCGTGTCGATGTCGTCCTTCCGCCTGTTTCGGGCGGAGGTGACGGCGCTGTCGACCACCACCCTGCCGGAGGTCATCGCCAGCGCCGATCTGCACGGGTCCCTGCAGAAGCTGGTGGCGCAGCTGCCGCAGCTCGCCGCCGCCACCTCGACCCCGCAGCGCCGCTCCATCTATGACGGGTTGGTGACGGAGCTGGACTCCATGCAGCTCCTCGTCGCCCGCATGCGCGGGCTGATGAAGGAGAGCGGCAATGAGGACGGCGAGCGCGACGGCAATGTCCGCCTGCTGGAGCAGACCCGCTCCACCCTGCTGATTCTGGCCGCCACCGTTGCCGACCTGAACGCCGAGGTCACGCGCCAGATCGACTATGGCGACCGTCAGGCCGAAGCGGCGCGGGGGTTGAGCCGGCTTGCCGCCTCGATCGAGAGCATGCCCGACACCGGCGCCTGGGCTGTCCGCATCGGTGCGCTGATGGCGCGGGCGGCGGGCGCCACGCAGCTGGACCATCTCAGCCGCCTGAAGGGCGAGGCGCGGGCGGCCGAACGCACGCTGGCGGATCTGGCGCGCCTGTCCGCCGATGCGCCCGACACCACCGGACAGATGATGTCGACCGTGCAGGAGGAGCTGTTTTCGCTGCTGGTCGCGCCGGGCGGGCTGTTCCACAGCGCCATCGACCGGCTGCAGGCGCGCAACCGCGCCCAGGCCCTGACCGGTCAGGCCCGCGTGCTGGTGGAGACGGTCGAACGGTCCACCCGCACGCTTTACGATTCGATCCGCGACCAGTCGGCCCAACGAACCGACGCCTTGGCCGAACTGATCGCCGAGCGGTCGCGCACGGTGATGATGCTGGCCGGTGCCTCGATCATCCTGGCGATCTGCGTCTATTTCATCTTCCGGCATTTCCTGTCCTCGCGGTTGGTGGCGATGAACCGGGCGGTTCTGGCCCGGCTATCGGCGAGCCAGGAGGATGCCGGCCGGCAGCGCAGCGACGGAGCGGCGCCGGCCGGCCCGGGGACGAAGGGTCCCGTGCCGATGCCGGTCCCGGTTCCGGTGGATGGCGACGACGAGATCACCGACATCGGCGGCTCCATCCGCTTTTTCATCGACGAGATCGACCGGCGCCAGCGGGCGCTGGCCGAAAACGAGCGGCGGTTCCGCGATCTGGTCGAGGGATCGATCCAGGGCATCATCATCCATCGCGATTTCCACCCGCTCTATGCCAACGACAGCTTCGCCGCCATGCTCGGGCTGACGGTGGCCGAGGTGATGGCCCTGCCGTCCCTGCTGTCGCTGGTGCCGGTGGACGAACGCAACGGGCTGATCGACAATTACGACCGGCTGCTGGACGGCGGGTCCACGCCGCGCCGCCGCATCCGCGCCTGCCGTCCCGACGGTGGCAGCCTGTGGGTGGAGCTGACCGGCCGGCGGGTCGACTGGATGGACGGTCCGGCGATCCAGGCGGTGGTGGTCGACGTCACCCGCGAGGTGGAGGCGGAGAATGCGCTGCGCCAGTCGCGCGACGCCGCCGAACGCGCGCTGTGCGAGCTGAAGGCGACCCAGGCCAGCCTGATCCAGGCGGAAAAGATGGCCTCGCTGGGCCAACTGGTCGCCGGCGTGGCGCATGAGGTGAACACCCCCATCGGCATCACCATCACCGGCGCCTCCCAGCTGCAGGCGCTGATCGAGGAGCTGTCGCAACGCCATGCCGCCGGCGCGCTGAAGAAGTCGGACTTCCAGCGCTTCCTCAGCGACGGCGTGGAGATGGCGAACCTGATCCTGTCCAACAGCACCCGCGCCGCCAATCTGGTGCAGAGCTTCAAGCTGGTCGCCGTCGACCAGTCCAGCGACGAACGCCGCGCCTTCCTGCTGAGGGATTATATCGATGAGCTTCTGCGCAGCCTGCATCCGACCTACAAGACGCGGGCGGCGCTGACCATTGCCGTCGACTGCCCGGCCGACCTGGAACTGGACGGCTATCCGGGGGCATTGTCGCAGATCCTGACCAACCTGATCATGAATGCGCTGATCCACGCGCTGGACCCGGAACAGCCGGGCCGCATCGCGATATCCGCCCGGCCTTGCGCAGGCGACATGGTGGAACTGTCGGTGGCCGACGACGGCAACGGCATCGCGGCGGAGGTTCTGCCGAAGATCTTCGATCCCTTCTTCACCACCCGCCGCGGCAGCGGCGGCAGTGGGCTTGGATTGCACATCGTCTACAATCTGGTGACCGGCCGCCTGCACGGCACCATCGGGGTGGAGAGCCATCCCGGCCAGGGCACCCGCTTCACCTTGCATTTCCCCCGAGTCATCGACGCCGCCTGAGGCCGGCCCACCACCCTGACGAACGGTCAGCGCACCGGCCCCTCGAACCAATGGCGGCCCTGGCGGTCCTCGACCTCGACCACCCAGACGTCGGGGTCGTAGCGGGTCTGGCGGGCGATGTAGGCGTCGGCATCGGCCTCCGGCACCGGATCGGGACCGGTGCCGCGCGCCCAGAACAGGCGGTCGCCATCGCCCTCGCGGGTCTGGACCAGCACCGTGAAGCTGCGGTCGAGCCGGTTCAGCTTCAGGATCACCGTTCCGCGGCTGGGGTCGCCCTTGCGGACCACGGTCATCGCCACCCCCTGGGCATCGGCGGCGCGGATATGGGCCGAAACCCAGAGATGCGTCGGAAGAAGGTCGTCCATTCCCGTGTGCGGCTCCTGTTTTGAGGCTGCGGCCCCAGCTTGGCAGTCACGTCGCCCCTCGCCCTGCCCGGCCTGCCGGTGTAGAGAAGAAGGCATGACGACACTCGTGGACGCTCTCAACGCCGCCGTCAACCACCACATGGCCGGTCATGCCGATGCGGCGGCCGATGGCTACGCCCGCGTCCTTGCGGCGGAGCCGGCGCAACCCGACGCGCTGCACCTCTCCGGCGTGCTGCGGGCGCAGACCGGCGACATCGCCACCGCCATCCGGTCGATCGGCCGGGCCATCCGCATCCGTCCTGCGGCGGCCTCTCCCTGGGGCCACCTCGGCGCCGCCCTGCGCGCGGCCGAATTGCCCGAACGGGCGGAACCGGTGCTGCGGCGTGCCCTGGCGCTCGACCCGGCCAATGGCGATGCGCTGGAGGCGCAGGGCGCGTCGCTGCACGCGCTGGCCCACTATGCGGAGTCCCGGCGCTGGCTGGACCGTGCGGCCCGGCTGCGGCCGGGCAATGTCGAGACAATGCTCAACCTCGGAACCGTGCTGCGAGACCTCCGCCGCTTCGACGAGGCGGAAGCCTGTTTCGATGCCGTGCTGGCGAACAACCCCGCCCGGTCCGACGCCCATCTCGCCCGTGCGGTGGGACGGCTGGTGCGTGGAGATCTGCGCGCCGGCTGGGAAGGGTTCGAGCACCGCTGGCACCGCTTCGACACTCCCCCCTGGGACGGCCGGCCGATGGGCGCCTCCACCATTCTCCTGCACATGGACCAGGGGTTCGGCGATGCCATGCAGTTCGTCCGCTATGCCCCGCTGGTGGCGCAGATCGCGGCAGGCAGTGGCGGGCGGGTGGTCCTGGAGACGCATTTGCTGCTCTACCGCCTGCTCAACCGGGCCTTCGGCCAGTCGGTTCAGGTCCTGGTGCGCGGGGAGGAGCCGCCGCCGCACGACCTCCACTGCCCGCTGATGAGCCTGCCCCGCGCCTTCGGCACCGATCTGTCCAACATCCCCGCGACCGTTCCCTATCTCGCCCCGGATCCCGCCGACATTTCCCGCTGGCGCGACCGGTTGGCGGAGCAGGACGGAGACGGCGATGGGAGCGGGGCGGCGGGCCTGCGGGTCGGGCTGGTCTGGGCCGGCAATCCGCGCCACCGCAACGACCGCAACCGCTCGATCCCGGTCGCCGCCCTGCGCCCGCTGCTCGCAGTTCCGGGAGTGCGCTTCGTCAGCCTGCAGACCGGCGACGCCCGCGCCGATCTGCACCGTCTGCCCGGCGAGGGGGTGCGGGACGTGGTGGAGCGGGTCCGCGACTTCGCCGACACCGCCGCCATCCTCGCCAACATCGACCTGCTGATCACGGTCGACACCGCCATGGTCCATTTGGCCGGGGCGATGGGCGTGCCGTCCTGGCTGCTGCTTCCCCATGTTCCGGACTGGCGCTGGCTGCTCGACCGGGCCGACAGCCCCTGGTATCCGTCGCTGCGGCTGTACCGCCAGCCGCGGCCCGGCGACTGGGGCACGGTGGTCGGCACCGCCGCCGCCGTGTTGAAGGCGCAGGCCCTGCGCGCCGCCAGGGCGGCGGGGCGATAAGGACCCGACGCTGCCGGCGGGCGGCCACTTCGGCGGGAGCTTTCTGCCCGCCCGCCCCCGCCGGTACTAGGCGAAACTTTCCCACCTCCCGGCAAATTCGGGCGCTGCCGTACCGCTCGCGCCTCGAATGACGAGATTTCAATGGGTTGCCGGCCCCATCGCAGTTGGCACTCCGTTTGCTAGATAGGGCGCAGAAGACCTTTGCCCTATTCTTTCGGAGACCCCGGCCATGAGCATCTTCGGTTCGATGACAACCGCCGTTCTCGGCCTGAATGCCCAGTCGAAGGCGCTCGGACATATCTCGGACAACATCGCGAACAGCTCGACCATCGGCTACAAGCGCGTCGATTCGGCGTTCGAGACGATGGTCCTGCAGTCCAGCCAGCGCCTGCACGAGCCGGGCGGGGTCACGGCGCAGCCGGTCTTCATGAACAACATCCAGGGCAGCCTGAAGCAGGTGCAAAGCCCGACCAACGTCGCCATCCAGGGCCAGGGCTTCTTCAGCGTTTCGAAGATCAACCTCCAGAACAGCACCAACACGCTGGTTCAGACCCAGACGGGCGCGGTCAACGCGTCCTCCGTCTATTACACCCGCGCCGGTGACTTCGAACTGGACAAGAGCCGCTACCTCGTGAACAGCTCCGGCTATGCGTTGAACGGCTGGCTGGTCGATCCGGTCACGGGTGTGCTGAAGAAGGATCAGGTGGCGCCGGTCCAGGTCAGCTCGCTGATCGACAAGCCGGTGGCCACCAGCACCATCGACCTGGAGGCCAACCTGCCGGCCACCCCGACGCCCGGCAAACCGATCCCCGACAGCAGCATTCCGATCTTCGACAGCCAGGGCAACCCGCGCACCATCAATTTCAAGTGGCGGCAGCAGGCGGACAGCAGCTGGCGCATGGTTCTGGACGCGCCGGGTTCCAACACCAAGCCGGTCGACGGCACCTTCAGCGGCAATCCGGCCACCGTGACCTTCGGCCAGAACATCGCCGGCCAGACGGCGGTGGCGCAGGTGAACGTCGTCACCATCTCCGGCAACAACACCAATGGGCAGGACAACCTGCGCATCGGCGACGTCTATACGGTCAAGGTCAACGGCACCAACTACAGCCTGAAGATCACCGCCGACAACATCGGCTCGATCCGCACCTATTCGGGGCTGGCCGGCGCGCTGGCCAACCAGATCAACTCCGCCTCCCCGGCGGCGTCGGTGCTCGCCACCTCTTCCGGCCAGACGATCCGCGTTACCGCCCGCGAGGCCGGAACGCCGTTCAAGCTGAACACGGAGGTGTCGTCCGGCACCAACACCACCAACACCATCGTCGCCCAGACCTCGACCGCGGCGACGGCCAGCGCCGGCGAGATCGACAAGTTCCAGTTCCCGCAGACCCAGGTCGAGATCGGCGACTCCTTCACCATCACCGTGAACGGCACGCCGATCAGCTACACGGTGACCGCCGCGACCTATCAGAGCTATTCGACGGTGAGCGACGTCGTGTCCCAGCTGGCCGGCAAGATCAACCAGCAGCTCGGGACGACCGTCACCGCCTCGTCCGCCGGCAACATCCTGTCGATTCAGTCCAACACGGCGAACACCAACGTCACCAGCTCCGCGGCGGTCACCAATTCCGCAAGCGCGGTGAACACGCTGAGCTCGCTGCCGTCGGTCGCCAGCGTGGCCGGCGTGCGCCAGAGCCGCACGGTGACGCTGACCGGCACGCCGGGCGACATCGGCACGCAGTACACGCTGAGCATCAACGGCACGGCGGTGACCTACAGCACCACCGGCGAAGAAATGACGATGGAGGACATCACCGCGGCGCTGGCGAACAAGATCAACGCCAACACCTCGCTGCCGGTGACCGCCACCGCCCAGGGCGGCGTCATCACCGTCACCGCCAAGACCGCGGCCAGCCCGACCGGCACCAACACGTTGACCAATGACGGCGCCGGCAACATCACTTTCGGCGGTTCGACGGTCGATATCGGCGACACCTACAGCATGACGGTGAACGGTCAGCCTTACAGCCTGACGATCACCAACGCCAACTACGGGCTCTATGACACTCCGGCCAAGCTCCTGAACTATTTCGCGACTGAGATCGTTGCCGACGGCGGAACCGCCACTGTCAACGGGACCGGCACGGTTCTGGCGACGGGCGACGCCGCCGCCACCGTCAGCGTGACCGACGCCGCTCCCGCCCAGTTCACCCTGGAACAGAGCGCGGTCGCCGGCCAGACGCCGGCCCATATCGGCCTGACCTTCGGCAAGACGCCGGAGACGGTCGGAACGCTGACCAACATCTCCACCGCCCTGGTCGGCACCGGCACCGCGGTCAGCGCCGCCAACCAGTCGGCCGGCTCCGACGCCAACGTCACCTTCACCGTCGATTACGGCTTCGGCCCGCAGCAGATCTCGCTGAACCTCGGCAAGTACCAGAAGCCGGGCGGTCTGACCCAGTATGCCGGCGAGGAGATCAATGTCAGCCGCCTGATCCAGAACGGCGCACCGCGCGGGCAGTTCAAGGACGTCGTGTTCGGCGACAACGGCGCCGTCATGGTCAACTACGACAACGGACGCTCGAAGATGATCGCAAGGGTGCCGATCATCACCTTCAACAACCCGAACGCCCTGCAGCGCGAGTCCGGCGGCGTCTTCCTGGAGAGCGAGGACGCCGGCAAGCCGAACTTCAACGATCCGGAGACGAACGGCGCCGGTGCGGTGGTGGCGAACAGCGTGGAAAGCTCCAACGTCGACATCGCCGACGAGTTCACCAAGATGATCGTCACCCAGCGCAGCTATTCCGCCAACGCGAAGATCGTCACCACCTCCGACGAAATGCTGCAGGAAGTGCTGGGGCTGAAGCGCTAAGCCGCGGCCCTGACCTCCTGACCTCCTGAACGCCTGCGTTCCATCGCCCGTTTCCCTGATCGCCTGAGGGGGGCGGCGGCCATCCCGGCACCGCCCCGATCCTCCCGATCCGCGAAAGGTCCCCTGCCATGTCCCTCTTCGCAGCCTTGAACAGCGCCACGGCCGGGCTGCGCACCGTCCAGACCAACGTCAAGCTGGTTTCGGACAACATCGCGCAGGCCAACGATCCGACCCGCACGCGCCACACCGCGCAGCAGTCGGTGGACGCCAGCGGTCAGGTCATCAGCACGACCTATCGCCGGGAAGTCGACAAGGCGCTGATGGCCCAGGTGATGGACCTGACCGCGCGCGACGGCGGATCGCAGGCGACGGCGACCTACATGCAGAAGCTGGGCGACCTGATGCGGACGACGAACGGCACGCCGCTGCTGAACGACTATGCCAGCAAGTTCCAGGCGGCGGTGAAGACGCTCGCCACCTCGCCGGAGGACGAGACCGCGCAATACCAGCTGGTCCAGGCCGCCGACAATTTCTCGCGCGAGATCCGCCGTGTGTCGGAGGGCGTGGAGCAGCTCGACCGCGACATGTCGACCGACATCACCAAGTCGGTCGACACGGTCAATGGCCTGCTGAAGCAGATCAACTCGATCAACAACGACATGGTGTCGCTGCTGGGCCAGGGGTCCGCCGCCAACGCCGTCGCCGACAAGCGCGACGGGCTGGTGCGCGAGTTGAGCGCATATATGGGCATCCGCACCGTGGAGCGTCCGGACGGCCGTCTGGCGATCTTCACCCCGTCGGGTCTGGCGCTGGTCGATTCCCAGCCGGCAAATCTTACCTATGACGGCGGCAACATCAACCTACAGGTCGGCAATCAAGTCACCTCGATCAACAACCACCTGAGCACCGGCAAGCTGGGTTCGCTGATCCAGATGCGCAAGGACGGCTCGACCACCGAACCGCCGACGCCGGCCAGCGGCGACCCGGCGGCGGAAGTCATCCGCAAGCTGCGCTCCCAGCTGGACGAATATGCCAAGGCCTTCACCGGCGCGACCCGGCCGGGGGAACCGACCAGCTTTGCCGACGCCTACGACGAGTCCTCCCCGGCCGCCGACGGCGAGCAGATCAACCAGTTCTTCACCGGAAGCGACCGTTTCACCATCGCCGTGAACGAAAAACTCGTGGACAACACCACGAAGATCAAGCGGGCCGCCATCGACGGCATGGTCACGGCCATCAACGCGTCCGGCCGCAATTTCAGCGCCGACGGCCTGCAGTTGAAGGACACCAGCTACAGCGCCATGGGCAGCGCCATCACCGGTACCTGGATGGCCGCGGCCAAGACCGCCAACACCGCCAGCGAGTCCAACAAGGCGTCGATGCAGCTGCTGTCGGAACGCTACCAGTCGCAGACCGGCGTCAACATCGACGAGGAAATCGCCCAGCTGCAGCAGCTCCAAACCTCCTACCAGGCTTCGGCACGGGTCATGCAAGTGGCCAATGCAATGTTTGATGCGCTGGAGGCGGTGGTCCGATGAGCTCGATAACGGGAGTCAGCAGCTACTCGAAATATCTGAGCCTTGTCCGGAACCTGTCCGGCGGCCAGAACGACATCAACCGGCTGTCCGAACAGCTGACCACGGGCAAGAAGTCGGTCGATCTCAATGCCTATGGGCCGGAGGTGCAGAAGCTCCTGGACCTGCGGGCGGAGATGGCGACGAAGAGCAACTACATCCAGAGCATCAACACCGCGGCGCCGCGCGTGCAGGCGACGGACAAGGTGCTGACGTCGCTGGAATCGATCGTATCGAGCTGGACCTCCAGCACGACCCTTCCCTTCCAGCCCGGCCCGGCCAGCGTCGCCTCGCCGATCAACACCAATCCCGAGGGGATGAAGCTGTCGGTCGATCCCGCCAAGTCGAAGCTGACGGTGGGCGCGAAATACACGGTCACCGCCGTGCCTTCGCAGCAGGGCGGCAACGGCACCTTCGACGTGACGGTGACGGATGGGCTCGGCGGCAAGACCACCCGCGCCATCAACCTGGGCACCACCCCGCCCAACGACGGCAAGGGCTACAACTTCAACATCTCCGGCGGCCCGGGCGAGGGCGCCATGCTGAACCTCACCTTCGACACGCTGAAGGCGTCGGCCAGCAGCAGCTTCGCCGTCTCCTTTCCGCAGGCCGATCAGGTGAAGGACCGTGCGGAAGGCGCCATGCGCGACATCCAGGCGCTGCTGAACCAGCGCTTCGGCGACCGCTATCTGTTCGCCGGTTCGCGCTATGGCACGGAGCCGGTCACCGACCTGCTGGCGACCAAGCAGACCAGCAAGATCACGCTGAACGGCGCCGTGGTGAACGCCGACGATTATTTCGAGGTGACGGTCAGCGGCCAGACCTTCGGCTATCAGGTCCAGGCGGCCGATCCGAAATCGCTGACCTTCGTCGCCCAGACCCTGACCTCGCAGATCAATGCCGCCAATCCGGCGCTGCCGATGACGGTGTCGACCTCCAACGGCATCATCACGCTGGTCGGCCAGGATCCCGGCCAGAAGTTCGACCTGTCGGCGCGTGTCGTGAACTCCGCCACGGTGGAGAACAGCGTCGATACGCCGTCCACCACCCAGGCGCCGACGGCCACCCTGCCGCAGATCGACCGCTTCACCCTGAACGGCGCCGCGGTCGACATCGGCGACACCTTCGAGTTCACCGTCGCGGTCGGCGATCCGGACGATCCCTACAACCAGAACTACTACACCAAGAACCCGACGGTGCCGCGCGACCTGCCGCCCTACCAGACCTATACGGTGCGCTACACCGTCAGCGACACCGATTACGCCGCCGGCGTCACCGATGTCAGTCAGGTCGCCGACAGGCTGCGTCAGCAGTTCGCCACGCTGAATCCCGCGCCGCCGGTGACCATCGACGCGGTGGGCAACGGTCCCGGCATTGCGCTGACCAGCACGGCCAACGCCGACCCCAACCATCCCAACCGCACCTCGCTGTTCTCCACCTCCGCCAAGGTGACGAACGGGTCGCTGGAGAACACCATCTCGGTCGGGACCCTGCCGCCGGAGCAGGACAGCCTGATCAACGTTCCCTATGCCGATCCGCCCGATCTGCCATTCTACGACGCCGAATATCTGTCCAAGGGCAAGAACGCGGAGGCCTACCGCAAGTCGCAGGTGACCATCGACGACAACCTGAACATCGCCTATGGCGTCAGCGCCGACGACAAGGCGTTCCAGACCCTGGTGAAGGCGATGCAGATGGTCCGCACCGCGGCGGCCAATCCCGGCAAATGGACCGAATACAGCACCCAGGCGCGCGAGATGCTGACCCAGGCCACCGACCAGATCCGGTCGATCCATGCCAAGGTCGCGTCCGACAGCGCCACGCTGGAAAACATCAAGACCTCGCACACCGAGTCCGTCGCCACCCTGACCGAGCGCCTCGCCACGATCGAGGGCATCGACCAGACCGAGGTGGCCGCAAGGCTGAGCAGTGCGATGAACGTGCAGCAGGCGACCTATACCGTCGCCGGCCAGACACAGAAGCTGTCGCTGCTGAACTATCTCGCCTGAATGCGAAGGGGCGGCCGATCAGGCCGCCCCCTGTTTCCTCAGACCTCCGGAACCGTCACTTCGAACGGCCGGCCGACTGGATGAAGTTGTCGTAGGGAAGCTCCGCGACGCGGAACCACAGCTGCACCTCCTCCAGGAAGGGCTTCCAGCTGTCGTAGACCGCCTTGAAATCCGGGTTGGTCTTGGCGATGTCGTCGTACAGTTCGTAGGCGATCTTGTGGGCTGCCTCCATCAGGTCACGCGGATAGGGGCGCAGCAGGGCACCCTTGGCGACCAGACGCTTCAGCGCCCGGGCATTCTCCGCGTCGTAACGGGCAGTCATCGCGCTGTTCGCCTCGGCGCAGGCGGCGGTCAGGATCGCCTGATAGGATTTGGGCAGCGCTTCCCATTCCTTCTGGTTGATGTAGAGCGAGACCTGCGGCCCACCTTCCCACCAGCCCGGATAATAGTAATATTTGGCGACCTGGACGAAGCCCAGCTTCTCGTCGTCATAGGGACCGACGAACTCGACGGCGTCGATGGTGCCCTTTTCCAGCGCCGGGTAGATGTCGCTGCCGGCGATCTGGGTCGGGGCGGCGCCCAGCTTGGCCATGATCTGGCCGGTGATGCCGGCGATGCGGATCTTCAGGCCGTTGAAGTCGGCCAGCGACTTGATTTCCTTGCGATACCAGCCGCCCATCTGGGCTCCGGTGTTGCCGGCCGGGAACTGCACGATGCCGTGCTTGGCGAAGAAGGCGCGCATCACCTCCTGGCCGCCGCCATACTGGTACCAGGCGTTCTGCTGGCGGGCATTCGGGCCGAAGGGAATCGCGGTGTCGAAGGCGAAGGTCGGGTCCTTGCCGACGTAATAATAGCCGCAGGTGTGGCCGCACTGGACGGTGCCGTTCTGCACGGCGTCCGCCACCTGCAGGCCGGGCACGATCTCACCGGCGGCGTGCACGCGGATCTGGAACTTGCCGTCGGTCGCCTCGGACACGCGCTTGGCGATCATCTCGGACGTGCCGAGGAGGATGTCGGTGCTCTTCGGGAAGCTCGAAGCCAGGCGCCACTGGATGGTCGGCTGGGTCTGCGCGATGGCCGGGGCCGCGAGGGTCGAGGCGGCAACGGTCGAAACGGCACCGACGCCTGCCTTGGTGAGAAACGCTCTTCTTTCCACTCCCGCTACTCCGCAAGATGATTGCTGTCGCTGACAATTTCCATGACCCGCGGTGAATCAGGGAATTACAGCGACTTAGGCGAGAGGGTAACAAATCATCCGAAGCGGCGCCCTGCATCGCATAAATGTGCATGCCTGCCTTTCGAGGGGGCGGCGCGCCCCCCACGAAAGTCTATCCGCCAGTTTCAGGACGGCGGCCGCAACCGCCCCAGGAAGACCGACAGCGGCGGCATCACCAGCGTCCGGCCGTCGGCCGTAAGCTCCGGCGGCAGGGCGCCCGGCGCACGCGGTACCGGCAGGGCTTCCGGCTCGCCGCGGCCGCGCAGGGCGAATTCGGCCGGGCGGTCGGCCATGTTGAAGACGGCGAGCAGACGCTCCTCCCCCGCGGCGCGCTCGAAGGACAGCACGTCGCCATGCTCCTCGACCGCCGCAACGGCGCCGGTGCGCAGCGCCTCCAGGTCGCGGCGCAGGGAGAGCGCGGCGCGCCACACCGCCAGCCGGCTGCCGGCGGTCCGTTCCTGCCGGTCGACCGCCAGCTCCAGATGGGCGGCCGGCACCGGCAGCCAGGGCTCGCCGATGGTGAAGGCGGCGTTGGGCTCGTCGGCGCGCCAGGGCATCGGCGTGCGGCTGCCGTCGCGCCCCTGGAAATCGGGCCAGTAGGTGATGCCGAAGGGGTCGCGCAGCTGATGCCGTTCGAGCACCGCATTGGGCAGCCCCAGCTCCTCCCCCTGGTAGAGGCAGACGGTGCCGGGCAGCGACGCCGCCAGCATCGCCAACAGGGCGTTGAAGGATTGCGGATCGGCGCCGGCCGGCAACCAGCGGCTGGCGGCGCGCTCCACATCGTGGTTGGACAGGCTCCAGCAGATCGACTCCGGCCGCGGCACCGCGGCCAGGGCCTGGGCGAAGCCCTTGGCGCTGAAGGGCTGTTTGGCCAGCGACAGGCTGTAGGCGGCGTGGAGACCCTGCGGCGAGCAGTAGGCCGCGATGCGCTGGCCGGCGCCGGGCTGGCTCGACAGTTCGCCCAGCAGGACCCGGCCGGGATAGCGTTCCACCGTCTCGCGCAGGCGGGCCAGGATGCCGCCGATGGCGGGGTGCATCATGTCGTAGACATGCTGCTGCAGGGCGAAGGGCTTCAGCGGCGGTTGCGGCTCGCGCCACAGGGCGGCGGGGTTGGAACGGAGCTGCGGGTCATGGGCGAAGAAATCGACGGCATCGATGCGGAAGCCGTCGACGCCGCGCTCCATCCAGAACTCCGCCGTTTCGCACAGGGCGTCCATCACCGCGGGCTGGTGCAGGTTCAGCGCCGGCTGGCTCGACAGGAAATGGTGCAGGTAATATTGCCGTCGCCGCGGTTCCCAGGTCCAGGCCGCGCCGCCGAACACCGACAGCCAATTGTTGGGCGCGGTGCCGTCGGGCTTGGCGTCGGCCCAGACATACCAGTCGGCCATCTCCCCATCGCGCGACCGCCGGCTGTCCACGAACCAGGGGTGGGCATCGGAGGTGTGGCCGCAGACCAGATCGACCAGCACCTTCAGCCCCAGCCCATGGGCGCGCTCGATCAGCCGGTCGAAGACGGCGAGGTTGCCCATGCGGGGATCGACCGCCCGGTGATCGGCGACGTCATAGCCGAAGTCGGTCCGCGGCGACGGGTAGAAGGGGCTGATCCACACGCCGTCCACCCCCAGCGAGGCCACATGGTCCAGCCCCTCGATTACGCCGTCGAGGTCGCCCCAGCCGTCGCCGCCGCGGTCGCGGAAGCTGAGCGGATAGATCTGGTACAGCGCCGCCCCGTTCAGCCAGGAGATGTTCGGGCCGGACGACTGGGACAGGGTGATGGAGTTGGTCAAGGCAGCAGGCTCCGCGCCGGGGTTGGCGATCCCGGCGCAGCGCTGCCGGTTCACCACCCAAGCTTCCCCCGCCATGGCTAACGAAAGGTTACCGGCCGAACGTGGTCACAGGCCTTGCCCTTTCGCACAGGTCGGCCGGAGGGACAGGATCTTGCGACAGGCTGCCTGGAGACTTGGCCGTTCCGCCGCACTGCGGCTATATCAGCGCTTCGCAGAAGGGAGCGCAAATGCAGCGCGGCAAAGGGACGGCGACAGTGACGGCCGATGCGGAGCCGCGGCTCGGCCGCTTCCGGCTGCGCGAGCTGATCGGCCGGGACGGCGATGCCCGGCTGCACCGCGCACTCGATGCAAATGGCCGCGCGGTGGCGCTGTGGACCATCCCGCTGGCGCGGCTGTGTGACGATGCCGCGTCGCTGGAGCGGTTCCGCCGTACCGCCGCCGCCACGGCCCAACTGTCCCATCCCGCCATTCCCGCCGTCCTGGCCTCCGGTGAGCATGCCGGCACCGCCTTCGTCGCCACCGTGATGATCGAGGGGCCGACGCTGGCCGAGCGGATCGCCGATGGCACCTTGACCCTGGACGACAGTCGAGAGACGCTCGGCCGCGTGCTGAGCGCGCTGGACGCCGCACACCGGGCCGGGGTCGTCCATGGTGCGCTGGGGGCGGACATCGTCCGGCACAGCGGCGCCGCCGCCATGGTCACCGGGTTCGGCCGGACGGCGCTGACCGGGGAACGGGCCAGCCGCAGCGACGATCTTGTCGCCGCCGGTCGGCTGGTCGAGCAGCTGCTGTCCGGACATGACGACCAGCCGGCGGTGGCGTCGCTGCTGGAGCGACTGCGGGAGCGTGGCGCCGCCGCCTTCCCGGATGCCGCGGCACTTCGGGGGGCGGTCGCCGCCCCGACCGGAACACCCCTCCCCGCTTCCGCGGCGACGGCGAAACACGCGCGCCGCTGGCCGCTGTGGCTTGGCGGACTGTTGCTGGCGGTGGGGCTGGCGACCGGCGCGATTCTGATGAGCCGGCCGGCAACGGTTCCCCCCTCACCCAAACCTTCTCCCCAATCTTCGAACCTGTCTTCGCCCGTGCCTTCGCCACCGCCTGCGGTCACGAGGACTGCACCCGCCGCGGACATCGTGCCGTTGCCGCCCCCGGATCCCGCTCCCGTGCCCGAAGCGCCGATTGCGCCGCGGCGCCCTCCGGTGGCGGCGGTGGCGCAAGCGTTGCGGTCGATTCCTTGCGCCCTGGTGACGGTGGAGGAAACCGGCGGGCGGCTGCTCGTCACCGGAACCGCGGCGGGAGAGCGGGCGGAGGCCGCGGTGCGCGAGGCGGTGGAAGCGGCGGCGGGCGGCTGGGAGCATGGCATCGACCTCGCCGCCGCCGATGCGCAGTTCTGTGCGCCCCTGACCGGCGTCGCCGCGGCGCTGGACGCAAACCGGGGATTGGCGGAACCGCTGACGACCACTCTGGCAACCGCAGAAGTGGCGACCACGGAGGGAAGCGAACCGCAACTGCACGCAGGCGCCCCGCTGATCCTGGAGATGCGGGCTCCGGCGCAGCCGGTGCGGATCCAGGTCGATTACTTCACCATCGACGGCACCGTCATCCATCTGCTGCCCAACCCGTCGGACAGCGGCACGGCGCTGGCGGCAGGGGCAGCGCGCCGGCTGGGCGACCGGGCGGAGGGCGGGCGTTACTGGACCATCGGCCCGCCCTATGGCAGCGAACTGCTGCTGACCATCGCCACGGCGGAGCCGCTTTTCCCAACCCCGCGGCCGGAACAAGAACCGGCAGCCGACTATCTGGCCGCCCTGCTGGAGGCGTTGGCGATCTTGCCGGACGACGCACCGGCTCCGCTGGCCGTTGCCCGCTTCATCACCACCGGCCCCTGAGTGCCCAACCCACCGCGCCAACCTGACCGCAAGCGTCAGGCGTTGGCGGTGAAGCGTCCGACCACCACGGTCACGTTGTCCTGCCCGCCGGACCGGTTGGCGGCATCGACCAGGGCGGCGGCGGCGCGAGCCGGGTCGCGCTCCTCCGTCAGGATGCGGGCGATGGCGCCGTCCGGAACCATGCCGTTCAAGCCGTCGGAACAGATCATGACGACGTCGTCGGGCAACAGCGAATGGACGGCCACCTCCGGTTCCACCTCCTCGCCGGTGCCGAGCGCCCGCACGATGATGTTCCGCTGCGGCGGCGTTCCACGCCCGCCATTGTCGAGCCAGATCTGATACAGGCTGTGGTCGCGGGTCAGTGTACGCAGGGCCCCGTCGCGCAGGCGGTAGACGCGGCTGTCGCCGGCATGGAAGGTCACCATCTGGGCGGTGCCCGGAACCCGCCAGATCCCGGCGACGGTCGTGCCCATGCCACGCCCCTGGGCGAATCCGCGGGCGAGGTTCAGGTCGTGGATCGACCGGTTGGCCATCTGCACGGCCGACCGCGCGACCGACAGTGCGCGGCCGACCGCCGGCTCCGCCACCGCAGGATCGGTCTGGGTCCGGTCGATGTCGTCGCCGTCGACCATTGTGATCGGCTCCGACGGTGCATAATCCTTCAGAAGGCCGGAAATCACTTCCACCGCCTTGCGGCTGGCGATGTCGCCGCCGGCGTGGCCGCCCATCCCGTCACAGACGATCGCGAATTCACCGATCGCATCGACGTGGAAATCGTCCTCGTTGCGGGACCGGGTGCGCCCGACGTCGGTCAGTCCGGCGGCGGTCAGGACAAAGGCGGTGTTGCGCATGCAGGCGGCGGCTCCCGTCTCGCGAACGTCTGGGTCCATGGAGGCTGGACCGATTTTCTTGGACCGGCTCCATCGAGACCGGAGCCTCGGCCTTGTCGTCCGATAATGGCGCAAGCATTTGAAAAGATACAGCGGGGATTGCGAGTGGCGGACGATTGCGCCGGGAGATGGCCGAAGCGCGGATTCCATGCCGTCGAATGGCTGCTTTGCCTGTCTTGACCGTCTGTTCCTGGAGATCGGATGTGGTACTGTCGCTTCAGACACCCGTCGGACGGAGGATGGCCCGCCATGGTCGGAAGCATCGGCATCGCGCTCAGCGGCATGACCGCACAGACGCGCCGGCTCGACGCGTCCGCCTCCAACGTCGCCAACGTCCGCTCCACCGGCGCCATTCCGGCGGCGGACGGTACGACGGGAGACCGGCGTGCGGCTTACCAACCGCTGGCCGTGGCCCAGACCGATGCCAACCCCGGCACGCGGGCGAGCTTCACGCCGATCACCCCGGCCTATCTGCAGGACTATGCGCCGGACGACAGCGCCGCCGATGCAGACGGCATGGTCGCGACGCCCAACGTCGATCTGGCGAAGGAGCGTGTCAATCAGATCGCGGCCAACCGGGCCTATGGCGCCAACATCGCCGTGGTCCGCACCCAGGACGAGATGCTGACGTCGCTGCTGGATTCGAAAGTCTGAGGGCTGGAAGCCGGCTGTTCGGACCGTGTCGGTCAGACGGTGATGTTCAGGTTCTGCCCGCGCGTCGGCGTGACATTGCCACCGCCGGATCCGCCCTCGACGAGCGTTGCGAGCGTCGCCTGCTGCAACTCGGCATTCTGGTTCAGTGCCTTGACGCCGAATTCCATCTGCCCCTGCGCCTGCTTAAGGGCCATTGCCGCACCGGCGGTCGAGGAGGTGATGTCCATGACGGAACCCTTGGCAGAGGAAACTCTCAGATCACCACATTCACCCGCGCGGCGGACGTGCCGGCGGAAACCGCGGTGGTCGTCACGGACTGTGACACAGACGCCGCCGCGACGGAAGAGCCGACACCGCCCGCCGAACCGGTAGCGCCACCGATCGAACTGCTGCTGCCGACGGAGTTGGCCGCATATCCAAATCCGGAAACCGCGGAACCGGAGCCGGAACCGGAGCCGTTGGCCCGGCCACTCTCCGTTCCGCCGCCCTGCGTACCGCCAGCTTGGCCACCGGCCTGGCCGCCGCTGACCGTCAGTTTCAGCAGGGAGGCGCGTTCCGCGTTCTTTTCCTGCTGCTGGGCTTCCTTATATTGCTTCAAGGCCGCTTCGGTCGGGATTTGCGAGACGGTCTTTCCGTTCGCCGGGTCGCGGTACAGCATCACCAGCCGCGAGGCATCGGTGTCATAGCTGAAAGCGATGGTCGGGAAGCGGTTTACGAGAGGGTCCGCCTCCCCCGCATGGCCGCCATCGCCGCGGGTGGCGGGGGACGGAGTCCGGGTGCCAGCCCCACCATCGACGGCATCGCTGCCGCGGGGCGTCATGAAAGCGAACGGCCGCGAGACCGTCGATGTGGCGGATGCCACGTTCATGACCGGCTTACCCGAATCTGTGATAATCTAACATTAAATTACCGTAATCCCACCGCGCCGTAAAGGCTTTCTTTACTCTTGTTTGGGTTTGCGAATCTAACCCACATGGCGAAAGGGGAATACTCGATACAGGAGTATTCGTATCGGAATCCGGGACGATCGCTGCCCGGACTTGCGGCCATGCCGTCCGGCGTCCTAAAGCGTTACTCCATGACCACGATCCTCGAAGCCCTGACGCTCGCGCTCGACCTTCACCTCGCCGGCCGTTTCGGCGAAGCGCAGGAACTGTATACCCGCATCCTCGACGCCGAACCGGAGCAGCCCGACGCGCTGCATTACCTGGGCGTCCTGGCCGGGCAGATCGGCCATGGCGATTTCGGCCTGACCCTGATCGACAAGGCCATCGCCCTGCGGCCGGAAGCGGCGGACATCCACGCCAACCGGGCGAACCTGCTGCGCGGCCTGAACCGGCTGGACGAGGCGGAGGCCGGCTATCGCCGCGCGCTGGCCCTGCGCCCGGACTTTGCGGAGACCTGGACCGACCGTGCCTTCGCCCGCCTTGGCCGGAACGACGCCGGTGCGACCGATGGTGCGGCGGACCTGCTGGAGCGCGCCCTGCGGATCGAGCCGTCGCTGGAGCCGGCACGGGAGAAGCTGGTGGCCCTGCTGCATGCGCGCGGCCGGCTGCGGCTGGAGACCGGGCGGGTGACGCCGGCCCTGGCCGACCTGATCCGTGCGGCATCCCTCGACCCGCAGGACGCCGACATCGCCTTCCTGCTGGGCAACGCCCTGTTCGCGGCGGGGCTGCGGGCCGATTCGGTGATCGCCTTCCGCAACGCCCTGGCGCTCGTGCCGGATTTCCTGTCGGCGGCGCTCAACCTGGGAATCGCGCTGGCCGCCACCAACCGCCCCGATGCCGCCCTGACGCCGTTGCACCATGCCGTCCGCATCGATCCGGCCCATCCCGCCGCACGCGATACGCTGGCCCTGGCGCTGCGGTCGCTCGGACGCGCCGCGGAGGCCGACGCCCTGACGGTGCCCACCGCGCAAGCCGCACCGGTGGGCAAGCCTGCGACCGGCAAGCGCCCCTCCCCCCGCCGGTCCCGGAAGAGCTAGCCGGCAGACCTAGCTGGCAGACCTTTCGGCAAGAACCACCAACCCCATCACCGGCTCCCCGCTTTCGAAGCGCAGCCGATCATGGTCGCAGCGCCGCAGTTCGAACCCGGCTCCCGCCAGCGCGGCGCGCACATAGGCTTCGGCATGGGCGTAACGGCCGTGGGTGGCGACGCGGTGAGGGCGGTCGTCGCCCGGCGTCAGTTCCTCGACCGTGAAGGCAAGCCGGCCGCCGGGACGCAGCGCGGTGCGGGCCGCCGCGAAGGCCTCGTCCAGCACGCCGAAATAGCAGAACACGTCGGCCGCCATCACGAGGTCGAAGGCCCCCGGGGCGCCGGCGAGGAAACCGACCAGTTCCGCCGCGTGCAGCTCGTCGTACAGGCCGCGGGCGCGGGCGCGCTCCAGCATGCCGTCCGACAGGTCGACGCCGACCAGACGCCGGGCGCGTGGCCGCAGCGCGGCGGCGCACAGTCCGGTGCCGCAGCCGGCATCCAGCACGTCCAGGCTGCCCTCCGCCTTCTCGCCCGTCAGCAGCCCGGCCAGCAGGGCGGGGGCGCGGTAGTCCAGCTCCGCCAGCTTGCGGTCGAACTCCTCCGCGAACAAGTCGAAGGTCTGGCGCACGTAGTCGTCGGGTGCCCGCGAATCCGCCTCCTCCCCGGCGATGGCGGCGCCGATATGGCGGGCCAGTGGGTTGCCGGGGTGGTCGCGCCGCCAGCGCCGGGCGAGCTCCGCCGCTTCCTCCGTTCCGCCCTGTTCGTGCAGCAGGTAGAGCACGGCGCCGAAATTGTCGTGGGCATCGGCCCACTCCGGCCGAAGCGCCAGCGCCCGCCGGTAGCAGGCCGCCGCCTCGCCGAAGCGGTCGAGGTCGCGCCACAGGTTGCCGCGGTTGTTCCAGGCCTCCGCATGGTCCGGCCGCAGGGCCAGCGCCTGCCTAAAGGCGTCCTCCGCCTCCACCCGCCGTTCCGCCTGCCGCAGGACGGAGCCGAGATTGTAGTGGGCCATCCCCTCGTCCAGGCCATGGGCGATGGCGGCGCGGTAGGCGGCGGCGGCCTCGTCCAGCCGGCCCAGCGCGCGCAGGGCATTGCCGTGGTTGTTGTGGGTTCCCGCCAGCGTCGGGTCGGCGGCCAGCGCGCGGGCATAGAGCGGCACCGCCGCCGCCGGATCGCCGTCGGCGGCCAGCGCGTCGGCCTGCCGGCTGAGCCGGACCGCCGGCGGCAGGGCGCCAGCCCTCAGCCCCCCGCGCAAGGACAAGCGTGACCCGGCCATTGCCTCTTCCCCCGTCATCGAAAGATCGTCGATATCAATGGCATCTTTACCGTGATCCCCCGATGATGGCACTCCCTTTGAGGGGCGGGCATCTGGGATGGGGCGGAACCGTGGCGAAGGACACCAACAGGCTGGCACAGGCGGTGGCGCACCATCAGGCCGGGCGCCTTGCCGAGGCGGAGCGCGGCTACCGCGCGGTGCTGTCCGCCGATCCGCGCCACGCCGACGCGCTGCACCTGCTGGGCGTGCTGTCCCTGCAATCGGGTCGCGCGGCCGAGGCGGTCGACCTGATCGGCAAGGCGCTGGGACGCGCCAAGGGTGTTCCCGATTATTGGGACAATCTGGGCAGCGCGCTGATCGCCTGCGGGCGGGCGGATGAAGCGGCCAAGGCCCACCGCACCGCCGCTGCGCTCGACCCCGGCGGCGCTCAGCGGCGGCACAATCTGGGCAATGCCCTGGCAGCCCTGGGCCACCACGGCGACGCGGAACGGGCCTTCATGCTGGCGCTGGCGCTGAAGCCCGATTATGCCAAGGCCTGGTACAATCTCGGCAACAGCCGCGCGGCCGGCCATCGCCATGCCGATGCCGCCGTCGCCCTGGACCGGGCGGTCCGGCTTTCGCCCGGCATGGCGGAGGCGCACAACAATCTGGGCGACGCGCTGGCGATGATCGGCCGGCTGGACGAAGCGGTCGCGCAGCACCGGCTGGTGACGCAGCTCAGGCCCGGCGACGCCACCGCCCATTACAATCTGGGCGCCGTCCTGCAGCAGAAGGGCGCCTATGAGAGCGCCGAGATCGCCTACCGCCAGGCGCTGAAGCACAACCCGCGCCACAGTGCCGCGCTGAACAATCTCGGCAGCGTCCTGAAGAGGCTGGGCCGTCCCGATCAGGCGGAGCTGTGCCACCGGCAGGCGCTGGGCCTGCACCCGGACTTCGTCGAGGCGCGCTACAATCTCGGCAATGCCCTACAGGCGCAGGGGCGCTATGAGGAAGCGGCCACCTGTTTCGCTGACGCGCTGGCGCAGCAGCCGGATCTCGCCACCGCCACCTACAATCTGTCGCTGCTCGCCCTTCTGCATGGCGACCTGTCGCGCGGCTGGACAGGGTACGAGCGGCGTTTCGCCGCCGGGGAGGTGATGCCGAACCGCCGGATCGCCGCTCCGCGCTGGGGCGGCGAACTGCTGCGCGGCAAGCGCCTGCTGATCTGGCGGGAACAGGGAGTGGGCGACGAAATCATGTTCGCCTCCTGCTATCCCGACGTCATCGCCTGGGCGGGCGGGCCGGTCACCATCGAATGCGACCCGCGCCTGCTGCCGCTGTTCCGCCGCTCCTTCCCCGGCGCCACCGTCCGGGCTGAAAGCTGCACCGGTGACGCTTTCGGCGCCATCCCGCGGGAAACCATCGAACCGCCCGACTGCCACCTCCAGATCCCGGCCGGCGACCTGCCGCACCGGCTGCGCGAAAACCTGTCCGCCTTCGAACCGCAGGGTCCCTGGCTGGTTCCGGACCCGGCGCTGGTGGAGCGCTGGCGCGGGCGGCTGGCGGCGCTGGGACCGGGGCTGCGGGTCGGGATCGGCTGGCGCAGTCAATTGATGACGGCGGACCGCAAGGCGTCCTACGTGATGCTGGAGCATTGGGGACCGCTGTTCGCGGTGCCGGGCCTTGTGTTCGTCAACCTGCAATATGGGGAATGCGAAGCCGAGCTTGCGGCGGCCGAACGGCGCTTCGGCGTGCGCATCCACCGCTGGTCCGACCTGGACTTGCGGGACGATTTCGACGGGGCGGCGGCGCTGACGGCGAATCTCGATCTGGTGATCTCCCCGGCCATGTCGGCGGGGGAGCTGGCGGGGGCCTTGGGCGTGCCGGTCTGGCGCTTCAGCCACCGCGACTGGACGCAGCTCGGCACCGGTATCCGTCCCTGGTTCCCGGCGATGCGCCTGTTCCAGCCCAATCCCGGCGAGGGGCTGGAAGCAACGATGCACGCCATCGGCAGGGCACTCCGTGCAGCCATGCCGGAGATCCCCGTACCACAGCAGCCGATACAATCTCCCCTGCCCGCGCCGGACGCGACCCGGTCACCACCGGCAGACTTCGACACCCTGCTGAACGATGCGGTTGCCCTGCACCGTGCCGGCCATGCGGCGGAGGCGGAGGCCAAATACCGCGCCGCCATCGCCGCCGATGCCGCGCGCGCCAACCCCGGCCATGCCGATGCGCTCCATCTGCTGGGACTTCTTCTGCATCAAACGGGGCGAAGCGCCGACTCCCTTGCCCTGATCTCCGAGGCGTTGCGCATCGACCCCGTCTTTCCCCATGCCTGGAACCATCTGGGCCTGATCCACGAGGCGGAAAAGCGGCATGCCGATTCCTCCCGCGCCTTCGCCCGCGCGCTGGCGTTGCACCCCGCCTTCCCCGAAGCATTGACCCATCTGGGCCTCGTCCATCAGACCGGCGGGCGCGTTGCGGAGGCCATGCGGCTGCACCTCCGCTCCATCGCTCTCCAGCCCGAGAATCCGCCCGCCTTCGCCAATCTCGGCCATGCCTGCGAACTGCAGGGGCGGAGCGGCGAGGCGACCGCCCATTACCGGTGCGCCCTGGCCCTGCAGCCGGACTCCGCCGACGCCCACAACAACCTCGCCACCATGGCGATGTACGCGGGGCGGCCGGACGAGACGAGGCATCATCTGCAGCACGCCTTGCGGATCGCCCCGGACTTCGCGCTCGCCGCCTGGAATCTCGGACTGATCGACCTGACCGACGGCAGCCTCGCCCGCGGCTGGGACGGCTATGCCCGCCGCTTCTCCGCCCGGCAATTGCAGCGCGCCCGCAGGATCGACCGCCCGGTGTGGAATGGCGAGGGCTTGCGCGGACGCCGGCTGCTGATCTGGTCGGAACAGGGGGTGGGCGACGAGATCCTGTTCGCCTCCTGCTTCGACGCGCTGCAGGGATTGGACGGGCCGGTGACGGTCGAATGCGACCGGCGGCTGGTCAGCCTGTTCGCCCGCTCCTTCCCCTGGGTCTCGGTGCGGGCGGAAACCGCCGATGCCGCCGGGCGGGAAACGGTGGAGCCGCCCGACTGCGACCTGCAGATGCCGGCCGGCAGCCTGCCGGCGCTGACGCGGGACCGGCTGGACCGCTTCCCGCCCCGCCCGGCCTATCTGCGCCCCGATCCGGACCGCGTCGCCCTGTGGCGGGATCGGGTCACCGCCCTGCCCGGTCTGCGGGTGGGATTGGCGTGGCGCAGCCAGATCGTCACGGCACAGCGCGCCGCCGCCTATACCGGACTGGCCGACTGGCAGCCTCTGCTCGACCTGCCCGGCGTCAGCGTCGTCTCGCTGCAATATGGTGACTGCACAGCCGAGCTGGCGCGGGTGGAAACGGCGACGCGCCGTCTGCACCGCTGGGACGACCTGAACCTGAAGGACGATTTCGAAGGGGTGTCCGCCCTGATCGCCAATCTGGATCTGGTGATCGCGCCGGCAACGGCGGTGGGCGAGCTGGCCGGGGCGCTGGGCGCTCCGGTCTGGCGGCTGGGCACCCGCGACTGGACCCAGCTGGGCGCCGGCGTGCGGCCCTGGTATCCGTCGATGCGGCTGATCCAGCCAGCTCCCGGCGAGGGGCTGGCCGTTGCCGCCGTGCAGGCGGTGCGCGCGTTGGCCGCGCTGGCGCGGGACTGATGCCTGCGACCGGTGCGCTGCTGGCGCGGGCTTTCGACCACCACCAGACCGGTGGCTTCGAGGAGGCCGAAGCGCTTTACCGCGACGTTCTGCAGAGCGATCCGGCCAACTCGGAAGCACTGCACCGCTACGGCCTTCTGATTGCCCAGCTCGGCCGACTGGAGGAGGCTGACCTGTTGCTGGTCCACGCCCTGGTGCTGGAACCCGCCGATGCGGAGGCCGCGGTCAACCATGCCAAGATCCTGCGCGCGCTGGGGCGGCCGGACAGGGCGGCCCACCGCTTCCGCCATGCCCTGTCCCTCTCCCCCACCCTGCTTGCCGCACAGGAGGGGCTCGGCCATGCGGAGCGGGAGCGCGGGGACGAGCCGGCGGCGGCAGGCGCCTATGGCCGGGCAGCACTGCTCGGCGCCGGTGCGGCCCTGCTGCATCGATGGGGCATGGCGCTCGACGGCCTCGGCCGCTCAGAGGATGCGGTTGCGGCACTGCGACGGTCCGCCGGCCTCGATCCGACCGTTCCGTCGGTCGCCGCGCGTCTGGCTGCGATTCTATGCCGGCTCGGCCGTCATGACGAGTCGGCATGGTGGTATCGCCGCATGCTGGTCCTCCAGCCCGGCCACGCGGAGGCCCGCCACGCACGGACCGTCATCGCCGGTCGCAGCATCGGCAAGGGCGATGGACCAATTCAGGCATAACCCCTCGGGTCAAAGGGTCGGACGGCCTCCGCCTGGTGTTGCGCAAAGTGATTTCAAGACCCCACCCCTGCAACCCACTGACATACAACCGAGCGGTTGAGGCACTTTTTCGCATGGTTTCACCGCATAAAACGCAAGATTAGGGTTGTTCTGCGCTTCGGATGGGTGAACACTCATGTCACCGGCCCGTCACATTGCGGCGGGACACGGACTGATCCTATGGAGAGCGACTCATGCACACTGAAGCTCGCCTTTCGTCTCTGCAAGAAAAGCACATGCGCCTCGATCGCGCGATCCTCGACGAGGAAAAGCGATCCTGGCCGGATGACAGCGCGGTGAAGCGCCTCAAGCTCGAGAAGCTGCACGTCAAGGAAGAGATCGATCGCCTGACGCGCTCCGGCACGATAAATTAATCCCCCCAATCGCAGCATCGCCCCTGAACGGGGTTACGAAGGCCGGGTTGAGGCGATTAGCCTCACCCGGCTTTTTTAATGGCTGCTTTTTCAATGGCGGCTTTCAAAACGGCGCCTTTTGCAGCCGTCAGCTCAGCCAGCCGGCACTTTCAGGCGCGACAGCTCCGACGCCACCACCGCCAACAGATCGCCGACCCGCTGTCCCGGACGGGTCTGGAACAGGCGCATCGACGGGAACCAGGGCCGCACGGCCGTCCCCAATGCCGTCCAGTCACCCGCCCGCGCCAGACGCCAGACCGGCACGCCCAGCGCCGCCGCCAGTTCGCCGGTCGAGGTCGCGGGCGCGATCACCAGATCCAGCGCCGTCATCAGCGCGGCGGTGCCGTCAAGGTCGTTGCGCTGATCGAGGTCGGAGAACAGATGTGGCGCCCGGCCGAATGCCTTGGCCGCCACCGCCAGTTCCGCCCCGCAGTCGCCATATTGCAGGGTGACCGGCACCAGACCCGGCAGGGTCAGCACCGGCCCCCAATCCTCGATCCGGGTGTAATCGGGCATACGGTCCGGATCCAGCTGGCCGCTGCGCCAGGCGATGCCGACCCGCAAACCGTCGCCGAGTTCGGCCAGCCGCCGCCGCCATTCCCGTACCGCCGCCGGATCGGCCCGCAGAGCCGGTTTGACGTCGGTAAAGCCGGCCAACCGGCCCCCGAGGTGGCACGACAGCGAACCGATTGCGGCATGGCAGTCCACGTCCGCGGCAGGTTCGTCCGGCGATGCCGGAACGGGACGGACCGTCGTCTGCGGGAAGGAGCGGGTGAACAGCGGGACGAAACGCGGATCGCATTCCACCACCACATGTCCGGCACGGGCGATCAGGCCCGGCAGGCACTGCGCGAACATCAGCTCGTCGCCGATTCCCTGCTCGCGCCAGACCAGGATCCGCCTGCCCGCCGGATCCTCTCCGCCCCAGGCCGGCACGCCGGGACGACGGGCCGCCGTCACGAGATCGCGCGTGTCGAAGCGGCGGTCGTAGCCGGCCCACCCCTGCGTCAGCCGCCCGGCTGCCAGATGCAGCACCCCGCCGTTGAAGGCGGCGGAAGCGTGACCGGGCTCCACCGCCAGGGCGCGGGCGCAGGAGAGGCCGGCCGCAGCAGCATCCCCCAACTCGCGCAGAAGCCTGCCGCGGTTCGCCAGACCGTCGGCCAGGGCCGGCTGCAGCGCCAGCGCCAGCCGCCCGGCCCGTTCCGCCGCCCCCAGGCGCCCGAGGCGCCGTAGAGCCACCGACAGGTTGACCCAGCCGGCCACCAAGTCCGGGGCCAGTCGCAGCGCCTGGACATGCGCCCGCTCCGCCTCGCCCCAACGGCCGAGCCGTGCCAGCATTGCGCCGAGGTTGTCATGCGCCTCGGCCAGTTCCGGATCGGCGGCGACCGCCCACCCCTGCACCCGCAAGGCGGCCCCGCTCCGCCCCTGACCGTCAAGCGCGTTGCCGAGATTGGTCAGCGCCGCGGCGTCTGCCGGCTGGAGGGCGAGTGCCGCCCGGAAACTCGCCGCCGCCGCAGCGGCCCGGCCGAGCGCCAGACGGACATTGCCAAGGCTGATATGCGCCGTCGCATAGTCGGGCGCTGCGGCGACCGCGGCGGCAATGCGCGGCTCGCCCCGTTCCGATGCGCCCGACTGGTGGTCGAGCAGGCCGGACAGATGCAAGGCCACCGGGTCCCGCGGACGGCGGGCAAGCACTCGCCCATAGAGGGCGGCGGCTCCGGCCGCGTCACCGCCGCGATGGGCGGCGACCGCCTGCTCCAACAGATGGTTCGGGTCGCAATCGTGAACCGGGTCGGAAAGCGGGTCCGGATCGGCGGTTTCGCCGTCTCCCGCATCCGCGGCAGCCGCCGTTGCACCCCCGCCCGGACCGGCTTTGTCCCGTGGCGAAGACGCGTGGGCGCGGAGAGCCTTGGCCACCTGCCCGATCGTCGCCTCAAGCCCCTCACCGGGGTTCGGCTGGAACAGGCGCATCGCCGGGAACCAGGGGCGGACACCGGTGCCGAGCTGCGTCCAATCGCGACGGCCGAAGCGCCAGACCGGCACGCCCAAGGCCCCCGCCAGCTCCCCCGCCGACATCGCCGGGGAGATCACCAGATCGAGATTCGCCGTCAGCGCCGCCGCCCCGTCGAAATCGTCCCGCAAGTCCAGGTCGGCCCAGCGGTGGATGCGCACGCCGAAGCGCCGTTCGGCCGCCGCAAGCTCGGCTTCGCACTCCCCATATTGCAGGTTGACGAACACCAGGCCCGGCACCGCGAACACCGGTCCCCAATGCTCCAGCATCACATAGGCGTCCTTGCGTCCCGCCGTCATCAACTGGCTGCGCCAGCCGATCCCGACCCGCAGCCCCGGCCCCAGTTCCGCCAGACGCCCGCGCCAGCGCTCCACCAGCGCCGGGTCCGGAACCAGCCAGGACGGGCGGTCGGGAAAGCGCCTCAGATCGGCGCGGAGCAGCCTCGGCAGGCTGCCGGCAGCGATCTGGACATCGGCGTCGCGCGGGTCGGCGCTCTCCGGCCGGACATCGGCGCCGGGAAAGGATCGTGCGAACAGCGGTACGAGGCGGCGGTCGCATTCGATCACCAGCCGGCCGGCGCGGCGCATCGCCTCCTCATAGCAGGAGGCGAACAGGATTTCATCGCCCACACCCTGTTCCCGCCAGACCAGCAGACGCCGGCCGGCGATGTTCTCGCCACGCCAGGCCCGCATGGCGAACTGGCGGCGCTGCTTTTCGAAGTGCGGGGTCCCGAAGCGCGTTTCATGGTCGACCCAGCCCGACCGCAGCACACCATCCCCCAGCAGCAGAAGGGAGCGGTTGTAGCGGACCTGGGCGTGCTTCGGGTCGATCTCCAGCGCGGCGTCGAAGGCGGCAAGCGCCTCTTGCCGCCGGTGCTGCCGCTGAAGCAGATAGGCGAGATTGCCATGTGCCTCGGCCAGTGACGGATCGCGGTCGATGGCCACCCGGTGGCAGCTCTCGGCCTCGGCAATGCGCCCGAGCGGCTCCAGCACACCGCCGCGGTTGGTCCAGGCGATGGCCAATCCGGGATCGCACCGGGTTGCGCGGTCCAGCAGCCGCTCGGCTTCGGCAAAGCGTTCCGCTTTCTGCAACGCGGCGCCGAGATTGCTGAGGACATCGGCACTTCCCGGTGCTAGCGCGACGGCGACGCGATTGGCCGTCACCGCGTCCTCCGGACCATCCGCCAGTTCCGCGAGATGACCGTGGGCGGGCGCCAGATCGGGGCGCAGGCGCAAGGCATGGCCGACCGCCGACCGCGCCGGGCCGCGCTGCCCCATGCGACGCAGCAAAGCGGTCCGGTTGACCCAATGGCCCGCCCCGTCGGGCTGTAGCGCGACACAGGCGCGGGATGCGCGTTCGGCGGCATCGAACCGGCCGAGGCCCTGCAGGACATCGCACAGGGCTGCATGCGCGGCAGCATTGGCCGGATCGGCGGTTGCCGCCCCGGACAGATGGGTTGCCGCCTCTTCCAGCGCGCCACGCCGCTTCGCCAGAACACCGGCCAGATGCAGAGCCACCGCGTGGCCGGGTAGGGCGTCGAGCACCTCCCGCACCGCCGCCTCCGCTGCCGCCGCATCGCCACCGCGGTAGAGAGCGATGGCATCGGCCGTGCGCCGGTCCGCATCGACCGCGGACGCAGCCTTCACCGGAACCACGGGCACCGGAACCACGGGCACCGGTGCCACGGGTTGGGGCGCAGCATGTCGCGACGCCATTCGCACAAGTTCTTTGGCCATGCTGGTCAGTGCCTCCTCCAGCCCTGCGCCGGGAGTGGGCTGGAACAGGCGCATGGCCTGAAACCAGGGGCGCACACCGGTGCCGAGCTGCGTCCAGTCGCGACGGCCGAAGCGCCAGACCGGCACGCCCAAGGCCCCCGCCAGCTCTCCCGCCGACATCGCCGGGGAGATCACCAGATCGAGATTCGCCGTCAGCGCCGCCGCCCCGTCGAAATCGTCCCGCAGGTTCAGGTCGGACCAGCGGTGGATGCGCACGCCGAAGCGCTGTTCGGCCGCCGCAAGCTCGGCTTCGCACTCACCGTATTGCAGGTTGACGAACACCAGACCCGGAACGGCGAAGACCGGTCCCCAATGCTCCAGCATCACATAGGCGGCATTGCGGTCGGTCGTCATCATCTGGCTGCGCCAGCCGATGCCTACCCGCAGGCCCGGCCCCAGCGCCGCCAGCCGCCCGCGCCAGCGCTCCACCAGCGCCGGGTCCGGAACCAGCCAGGGATCCTGCGGTTCGAAGGCGGACAGGCTGTCGCGCAAGAGCCCCGGCAGGTCGCCGGCCGCCACATGGGCATCGACGTCCGGCGGATCGATCAGTTCCCGGCCGGCCTCGTCGACCGATTGCTCGCGCACCGTCGCCGTGGGGAAGGAGCGCGTGAACAATGGCACCAGCCGGCGGTCGCACTCGATCACCACATGACCGCTACGCGCGATCAGCGTGGGAAAGCAGGAAGAGAACAGGATTTCGTCGCCCACCCCCTGCTCCCGCCAGACCAACAGGCGCCGGCCGGCCGGCGCCTCCCCACGCCAGGGTGGAGCGGCAATCCGCCGGCTCACATAGCCTTTCGCCCGGAAGCGCCAGCGGTAATCGTCCCAGCCGCCGGCCAGATCCCCTCCGGCGAGCCGCAGCAGGCCGCGATTCAGATGCGCGCTGCCCAACGCCGGATTGATCGAGAGGGCCTGCGATATCCAGGGTTCGGCGGCATCCGCATCCTGGCGGTACTGCCAGATCAGCATACCGAGATTGCCGGCGGCATCCGCATTGCGGGCGTCCATCGCCAGCGCCCTGCGGTGGGCCGCCTCCGCCTCTCCGATGCGGCCGCGCATCTGCAGGGCCAGACCATAGCCGGTCAGCGTCGCCGACCGGCCGGGGTCGATCGCCAGCGCCCGCAGGTACAGCCGCTCCGCCCCGGCCAGGTCGTCGCGGTCCAACAGCAGGCTGGCCATATTGGCATAGGCCTCTGCATTCCTCGGTTCGGCCGCCGCCGCACGCCGATAGAGATCCGCCGCCGCGGTCTGCCGCAGCACGCCCTGGATGCCGGCCAGATTGATCAACGCCTTCCCGTAATCGGGACGCAGCCGAAGGGCGCGGCGGTACCATCGCGCCGCCGGCTCCGGATCGGCATCGGGGTCGTACCGGTTCTCCAGCGCGGTGCCGTGGTTGTTGACCACCATCGCGTCGTCCGGGGTGAGCGCCATCGCCCGGCGCAGGACGGGCACCGCCGCATCGGCATCCCCCAGGTCGAGCAACGCAACGCCAAGGTTGTTGCAGGCGCCCTGCATCGTCGGATCGCACTCCAGCACATGGCGGAACCGGGCCACGGCCTCCGGCAGGCGCCCCAAGCCCTGCAATGCGGTAGCGAGCGTGAAATGCAGCAGCGCGTTGCCGCCATGGGCCTCAGCCGCCGGCGCCAGGACATCGCAGACCTCCGCATAGCGCCGCTGGGCGTTCAGCATCACCCCCAGCTCGAGCGACAGCTCCTCGTCCGTCGGCGCATCGGCCAGCGCGCGCCGCAGGCACTCCCCGGCGTCCGGATGGCCGAGCCCGCGCAGGCAGATCGCCAGATGGCGCCATGCCTCGGGATGGTTTGGGTTGGCCTGCACCACCGCATAGAAGGCATTGGCGGCCGGCGCAATCCGTCCCAGTTCCCGCTGCAGGATGCCGTAATCGAAGCGGACGGTGACGTTGTCCGGCCCGTGTGTCAGCGCGCGGACATAATCCTCGGCCGCCTCTTCCCGCCGGCCGAGCCGCCGTAGGATCGCTCCGCGGTTGCTGTAGGCTTCGACGTAACGGTCGTCCTGCCGGATCGCCACCGCATAGGCGTCCAGGGCTTCGCTGACCCGGCCCATATCCGCCAGGATATTGCCGAGGCTGTTCCAGGCCGCCGGGAAATGGGGCTGCACCGCAAGCGCGGCCCGCAAGCGCAGCAGCGCCGCAGCGGGAAGCCCGGCCTGATGGACGATCAAGGCCGACAGGTGCAGCGCATCGGCATTTGCCGGATCATCGACCAGGATCCGGCGATAGAGGGCCAGCGCCCCGGCAAGCCGGCCGGCACGATGAAGCGGCAGTGCGGCGTCGAACAGTTCGGCGAGGGTCACGGCATCCGATCGTCGGCCGGTGCGTCGTCGTCGTCACCCGCCTCGGCGTCTCCGGTTCCGCCATTGCCGGCGCCGCCGTCGGCGGACCTGAACATTTTGCGACAGAGTTTCAGCGCCCGGTAGTAGTTGCGGGCTTCGACGAGGCGTTCGATCTCGTCCAGCACCTTGGAGGCGTCGGGACGCGCCTGACGCGTTTCGTCGAGGATCGATGCGAAGCGCTGGAGGTTAAGCGTCGCATCTTCCGGGAAGATGTAGACGAGCTGGATGACGAAATAGAGCTTCTTCTCGATACAGTCGATCTGCTCTTCCTTCAGGACCTCGCGTCCCCTCAGGAAATTCGCGGTGTTGTAGAGGAAGAACGAGCCCGGACGGTCGCCGGCACCGATGACGGCGCCGTTGATGATGACCTTCTCGTTGGGACGAAGAACGAACTTGAGCGGCATGAGTGCGGAACCCGGGGCTTGCGGGCCATTGCCGTCCGGCCTTTGCCGATCCGGTGTGACCCTAAAAAGAAACGGGCGGCGGCCTGATGCCGCCGCCCGCCGGGCGTGATCCTACCCGAACTCCCTACCCGAACTCTACGCCTTAGAACAGACGCAGGATCGACTGCTGCGACTGGTTGGCCAGCGAGAGGGCGATGGTGCCGAGCTGCTGACGTGTCTGCAGCATCAGCAGGCTGGCGCCTTCCTCGTTCTGATCGGCCAGCGTCAGCTTGCTGGCGCCTTCCGTCAGCACGTCGCTGAACTCCTTGGTGAAGTTCTCGCGGGTCGTGATGATGTTCAGGTTGGTCGACAGCGACTGCGACGCGGAGCGGATCGTCGCCTTGGCGTTGTCGAGACCGGCAACCGCCTTGTCGATGTCGGCGCGGTCCGTCCAGTCGTTCTGCGCTTCGTCGAGCTTCAGGCCCTGGCCGCTGGTGCTCAGGTTCACCGCGTTCACGGTGATCGAGTTGGTGTTCGTCTCGTTCAGCTGGACTGTGATGTCGTTCGACGAGTTGGCGTCGGAAATCTGCTTGGTGACGATGTTCGCCGAGCAGTTCGCCGAGGCTGCCTGCTTGATGGTCTTCTCGTCGATGTTCATGCGGACTGTGCCGCTGTCGAAGGCGTAGGACTGCTCGCCGTTGGCCAGCTTGCTGTCGCCCTGCTCGTTCGTGCCGTCGCGGGTGACCTGGGCACCGTTGGAATTGGTGACCTGGACCTGCAGATCGACCTTCTTCTCGATGGTCGAGATGCCGTTGCCCTGGTTGTTCGCCGCTTCCAGCAGTTGGCGGTCGACGGTGAAGGTCACCACCGTGCCCGACGCGAAGCTTTCCGAGATCTTCTTGGTCAGCGCGTTGGTCGTGCTGGAGGTCACGGTGAAGTCGCGGGTCGTGCCGCCCGGCGCAGCACCGGTCAGGGTGATCGTGCCGCCGGTGCCGATCGAGGCGGAGGCGACGTCCTTGCCCTGCAGCCGGCCGCCGGAGATGGCGGTGCTGATCGAGGCCTGCAGCTGGGTTGCGACGTTGACAGAGGCGGTCTGGCCGGTGGCCACGTCGCCGGAGGTCGCGGTGTAGCTGAAGGTCTGGCCTTCGACGGTGATCGAGAAGATGTCGCCTTCTTCGATGGTGCCGCTGACGTTCACCGTGGAGACCTGAGCGACGCTGGAGGTGCCGGCGGTCTGCAGCTTGGTGCTGGTCGTCTGCGTGTTGTCGAAGTAGGAGATGGTGCGGCTTTCCTTGCCGTCCGACACGATGAAGTCACGGGTGCGGCCGTTGGCGCCGCGGACTTCGATCTGGACGTTGGAGAAGCTGCCCGACGTGCTGGACATCGTACCCGACAGCTTCAGGCCGGTCAGTCCATGCGCGCTTTCGGCCTTGGCGATGTCGGAGGCCTTGCCTTCGATCGAACCGTCGCCCTGGATGCGGATCGAATAGGTGTCGGCCCGCTGGACGTTGGTGACGCGGGCGTTGTCCACGCCGGTGATGGTGTTGACGGCGGCACGGGACTCGCTGGTGCTGTCCATGCTCAGGCCGTTGCCGGCGATCAGGTTCTTGCCGCCGTAACCGCTGTCGGCGGCCAGCTTGTCGATCTGCCCGCGCAGCGTGTTGAACTGGGCGGCCAGCGACTTGCGAGTGGCCACGGAGGCAGCGTCGTTGCCCAGGGCGGCATAGGCCGCGGTGGTCAGGCCCTTGGCCTGGTCGACCATGGCATCGATCGAGGTCAGGCCCTTGTCGGCGGCCTGGATGGTGCTGATCGACTGACCCATCGCGTCCTTCAGCGAGGTCAGGTCGCCGGCGCGCTGGTTCAGGCCCTTGGCCGAGAAGAAGGCGGTCGGACCGTCGAGGGCGGTGTTGATCTTGTTGCCCGTCGACAGGATGTTCTGCTTCTTGTTGATCTGTTCCTGCGTGCTCTGCAGCTGCAGCAGGTTCGTCCGCATCGAGGACGAGAGGGTAACGTTGCCAGCCATGGTGGCCACTCCTTTTGGAGGATCGGTGTCCGGCAGCACCTCTCTATGGAGGCGCCGATTACCGGAAGGGGACTAATTCCCCCGCCAGAGGGGTAGGCAAGAAGCGGGCCAGTTCAAATTTGCCGGGTTTCCTCGGTAATCCGTACCGGTGGGCAGAAAAGCACCCGGCAAAATTTGCCGACCTCCCGGCAGATTCTGCCGGTCAGGCGGCAGGGCTTGCCGGGGCGGCAGATTCTGCCGGGTATTTCCTGCCGGTCAGGACAACCGTTTCACACATCGCGAGCGGCCCGACGGCGAGTGCGGCACTGCCCCAGGACCAGCCGACGCCGAAGCCCGACAGCAGCAGCCGGCGCGTCCCGGCCATAAGCGGCACCGCCAGAGCGCCGGCGATCGCCAGCGGGATGGAGGCGGAACTGGTGTTGCCGACGTCCTGCAAGGCCACCAGCGTGCGGTCGGCCGCCATGCCCAGTTTCTGGCCGAGATGACGGATCATCTGGGCGTTGGCCTGATGCAGGACGAGATGGTCGACCGTTTCCATCGTCCAGCCGGCGGTGTCGAGCGCAGCCCGCAAGCTGCCGGGCACCTCGCGCAGGGTGAAGGCGAAGACCTGGGTTCCATCCATGAACAGGCGCGCCGGCCGGTCGGGATGGCGCATCGCACCGCCCTCCGCGGACAGGTAAGGCGCGCCGGCACCGTCGCTTCCGAGGTCGAAGGCCATCGGCGCCGCACTGCCGTCCAGTTCCAGAGCTGTCGCTGCCGCGCCGTCGCCGAACAGCGGCGCCACCGTCCTGTCGTCCGGATCGACCAGACGCGACGTGGTATCGCCGACCAGAAGAAGCGCCCGCCGCCCGGCGGCCTTCAGCAGCCCCGCCGCGGTCCACAACCCATAGACGAAGCCGGAGCAGCCATGGGTGAGGTCCAGCACGGCGGCCCCCTTCCGCAGCCCCAGCCGCCGATGCAGGAGCGATGCGGTACCGGGAAGCGTGTGGTCGTGGGTCTGCGTCACCAGGACCAGCAGGTCGATGCTGCCGGGCTCCCAACCGAGCCCGTCGAGCAGGCGGCGCGCCGCGGCTTCCACCAGGTCGCTGGTGCATTGGCCGGGGGCGGCGATCCGCCGCTCCTCGATGCCGGTGGCGGCGGCGATCCGGCGCGCCGCGTCCTCGCCGAAGCGGCGGGCCAGATCCTCCACCGTTTCGCGCCCTTCCGGCACGCAGCCGACGATGCCGCGCACGCATACCCCGTCGATCCGGCTGGCGACCATCTCCGCCTCCCCCCTGTCACCCCCGGATCCGACCGGCACCGCCTCAACAGGTGATGCCGCCGTCCACCGTAAGGGTCTGTCCCGTGATGAAAGCGCCGCCATCGCCCAGCAGGAACCGGACCGGCGGCACCACGTCCGCCGCGGTGCCGAGCCGGCCCAGCGGCGTGCGCCGCACGATCTGGTCGCGCTGCCCGTCCGACAGGGTGCCCGACATTTCGGTGTCGAGATAGCCCGGCGCCACCGAATTGACGGTGATCGCCCGCCGCCCGACCTCGCGCGCCAGCGCCCGCGTCAGCCCGTCGAGCCCGGCCTTCGATGCCGAATAGGCCGCCAGCCCGACATAGCCGCGCTGCCCGATGATGGAGGAGATGTTGACGATGCGCCCCCCCTTGGGGCCGGCGCCGCGTTCCACCAGCTTGGCGCGCAGGAAGGCGCGGGCGGCCTGCAGCGCCCCGGTCAGGTTGGTCTGGATCACCGCCTCGGCATCCACCTCCGGGAAGGTCGCCAGCACGCCTTCGCGCGCGATCCCGGCATTGTTGACCAGCCCCCACAGCGGCGAGGCGCCGCCCCAGGCGACGGCGGCGTCGAAGAAGGCGCGCACCTCGTCGCCCTCGCCGATGCGGCAGGACTGCCAGAACAGGTCGGGTCCGGCCAGCCGCTCCAGCGCTTCGGAGGACGAACGGCTGCAGGTGGACACCCGATAGCCGTCGGCCAGCAGCGCCTCCACCAGCGCAAGGCCGAGGCCGCGGCTGCCCCCGGTGACGATGACGTGGCGCTTCGGTTCTATGGCTGCGGCTGGGGCTGGGGCTGCGGACGCGGTCATGCGGCTCCCTTTCGGCTCTTCTTGCCCGCCGCACTCAGCGGGATATGGTCGGCGAAGGTCAGGGCGCGCGGGCGCGCCGCCGGCGGCAGGTCGGCGGTCGCCGCGCGCAGGGCGGCCCGCAGGGCCTCCCCGTCGACACCCGGCGCCGGCACGATGGTGGCGGTCAGCAGATGGCCGGTGATCGGGCTCGGCACCGCGGACACTGCGGCATCGGCCACCCCGCCGACCGCCAGCAGCCGGCGCTCCACCGCCTCCGGCGAGACCTTCACCCCGCCGACATTGACCAGACCGTCCAGCCGGCCGGCGAACAGAACGCGGTCGCCCTGCCGGTCCACCAGATCGCCGGTGGACAGCCAGCCTTCCGCATCGCCGATCCCCGGTGCCGCGCGCGGGCTGCGCACCTCCAGCACGCCGTCCACGATCCGCAGGGCGAGCCCGTCAGGCGCCTCGTCCAGCCAGGAGGCCGGGAAGCCGGCACGGCCGTCGGCGACGGCGAACAGCGCCCCCGCCTCGGTCGAGGCGTAGATGTGCCGCAGGCGCGCGCCGGGAAAACGTTCCGCCAGCCGGTCGAGCAGAGGCTGGTCCGCCGCTTCCCCGCCCAGCGTCACCGCCCGGAGCGGCAGCTCCGCATCGCCCAGCGCCATCAGGAAGGCACGCCAGAAGCTGGGGGTGCCGCTGACATGGGTCACCGCGTGGCAGCGCGCCGCTTCCGCCAGACCGGGGATGCCGCCGCCGACGGAAGCGCTGCGAGGCATGGCGACCAGCAGCGCCCCGGCCGCCGCCGCGGTCAGCATCACCTGCAGGCCGGCGAAGGCGCCCGGATCATAGGTCAGCAGCCAGCGCGCCCCCTCCTCCGCCACGCCGCGCAGACGGCCGCGCAGACGGTCGAAATCGTGGCGCAGGCGTTTGGGCGCCCCGGTGGTCCCGGAGCTTTCCAGCGTGACGGAAAAGCCCCGCCCCGGCTGCCAGCCATCGCCATCCGCGGCGCCGCGGGCCAGCAGCAGCCCCTGCCCCGCTGCCTCGGCGGCGGCCAGCGCCGCCAGCACGCGCGACGGCCGGTCGGCCTGCACCACGCCGCCGGCCGGCACCGGCAGCCCGGCAAGCTCCGGCCAGCCGAACAGGTCTCCCCCCTCGATCAGGCGGAAGGCGGGATGGATCCAGGCGGGGCGGCGCCCGGTCATGCCGGAACGGTGTAGAGCGCCGCCAACTCTCCCACCGTGGTGAACTGGCGGAAGCCTTCGCGGAAGGGATCCTGGCCGGTCCGCTGCTCCAGCACCACCAGCAGCGTCGCAAGGTCGAGGGAGTCGATGGGCAGGCCGCCATCCAGGAACCGGCTTTCGGCGGTCAGCGGCGGCAGCACCTCCCCCTTGTCGGCGGCGATGCGGCCGAGCTCCTCGGCGATCAGGGCGAAGATGGGGCCGGTGGTCGGGTCGGTGGCGGTATGGTCGGTGGCGGTATGGTCGGTCATGGAATGGTCAGCTCTGGCTGGGGGCATCGTCGCAGCCGTCCAGAAAGGCCCGGATCGCGGCGGTCACCGGGCTGGCGGCCTCGATATGCGGCAGATGTCCGGCGGCGTCGAACACCTGGAACGGGGCGCCCGGCGGCAAGCGGTCGGCGGACGGCAACGGGATGATCCGGTCGGCACGCCCCCACAGGACCTGGATCGGCATCGGGTAGGCGCTCCAATCCACCGGCGGGCCGCCGCCATCGGCATGGGCGGCGAAGGAAACCTCGATGATCCGCGCCAGCCCCGCCCGGCGGAGCGGGTCGGCGCCCTGCGCGTGCAGCACCTCGCCGAAGCGCGGGATCAGCGGCGATGGGCCGGCGAACAGGCGCGCCGCACAGGCCCGCCCCTCTTCCACGTCGGCAGGCGCGATGGCCCGCCTGAGGAATCCGAGGTCGAAGGGGGTGCCCAGGCCGGCGCTGGACAGCAGGGTCAGGCTCGCCACCCGGTCCGGTGCCAGCAGGGCCAGTTCGCGCCCCACGTAACCGCCCATCGAATGGCCGATCACATGCACCCGCGACAGTTCCAGCGCATCGAGGAATTCGACCAGCCAGGGGGCGAAGTCGGAAACCAGGCCGCTGCCGACATCGGGGGTGGAGCCGCCATGGCCCGGCAGATCCACCGCGACCGCAAGCCGCCGCGACGACAGGGCCGACAGGTTGAACTGCCAGGTCAGGCGGTCGCCGGCGAAGCCATGCAGAAGCAGGACGGGCACGCCGCCGCTGCCGACCGACAGGTAGGTCGCCGGACCGCCGGCGACGGTGGCGACACCGGCGCGCAGGCGGCTGCTCTCAGAAACAGGACGGGGCACCGGTCAGGCCGCGACCGGGGCACCCGCCAGGGCCAGCAGGTCGGCGACGGTTCTGGCCTTGGCCAGCTTCTCGCCTTCCACCACCACGCCGGTCTTCTCGTCGACGAGCGCGATGAAGCTGATGACGGCCAGCGAATCCCAGGCCTCCAGCGATTCCAGGGCCTCGTCGCCGGTCAACGTACCGGGATCCAGTTCAAGCATCTCGTCAAGAGCGAGCAGGAAGTCTTTGCGATCCATGGGCTGATCTCCTTGATGGGCCTTGTGAAGGCGGATCGGTCAGTTCCGATCGACCGGCCCTTTTTCTGAACGGGCGTGTCTCGTCAGTGCAGCGTCTTTTGCCGGACCGAACGGTTGATGTCCATCCAATCGGGGTGGTCGCGGAGCAGTTTGCAACAATCCTGCCAGCCGAAGGCGGGATTGGATGTCAGCAGAGCCTCGATCAGGCGGTGCACCAACTCGTAGTCAGCCGGCTCGTCCACGCACCAGCGCTGATCGGGCGGCTCGACCGGTTCGAGCGGCACCAGTGCGGTCCCCAGCCGGAAACGTTCCGGGCGGCGGTAGATATAGGGGGTGACATGCTCTCGTTCGGCCGGATCGACGGCGTTGGCCGCCGCTTCGTCCAGCAGGCGGCGCGGGAAGATCTCCGCATCCAGCCCGCGCGGAAAGCGGGTGCTGTCGATCGACAGATAGTCCAGCGACGGATCGTCGCGGAAGTCGGCGATGAGGCGGCCGACCAGCACCGGATCGATCAGCGGACAGTCGGCGGTGACCCGCACCACCAGATCCGCCCGCGCCAGAGCCGCCGCACCGGCGAATCGGCCGAGCACATCCTGCTCGTCGCCGCGGAAGACCGGAATGCCCAGGCTTTCGGCGCATGCCGCCACCGGATCGTCGGTGGCGTTCACCGTCGTCGCCAGCACCACCGCATCCAGGCCGGGCGTGCGGGACAGACGATCCAGATGGTGGGCCAGCAGCGGCCGGCCGGCTGCCGGCATCAGCACCTTCCCCGGCAGCCGGGTCGAGGTCATGCGGGCCTGCGATATGGCGACGATGCGCGGCTTATCCATGTGGGTCCTCCCCCCGCGGCGCCAGCATGTCCCAGCCCAGCGGCTCCCCCCGGCGCAAACGGCGAACGGCGCGGCGGCCCAGCACGTCCGGCAGGTGTTTCGGCGCCATGCCGAAGCCGGGGCGGATCGAGCGGACATTGGCGGCGGTCAGCGGTTCCCCCGCCTCGACATCGGCGACGACATAGAGCGAGCGGCGATAGTCGCGCCCGCCGGCCTCGCTGGGCTTCACCGTGTAGTCGACGCGGCCTATGGCGGCGGTCGCCGTCCGCACGGCCTCGGCCATCGCCTTGAACTCGGCCGGCTCCAGGGAAAAGGCGCTGTCGACCCCGCCGTCGGCGCGCGACAGGGTGAAGTGTTTTTCGATCACCGTGGCGCCCATCACCGCGGCGGCGACCGGCACGGCGATGCCCTGGCTGTGGTCCGACAGGCCGGCGGCGATGCCGCCGAAACTCTCCGCCAGATGCGGAATCGTCCGGAGATTGCAGTCCTCCGGCGGGGTGGGATAGCCGCTGACGCAATGCAGCAGGGCCAGCGGCACGTCGCTCGCCGCCGCCACCGCCTCCTCGATCTCGCCCAGCGTCGCAAGGCCGGTGGACATGATCAGCGGCTTGCCCGACCGCGCGGCGCGGCGGATCAGGGCCAAGTCGATCAGTTCGAACGACGCGATCTTGAAGGCCGGCGCGTCCAGTTCCTCCAGCAGTTCGACGGCGGTTTCGTCGAAGGGGGAACTGAAGATGGTCAGCCCCAGCGCCCGCGCCCGCTCGAACAGCGGGGCGTGCCATTCCCACGGGGTGTGCGCCTCGCGGTAGAGGTCGTGCAGGGTGCGCCCGTCCCACAGCCCGCCCTCCAGCCGGAAGCCCGGACCGTCATGGGCGATGGTGATGGTGTCGGCGGTGTAGGTCTGCAGCTTGACCGCATCGGCCCCCGCTTCCTTCGCCGCCTCCACCAGCGCCAGGGCGCGGCCGAGGTCGCCGTTGTGATTCCCCGACATCTCCGCGATCAGATAGGGCGGATGCCCCCTTCCGATCGGCCGGCCGGCGATGGCCATGGGGGGCCGGGCCATTGAAGGAATGGCCAAGGGGGGATGGGCGGAAGAAGCGTTCGGCAAGGGTCGGCTTTCCAACGGGATACGGGGCGGCTGGATCAGTCTTCCACGAAAACGTGAAGGAAGGTTAATTCGTGCCGGCACGCTCGGCGCGCAACAATGCCCGCGCCTCCTCGCCATAGGCCAGCAGCCGTTCGACGCAGCGGCGCCGGTCGCCGACCATGGCGAAACGTGCCCTGGCCGCGGCGGCCGCCGCCGCATGGGCTCCGGCGTCGGTGGCGAGCGTCACGGCACGCTCCAGATAGGCGTCGCGGTCGGCCACGCAGAACTCCGGGCCGGAGACGCTGGCGCCGTCACCCCAGCCATAGGTCACCACCGGCACCCCCTCTGCCAGGGCATAGGCGGCGCCGCCCCCGCCGCCCTGCCGCGGCGGGTTGAGGAACACGCGGCAGCGGCCGTAGAGCGCGCGAATGTCGGGAACATGCCCGAGGCAGCGCATGCGGTCCCGGTTGCGCAGCGGCACGAGACGGTTCGGCAGATCGCGCACCTCGCCGGCGAAGACCAGCGCGGCGCCCGGGCAGCGATCCAGAATGTCGTCGCACAGCGCCAACGTCTCCCCCTGCACCTCCTGGTCCAGGCGGTTGCCGACGACCACGAACAGAGTGGTGCCGTCGGGAAAGCCGGTGTCGACGCGGACGCCGTCCGACGGCGGCGGCGTGAAGCCGAAGGTGAAGGGACGGAAGCGGCGGGCGAAGGGCGCCCGATACAGCGCGGGGATCGAGCGGGTGTGGTCCGCCTCCTCATATCCCAGCACGATGGGCGCCAGCGACAGCGTGATGCCGGAACTGGTGGGGATCGACACCACCGGACGGGCGCCCGCATCGGCGAACAGGTCGGCGACGATGTTCGATCCGCCGAACGAGACGACCAGGTCGGGATCGTAGCCGTCGATGGTCTCGACGATCGTGCTCAGCTTGCTCCGGCTGAAGACCGGTTCGGTGAAGGACGCGACCTTGACCTGCCTGCCGAACATCCTCAGTGCGAAAACGCCCTCAAGATCGGCCGCCACCTCCGCCACCATCGGCGGGATGAAGACGCTCTCCACCCGGCTCGGCAGACAGTTGGCGTTGATGATGGCGACGTCCAGCCCGAAATCGTCCTGCAGGCGCGCGGCGAAGTCGAAGCAGTCGCGGGTCGGCTGGTGGCCCTGGTTGGTGAACTGGTTGGTGACGACCGCCACACGGCGGATCGGTCCGTCGCGCCGGGGCGCAGGTGCCGGCGTCAGCCCCCAGCGCCGGGCCACCTGCCGGACCAGTGCCGTGTAATAGCGGAACAGGTCGCAAGCCACGAAGCTCGCCTGCTTCTCTCCCTGGGCCACCCCCAGGAACAGCTGGCGCGTGATGCACCAGTGGACGAAATGCAGCAGTGCCGGTTCGGCGCTGTCGCCCCCCAGCATCAGGTAATGCAGGATCCGCTCATAGTGATAGAGGTCGCCGGTCAGCAGGAACAGGACCGAGCGCAGTCGGATCGTGTCGTTCGACGGTGCCTCGCGCTCGATCCGTTCCGCCAGCACCAGACGGCTGTCCAGGTCCAGGTCGCGGCGCAGCTTTTCGCAAAGCGCAGAGAAGCCGTTGATCTTGTCGGCATCGAACTGCCGGTCGGTGAGAAAGACCATCAGCGCATCGGCCGCCGCTGACAAGCGGTCGGACGGACCAGATTCCAGCATCATTTGGACCTTTCCACTGCGGGCAGCCTTCCCGTGTGTAGCGCCGCGACAGCCGGCCGCGCAAGAAGGCTTTGCCGGCAAAGGAATGCCCAGGCCGTCGATTGTGCGGTGCGGCGGAAGACGTTGCGCCGCAAGCGGGAATGCGACACACTCGCCAAAGACCACATTTTGAAAATGGATGTTCCCATGGCTGGATTCGACAGCGCCGCCGGACCGGCCGGCGTGGTGACCGGACTGATCGAGAAGGCGGCGGCGGAACTGGACGCGATGTCCGATGCGGCGGGGGAGATCGCGCCGGAGGTCGGCGATCTCACCGGCATCCTGGTGGAAGCGCAGCGCGTCGCCGACCGCGCCGCGTTGGAGCTGCGCCGGCTGGCCCGGAAGGTGCCGCGCGCAGAGGCCTGACGCCGCGCGCGGCCTGCCTACAGCTTCAGCCCCGCCACGCCGTCGAGGATCGCCCCCTCGGCCAGGGAGCGGCGCTCCAGCTTGGCGCCGAACAGCTTGGCACCGGTCAGGTCGGTCCGGGCGAGGTCGCAGCCGCGCAGGTTGGCGAAGGACAGATCGGCGTTGCCCAGATTGACCGAACGCAGGCAGGCGCCGCTGAGATCGGCATAGCGCAGCTTGGCTCCCGACAGGTCGGCGGGGCGGGAGCGCTGCTCGTCGAACACCAGGGGACGCAGGTTGACGTTGCGCAGGTTGGCGTTGTTCAGCTTCGCGTGGCGCAGGCTGATGCCGCGCAAATCGCCATCGGCAAGGCTGGCACCGCGCATGTCCGCCTTGTCCAGCACCGCCGCCTGCAACTGAACCCCCGACAGGTCCAACCCGTAGAGTGTCGCCCCCTGCGCCCGCAGCATGGTCAGGCACATGTGGGCCAGCGACGGCGCATGGCGCAGGTCGAAGCCCGACAGGTCGAGCATCGCGCCCTGCGCCCCGCTCGACCCCACCCAGGCCATATGGTCGGCCAGCAGTTCCTCCAACGACCGCCCCAACTCCGCCACCACGCGGCCGACCGGCTGGTCGGTCAGCGCCTCCTCCATGTCGGCGTCGGTCAGGTCGGCCATCACCATGGTGGCACCGGTCAGCACCGCCCCGCGCAGGCAGGCGCCGCGCAGGTCGGCGCCGGACAGGTCGGCCCCCTCCATGTTGGATCCGGTGAAGTTGGCACCGCGCATGGTGGCCCGCACCAGCTTGCAGCCGCGCATCACCGCATCGGAGAAGTCGGTGTGGATGGCCATGATGCCCGACATCCGGGCGTTGGTCAGGTTGGCGCCGGACAGGTCGGCTCCGTCGGCTTCCGCCGGGCTGGAGTCGATCTGCACCATATGCAGATGGCCGGACCGGTCCTTTTCGGCCAAAGAGCCGTCGCGCAGATCCGCCTCGAACAGGTTGGCGCCCACCAGGATGGCGCCGCGCAGGCAGGCGCCGCGCAGATCGGCCTTGATCAGGCTGGCGCCGTCGAAATTCGCCTGCCGCAAATCGGCGACGAAGAAGGAGGCGCAGTCCAGCCGCGCCCCCGCCAGGTTGGCGCCGCGCAGGCTGACGCCGACGAAGTCGGCATGGGCAAGGTCGCGGCCCGACAGATCGAGCCCGGACAGATCGCAGAAGGACAGGTTGGCCCGCGCACCGCCAACCCGGGCATTGCGGAACATCTCGTGCCGCCGCACCGCCTGGTCGAGCTGCGTCTGGTCGAGACGCTTGAGCGTGCGATTCTGCACCATGGCCCCATGAACTCCCTTTCCGGCAGCAGTCTGGCAGCACCCGGCTTCAGAAAGGGTTAATTCAGGCCACCGACTGGTTTTCCAGCGTCGCTTCGCCGCCGTCCACCGGGCGGGCGGACGACCGTTCCGACAGGGTGGCGGCGATGGCGTCGTGCAGATCGTCCGGTGTCACCGGCTTGTGCAGCAGGCGGCAGCCGGTCGCCACCGCATCGCGGATGCGCTCCGGCGCGGTATCGCCGGTCAGGATCAGGCCCGGCACGGCGCGGCCCAGCCGTTCGCCGACCTTCGTCACCGTCTGTACGCCGGTGAAGCGTCCGGGAAGACGGAAGTCGCTGACGATCATGTCCGGCTTCGGCATATCGGGCACCTCGCCGGCGCACCCCGCGAACAGGGCGAGCGCCGCCTCGCCGTCGACCGCCTCGATCACCCGGTGCCCCCAGCTTTCCAGCAGCAGGCGCACGGCGTCGCGCTGGACCGGGTCATCCTCCACCACCAGGATCAGCCGGTCGCCGGCTTCGGCCGGGGCGGCGTCCTGCACCGTCACCGGCGCCTGCAGCCGCTCGGTTCCAACCACCGGCACATTGACGGCGAAGACGGAACCGCGGCCGGGAAGCGACCGCACCTCCACCGCATGGCCCAGCAGCGCCGCCTTGCGCCGCACCTTGGCGAGGCCGAGGCCGAGGCCCTGCCGGCGGTCGCGCTCCGGATTGCCGAGCTGCACGAAGTCCTCGAAGATGTTGTCCAACTGTTCGGCCGGGATGCCGGCGCCGGTGTCCCACACCTCGATGCGCAGCCATCGTCCCCGGTGCCGGCAACCGATGGTGACCCGCCCGGCGTCGGTGAAGCGGATGGCATTGCGCACCAGATCGCCAAGCATGCGGGTCAACAGCGTCCGGTCGGTGCGGATCACCATGCGCGCCGGCATCGCACGCAGGACCAGCCCCTTTTCCGTGGCCATCCCGCGGAACTCGGCGACCAGATCATCGAGCACGGCGGACACCGGAACGTCGGCCAGCTGCGGCCGCACCACGCCGGCATCGAGCGTCGCCACCTCCAGCAGGGCGTGCAGGAGCTTTTCCCCGGCATCCAGCGCCTCGCCCATCTTCTCGGCGATGCTGCGGTCGCGTGGATCGGCCAGACGTTCCATCAAAATATGATGAAACAGCCGTAAGGCCTGGAAAGGCTGGCGTAAATCATGGTTCGCGGCCGACAGGAAGCGGCCCTTGGCCTGATTCGCCCGCTCCTTCTCCTCCAGCGCCCGGCTCAACTTCAGATTGGCGGAGCTGAGGGCTGACGTGCGTTCCTCCACGCGCTGTTCGAGTTGGGCGTTCGCCAGTTCCAGTTGGACGTTCGCCTCGGTCAGAGCTTGGCGGGCGGCGGTCTCGCGCCGCAGACTGGCCACCCCCAGCAGGGACAATCCGGCGAGCGCCGCGACACCGGCGACGATCACCACCAGACCGCGCTCCAGCCGGGCATACCACGGCGCCAGCACGGCTGGCCGCGGGATCGCCACCGCCGAGAGGACCGGCAGACGCATCATCCGCTTCAGCCCGAGGACCGTCCGCTCCCCACCGACCGTCCACTCCGCCTCCACCCGCTCCCCACCCGGTTCCAGCCGCGGCAGTATCCCGAGCGATTCGACACCGGCGCCGGCGAGCCGCAAGCCGTCCGGACGGTACAGCCCGACCAGACGCTGCGTATGGTCGGCGAAGGCATTCAGCACCGGTGCCAGGGCCGATACCGGCACGGCGACCAGCAGCGCGCCGTCGAGAGCGCCCGTCACGCCGTGGATGCGGCGGGCAAGGAGAATGGAGGGCTGGCCGGCCATGTAGCCGGCGGCCGGCTGGATCGCATGCTCCTCTCCCGGCGGCCGGGGACGGACCAGCAGCGACAGCCCGTCGGCGGTCTCCGGCTCGGCAAAGGCGACGGACGGTCCGAACTGCACCGACCCGTCGGCACCGATCAGGGTCATGCGGCCGAATCGTTCCACCGCCATCGCTTCGGCAAGGCTGCGCTCGGCCCAGCTCCCGATGCCGCGGCCATCCATGCGGCCGGCGACGCGCTCCAGCAGATTGACGCTCGATTCCAGCACGCCGCGCGCATGACTGTCGAACAGGACCGCGGCCTGCCGCGCCTCCTGCTCGGAGCGTTCCAGCGTGTCCCGCAAATCCAGCACCGTGACGGCGGCCCAGGACACTGTACCCAGCAGGGCAAGCATCGTGCACAGGACGGTCAACAGCGCACGGGGAGAAGCGGCGATCCGGTGCAGAAGCGTGGAAGAACGCCACCGGCTGTCGGCGGCATCGTCGGGAGATGGCATGCGGAGGTCGGACATGCGATGCGATGACCCGACCCGGTCAGGCCGGCGCCGGCAGGACCGGCGGAGCCTGCCGGCGCTGCATCGGCAGCAACGGCTTCGGGGGCGTGAAAGTCATCAGGGAGCGGTCCTCGACAATGATGTGGGCAGGCTGCGATCCGACTGGAGCCGACAGTCAAAGGTTCATTTGAAGAAAACCGATCCCGACAAGGTGAAGCTTCCGATCTCCCGAATGATCGATCGCCAAACCGGCAGAGCATCGCCCAATGGGCGAATTCTTTCGGTACAACAGCTTAGCTCTACCGCACCGGGGAACAATATCACACGAATAAATGCAGCGCGATCCACCTTGGCGACTATGACATTCATCATAATCGACACACCCATTGGGTGAATGCGTTGCCAGTTCAGCCTTGTCTTCAGCGAAGCCTTAAAGACTTCATATGGGAGAACACGAAAAAATAGCCGCACGCGCTGGATGCGCGGCGGCTTACGACAGGGGCAGGCCATGTCCGGTCGGGAATCCGGTCGGGGGGATGTGAACCGGGACGATCACGGTTCGGTACGATTGCGGTTCAGGGCGGCGGGGCGCTTGTTGTGGTTTCGCCACGCACGATCAGGATCAATCCGTCGTCGGCCGTCTCAAGCTCCTTCCCGGCGTCGCGGGGAATGGGAACCTTCTGGCGGCGACAGAACAGCAAAAGCAGCGCCAGCGTCTTGCTGGGCGTGAACAGGACCTCCCGCGATTTGGAGGCGCCGCTCTGCTGGATTTGTACCGACAGTCCGCCGTCGGGCTTGGGCGCCACCGAGGTGACGACGCCCAGCGGCAGGTCCGTCTGGTTGGGGGCCTTCTGATACCAGGCGATGGCTTTCTTCAGGGCGGAATTTGTGAAGAACAGTTCACGGGTCTCTACAATCATTCCATCCCTGACCAAACACTCAGGCCCGGCCGCCCTCCAGTCCCGGATTCAGCCGGAACGTGATCGCGCGCCCCAGTTTGGATTCCCGCAGAAGGATCTGCTTGGTTTCCAGCAGCTTGATGGCCCGGTTCACATTGGGCCGCTGCATGCCCAGCGCATCAGCCAGTTCGGACTGGAGCACCGGAACGGAGCGATCGAAATGGAGCCTCCGGCTCAGATAAGTGAACACACGAAGCGCCTCCAGAGTGATCTCTCGATCGGTCGACACAGCTCTGGAGATGACGTCATGATGATGCAGCATCGTGGCCTCGGTACGCAAGGTTGTCAGGTTGCTGGTGCGATAATCGGAAAGCGTGGGCGAACCCGGCAGGCCCGCTGTGCGGCGCGAGGAGAGCTGCGTTCCGGCATCCGGTTCCGCCATCGTCCTTAATCCTTCCGCAGGGGCCGGCCGGGCCGGCAATTTCAACAGCACAGACGCTACCGCACGATTATTGTGCGAGTATGTCGCCATCATTTCGTGGCTGACATAATTGGTGTCTCCGGAAGCAATCATGAAATCGGACTGAAACGGACCCCGTTTTGGCCGCCCGCAGCCGAACCGCTGCGGCGATCCGCCGCGGGAACCCGCAGGTTGCGGACCTGTTTCAAACCGGATGCGTCCGGCCGCGGCACGCCCCCGAACATGCCGGCCGAGCCGCCCGCCGTAGCAAGGGAGAACCGCCATGCACCGACTGATCCTGCTGCGCCATGGCCAGAGCGTCTGGAATGCCGAGGACCGCTTCACCGGATGGACCGACGTCGGGCTGACCGACCGTGGCGTCGCCGAGACCCGTCAGGCGGCGGAATTGCTGAAGGCCGCCGGCATCGACGTCGACGTCGCCTTCACCTCGGTGCTGAGCCGCGCCATCGAGACGCTGCACCTCGTCCTGCGCGACATGGACCGGCTGTGGCTGCCGGTGCACAAGCATTGGCGCCTGAACGAACGGCATTACGGCACGTTGCAGGGATTGAACAAGGCGGAGACGGCGGAACGCCACGGGGCCGAGCAGGTGTTCCAGTGGCGGCGCAGCTGGGACATCCCGCCGCCACCGATCGAGCCGGACGACCCGCGCTCCGCCGTCGCCGACCGCCGCTATGCCGGACTGGCGCGGTCGAACCTGCCGCGCGGCGAAAGCCTGAAGGACACCACCGCCCGCGTCGTTCCCTTCTGGAGCGAGGCGATCAGCCCGGCGCTGCGGCTGGGCGCCCGCGTGCTGGTGTCGGCGCACGGCAACAGCCTGCGCGGGCTGGTCAAGCATCTGGACAACGTTGCCGACCGGGACATCCCGCTGTTCGAGATCCCCACCAGCCGCCCCCTGGTCTATGAACTGGGCGCCGACCTGACGCCGCTGCGCCGCTACTTCCTGGGCGAGAACGGAGCGGTGGAGGAGATCACTTGGCCGACCCGGGAAGGGACCGGCGGGAGCAGCAGCGCGGCAGCGTAATCTCCCTCTCCCCCCTGCTCTCGCGCAAACTTTGTTTGCGCTGACGCGACAGGCGGACCTCTGGTCCGCCGATAGCGGGGAGAGGGGGAGACACTGCGTGGATTCTTGATGGAGGGCCGCCGCGCGTCCCCCTCACCCTAACCCTCTCCCCGGGGGGGAGAGGGAACTCCGCTTCTTCGCTTGGGACTGCCGCGGCCGACTCGGGGAGCACCCCGGCCGCCATCCTTCACCGGATGGTGGAAGTGGTGCGGGTGGCCGGGGGCCTTCTCGCCGTTGCCGCGTTCCGGTCCACCGCGGCGAGGGCCGCCGCGGCGTTCCTCGACACGGCTGCTGTAGCAGTTGTCGCAGACGCGGAAGCGGTGGTTGGCCTTCAGCCGCGTGCCGCAGACCGGACAGGCACGGGCGAGCGAGCGCTCGGCGAGCGTCCGCTCGATGAAGGCGTTCAGATGCGCCCGGCGCTCCTGGCACAAATCCATCTCGGGATAGGCGTCGGGGAAGCGATAGGCCAGCCACGCATAGGCGGTCAGCTCCTTCACCGCACGCTCGGCCTTCTCCAGCTCCACGTCGGTGCCGACGCTGTGGCGGAACCGCTCGGCCGCGTCGGGGGCGGCGTTGGGAATGCCCCTGCCCTGATTGACCGCCCAGCCGCCGAGAAGGCGCAGGTTGTTCTGGTCGCGGGTGTCGATCGGGCAGCGGGCCAGCATGTCGCGCTGGGCCAGCGGCAGCTTGGCGCGGTCCACCGCGGACGCCGCCTGGATGCGCTGCTCCAGGTCGGTCATGCGGAAGGTCTGGTTGGCGCGCAGCAGCTCCTGACCCGCCGTGCGCAGGACCTTGGCGAGGCTGTCGGTGTCCAGCTCCTGCGCGATGGCCTCGACATGGCTGAGGTTGGGCGAAATCCACGAGCGCGGGTCTTCCGGCGGCACCGGCGGCGAGGTCAGCGCCCGGCGCACCGGGTTGATGTTCTCGCCGTCCAGCACGGCGACACGGCCTTCCTCATGCATGCCGAAGCGGCCGGCGCGCCCGCCGATCTGGCGGATTTCCGACGCGGTCAGCTCGCGCTCCTCCCGCCCGTCATATTTGCGGGTGGTGGACAGCACGACGCGGGCAACCGGCAGGTTCAACCCCATGCCGATGGCGTCGGTCGCCACCAGAACGTCGGCGGTGCCCTCGCGGAAGCGGCGCGCCTCAGCCCGGCGAACCTCCGGCGACAGGGCGCCGTAGATCACCGCGACATTGTGGTTGCGGCCCAGCAGGTCGTGGCGGAGCGCCATCACGTCCTTGCGCGAGAAGGCGATCAGCGCGTCGCCCGGCTTCACCTCCTCCAGCTTAACCCGCTCCTCCTGGACGCGCAGCGGCGACTTGCGGGTGAATTCGATGACCTCCAGTTCCTCGCCCATCGCGTCGGCCAGACGCTTGACGTAGGGGATGGCATCGGCGGAGCCGGTCATCAGGATTTCCGGAGCGGCAACGCCGGCCACCGCCTGGGTCCAGGCCCAGCCGCGGTCGGGATCGCCGATCATCTGGATCTCGTCGATGACGCAGGCGCCCCAAACCTTCGACGTGTTCACCATCTCGATGGTGGAGGAGGTGAAGGCGGCGCCCGGCCGCACATCGCGCTCCTCGCCGGTGACGAGGCTGCAGGGCCGGCCGCGCGTTTCCAGCGCCTCCTGCCCTTCCAGCGCCAGCAAACGCAGGGGCGCCAGATAGCAGCCGCTCTCCGCCTCGGCCAGCCGGTCCATCGCTGCATGGGTCTTGCCCGAATTGGTCGGGCCGACATAAAGCCGCAGCTTGCGGATCATCGCGCGGGCGGTGGCGAAGCTGTCGAGATAGACGCCCATGCCGGACGCATTCTCCAACCGCTCCCGCCGCACCTTCATGCCGGCGCGGGATGCTGCGGTGGAAAACGCCTCCTCCATCGCATCCAGCAGGGTCTGCAGGCGCGGGATCCGGCCGCCGAAGCCGACGACGCGGCCCAGCTCGTCGGCGAAGCCCTTCGGCCGCCAGGACTCGCCGAAGCCCGACGCCCGCTGCCCCATCGACGCGAACCAGCCGTCGACGCGGTCCTTCGCCTTGGCGATGGCGGGGGAGGACAGGCAGGCGCCCTTGACCCGCTTGCCCAGCGCCTTGGCCTGCGGCCGGCCGAACCCCTCGTCGATGGTCAGCAGGCCCCACAAGTCGGCCTCGATGTCCGGCAGGGGGCCGAGCGCGACCTTGAAACGCAGCTTCAGCTTCCGGTCGGTGCCGGGGATCTGGACGACGTGGTTGACCGCGACCGACCAGCGCGCCGGGGTGCTGTCGGCATCCACCTCGATCCCGTCGCCGCGCACAACGGCAGCCACCGCGCGCAGGGCGTCGCGGCGGTCGAATTCATCGGCAGTGCCGGGCGTACGGCCCGAGCGGGCGTTGTCGGAAGTGTCGTCGGTCATGAACGTCTTTTCTTGGAATTGCCCCGGTCATGCAAGCGCTTCGGCGAGGCACATCGGCCGGGCGGCCAGTCCGGCAGGACGGGGATGGATCTGCCCCAGACAACAGCCATAGAGCGCCGGGGTCTCTCTTTATGGCCGGGGTCTCTCTTTATGGGTCTGACCGGCCGATTCGGCAAGCCGAATCCCCCGAAGGGAGCAAGGCCGGGCTAATTCGAATCCGTCGCCGTTTCGCCGATCTCGCCCGTGCGAAAAGGGGGGAGCACCGGCCACATAGAGCCACGCAGGTTTGGTGGTCCGACCCCAACGGGTTAGCCGCCGCCGGCCGCCGAACCGGCCGGACCGGACCGGACCGGCAACCGGGTCCGGCGCGAAACGATCAACTCTTTGCTCCGATTAATTTTCATTGGGAGATGCGCATGCCGAATCCTCGTGAGGTCCTGGAACTGATCGAGCGCATGCGGTGCATTTCGAACGACGGCGAGCGCCGGATCCTGGTCGACCGGCTGGGCGCGGCGGACCGTCCGACGGTGCTGTCCTTCCTGAACGCGCACGGGCTGAACGTCTGCATGGCGTCGGACGAGGCGTTGGCCGCCTTCGCCGCCTCGGACGTCCTGCTGCGCGACGGGATCGGGCTGCAGGCGGTCCTGCCGGTTCTCGGCATGCCGGCCGGGCTGAACATGAACGGCACAGACTTCATCCCGCTGCTGCTGAAATCGCTCACCCCCCGCAGCGTCGCGATCTACGGCACCGCCACCCCGTGGCTGGACCGCGCCCGCGTCGTTCTGGAGGCCGCCACGCCGCACCGCTACGCCGACCTGCAGCACGGCTTCCACCCGGTGGAGCATTACATCGCCCAGGCGCGGGCCACCCGCCCCGACGTGATCCTGCTCGCCATGGGCATGCCCAGGCAGGAACAGGTCGCGGCGGAGCTGAAACGCGCGCTGGACCACCCGGTGCTGATCGTCAACGGCGGCGCCATCGTCGATTTCCTGGCCGGCCGCTTCAAGCGCGCCCCGGAAGCGGTCCAGCGTTCCGGCATGGAATGGGCCTTCCGGCTGGCGCAGGAGCCGCGCCGCCTGTTCCGCCGCTATTGCATCGGTGCCTTCGGCTTCGGCTGGAGCACCCTTCGCCTTCGTCGTGCCGCCTCCCTCCGCACCCGCGAAACGGGCGCCGCAGCGCCCGCATCCACCCGGATCCCTCCGTCAGCGATCCGGCGGTCGCCCATCCAGAAGGAGCTTTGAGACGTGGAAAACCTTCCCCAGATCAATAACGGAGGCCATGGCCCTGGAAGCCACGGTGGGCCGCCGGCTCCGGCGTGGCCAACCCAGGTCGGCCACCACATGCCGCGCGAGTTCGACGGCCCGGCGCCGGCGATGGGTCCCGACTTCCGGTTCATCCTGCGGGTGCTGGCGGCGCACAAGACGCTGATCGTCGTCATCGTGCTGGCGCTGACGGCCCTGTCGGCCTTCGCCGTCTCGCTGATGAAGGACAAATACACCTCCGAAGCCCTTCTGCTGGTCGACAACCGTCAGGTCCGCGTCGTCCGGGCGGAAGATCAGGCGCTGAACTCCATCACGCCGGAAGACGGCGCGATCCTCAGCGAGATCGAAATACTGAAATCCACCGCCGTGCTGAGCCAGGCCGTCGCCGACCTGAATCTGGCGACGAACCAGGAGTTCAACCCGCCGGTCCAGGCCGACGAGACGAAGCCCTTCGTCGAGCGCGCCACCGCCTGGACGCGCGAGCAGGCCCATGCCGTGTTCGGCCCCGAACTGCCGGGCGTCGTCCAGGCGGTGCTGGCCCACGGCGACGACATGACCAAGGACACCCAGCTGCGCGAGACGCGCGCCGCCGACAGCATCGACGGCGTTCTCGACCGTGTCCGCCGCAACCTTGAGGTCGGCGTCGTCGGCCGGTCGCGCGTGATCCAGGTCCGCTACACCGCCCGCGAACCGGAAATCGCCCAGAAGGTGGTGGACACCGTCGTCCGCCGCTACATGGAAACCCGCCAGCAGATGGACCGCGACCTGTCCACCAGCGCCGTCGCCTGGCTGGAAGACCGCATCGCCACCCTGCGCCGGGAAGTGGCGGAGGCCGACACCAAGGTCGATGCCGTGCGCTTCAAGGCCGGTCTGGTCAAGAACGGCACCAATGGCCTGATGGCCACCACCGAGCTGGAACAGGCCCGCCTGCGCCTTGCCGAGGCCGCGGCTCTCCGCGCCCGCGCCGTCGCCCAGGCCCAGACGCTGGAGCGCAGCTCCGGCAACGGCGGCAGCCTCGCCTCCCCGGTCGTGGCCCAGCTGCGCGCCACCGTTGCCTCGATCTCCACCGAGCTGGCCCAACTGTCGCGCCAGTACGGTCCGAAGCACCCGCGCATCCAGGAACTGCAGGCCCGCCTGAACGAGGCCAACTCCTCGCTTCAGCAGGAGGTCCGCCACGAGATCGCCGGCGTCCGCGAGGCGGCCAACGTCGCCATCGAGCAGGAAAACGCCCTGAAGGGCATGATCGCCAAGCTGGAATCCGGCTATCAGACCATGGCCGTGGAAGCGGTGCCGCTGCGCACGCTGGAGGCCGAGGCCCAGGCCAAGCGCCAGCTGCTGGACAGCCTGCTCGGCCGTCTGGAAGAGGTGCTGGCCCAGCAGGACAACCGCGCCTTCCCGACGGCCGTCAAGCTGGTGTCGGCGCCGCAGGTCCCGCATGAGCCGTCGGGTCCGTTCCGCGTGCTTCTGCTGCTGGCCGGCTTCGTCGCCTCGCTCGCCGTCGCCGTCTTCATCGTCTTCGGCATCGAGCTGTTCCAGCGCCGCATCCGCACCCCGGACGCCGTCCGCCGCATCCTGGGCGTCGGCACGGTCCACATCGTCCCGCACCACTCCACCCGCGGCACCCGCGGCCGCCTGGACCAGATCTTCCAGAACCATCCCTTCTCGCTGTTCTCTGAATCGATGCGCGCCCTGTTCCGCAACCACCTGTCGGATCTGGGTCCGGTCGGCTCCATCGCCGTCACCTCGGCCCGCCCGCAGGACGGCAAGACCTCGATGAGCCTCGCCGTCGCCCAGGTCGCGGCCCAGGCCGGCCGCCGGGTGGTGGTGGTCGACACCGACTTCCGCCGCTCGCGCATCGATGGCCTGTTCAACCTGTCGGCCAAGAAGGGCCTGTCGGACTGGATCGCCGGCACCGCCACCCTCGACGAGATCGTGCACAGCAGCGACCAGGCGCCCTACGCAATGATCCCGGCCGGCCGCCTGATGCCGGAGACGCTGGACCGCTTCAACGTCGACGGCCTGATCCACCTGATGGCCGGCCTGTCGCCGCACTTCGATCTGGTGGTGTTCGACACCGCCCCGGCGCTGGCCGTGTCGGATGCCCGCATCGTCTGCGGCGCCGCCTCCAAGGTGCTGTTCGTCAGCCGCTGGGGCCACACCACGGCCAGCGACCTGCAGGCGGTCGCCGACCTGGGTCCGATCGACCACTCCAAGTTCGTCGCGGTCATGACCGACGTGAACCTGAAGAAGGCGGCGTCGCGCGGCTACCAGGGTCCCTACAACAGCTACATGGCGACCCGGAAATACTATGGCGACACCACCCTGCGGACCGCCCCGTAAGCGGCCCGTAGAGCGGGCGACCTGAAGCTCCTTCGACCCCCGAGGCCCTTTCCCTCCGGATGCTGCGGCACCCGGAGGGAGGGGTCTCTTCATGACCGCAGACAATCGCATTTGGACTTCGTTCGCTGAATAAGCCCCTCTCCCCTTGTGGGAGAGGGGTTGGGGTGAGGGGTCGCAAACCCATTGATTCCCTCCGGCCTGCGGCCGCCGCCCCCCTCATCCCAACCCTTCTCCCACAGGGGGAGAAGGGCATACGAAGCGCAACGTCGCTCGGTTTCCCGTATGTCGTTGTCCTGTCAAGGACGGACTCAGCGAACGGCCATCGCGACCAGAGGAGAAGCCCCTCCCCATGATCACGCTTCCGAAGACCGGCCTTCCCAAATGGCGCCCCTCCCGGCGCGAGTTGCTGTGGACCGCCGCCGCCGGTGCCGTGCTGGCCAGCTGCCGCGGCGCCTCCGGCCCGATGCCGGCGGAGGCCGCCTCTTCCAAAGCCGCCGCCGGGGCTGCGGAGCCGGCGGTGACGCTGCGCGACGCCTGCCGGGCGCTGGGCATCCGCCACGGCGCGGCGCGCGACCACTACATCGACCCGGAAGACCCGATGCTGGACCGGCTGATGGCGCGGGAATGCGACGTCGTCACCCCCGAGAACGGCGGCAAATGGGGTCTCTTGCAGCACACCGAAGGCAATTACGACTGGCGCCGCTTCGATGCGGCGGTCGAGTTGGCACGCTCCATCGGCGCAACGCCGAACTGGCACACGATCATCTGGCAGCATATGGGCATGCCGCCCTACATGAAGCTTCCGGCGGCCCGGCAGGCGGAGCTGGGCATTTCGGAAAGCGCCTATTTCTCGCCCGAAGGCACGCTGAGTGAGGAAAACGTCTGGCCGCGCTTCACCGGCGTGGTGGAGGCGGTGCGCCAGCGCTACGGCGACATCTTCTACCGCATCGACGTGGCCAACGAGGTCTTCTTCTGGGAAACGGAGGAGAGCCACCCGCGCCAGCAGGACCGCTACGGCTTCCGCCGCGGCATGTGGTGGGTGGCGGCCGGCGGCGCCGAGAAGGGAGCGGAATGGCTCGACCCCTTCTTCCACCATGTGCACGAGGCCTTCCCCAAGGCGAAGCTGGTGCTGAACGAGTTCGGCATCGAGATCGACGAGGGCTGGCAACAGCGTAAGCGCGCCTATCTGCTGGACTGGCTGACCGGGGCGGTGAAGCGCGGCGTGCCGATCCACGGCATCGGGCTGCAGAGCCACCTGATCGGCGGCAAGCCCTATGACAGCGCCGGCATGCGCGAGTTCCTGCGCGCGGTCGACAAGCTCGGCCTGTCCGTCCATCTGACGGAGATGGACGTCGACGAGACGCGCCTGCCCCGCTCCTGGTCGCGGGCGGAAAAGGACCGCGCGCTGGCCCTGCTGGCCCGCAACTATCTGGCCGACGTGTTGGACAATGCCCGGCTGGAGGAGCTGTGCTGGTGGCACCTGCGCTCCGACCTGAATTTCATCGCCAGGGAGCATGCGGCGCTGAAGCCCCACCCCTCCCCCTACGATGCGAATTCCCGGCCGCTGCCGCTCTATGCGGCGGTGGTGAATACGTTGCAGGACAAGGCGCGGACCGGCAAGGCGCGGTCGGGCTGAGGCGCCTCCGGGATATCCGAGTCTTGTCCTTTACCGAAGCCCCTCTCCCCTCGCGGGAGAGGGGTTGGGGTGAGGGGGCGCAAATCAGGATCGCACCGGCCTTGCGGCCGCCGCACCCCTCATCCCAACCCTTCTCCCGCAAGGGGAGAAGGGCTTTCAATCCGGAAAGATCAAAATCCGGGACGGCCCCCAGACCTGACGCTGTGCGGCGCACGTCGGGGGTACGCCCTTCTCGGAGCCCACCCCCTCCGATAGGCCCGCGCGCCTGCCCCTTCGCGTGCGAGCGTCCGCTCACGCTCCCGTTTAGAGTCCCTCGAAGCGTCCGGCACCCCCTGAAGGAGAGGTCTATCGTGCAGAACACAGCCGACACATTGCCGATGGATCGCCTGCCCGCCGACCGAGCCGGCGGCGACGCCCTCGTCGAGCGCTACCGGCGGAAGTTCCACCTCTCGCCGACCTATCCGCTGACGGCGGAGATGGTGCATCGCCACTGGGATCTGGAGCGGCGCCTTGCCCGCGAGCTGCTGGCGACCGAGCCCGAAGAGCGCTGGGACGCCTTCGAGCGGGCCTACACCACGCTCTACAGCAGCTGCCCCTGGCTGAACGAGGCGGAGGACGACGCCCATACCCGCAACGACGAGCTGGACTTCCGCCATTTCCTGAGCCTGCTGGGCGGGCCGCAGGACGTGTACGAGGTGGGATCGGGCAAGGCGCGGCTGCTGCGCTATCTCGCCCGCCACGGCTACCGCTGCGTCGCGACCGAGGTGACGCGCGAACGCGGCGCCAGCTGGATCGAGCAGGACTCCAACATCACCTGGAAAAACAGCGACGGCGTGCATCTGGCCCGGTTCGAGCCGGCCGACCGCTATGACAGCGTGATCTCCACCCATGTGGTCGAGCACATGCATCCCGATGACGTCGTCACCCACATGACGAATGTCCGGACCATCCTGAAGCCGGGCGGGAAATATGTCCTGAGCATGCCGCACAAGTTCGCCGGCCCGGCCGACCTGTCGGAGGTGTTCGGCCTGGACGAGCCGGTCTGCATGCATCTGCGCGAATACCGCTGGGGCGAGACGGCGGCGATGCTGCGCCAGGCCGGCTTCGACCGCGTCGAGGCGGTCTATGTGGTGCCGATGGCGGTGCGCCGCCGGCTGAACCTGCATTTCGCAAGCCGCGCCTATTTCGGCTATGTGCGGCTGGTTGAGGCATTTTTGGGACAGCTGCCGTTAACCCTAAATCGCAAGCTCGGAAGGGTTGGCCAGCTCTTCATGTTCCGGCCGGAGGTGTTCGTGGTGGCTCACAAGCCCAAATGACCCCATTCCATGCGCCGCTAAAGCACTGAAAAGAATAGAGTCAGGGACGCGATCTACCCCTTTGTTGCAGCGATGCATCGGCAAAGGGGTTTTTCGTGTCCCTTTCTTTTCACAGGTGACAGTGGCATTAGAGCCGCATTTCCCTAAAATTTGAAATACCTCGTTAACCTTTTCCGGACAGTTTGGGCTCCAGCGAAATCACGGAAAAGAGGATGCTTCCAATGGCAACGAACCCCGTCGATATGACCTTCGTCGTCAATGCCTCGGGTGTGGCTGCCGGAGGAGTCTGGCCGCATTTCAAGTTCCTCGTCGACGGCGTCTCCGTTGGCCAGGCGACGGTCAATTCCACCAGCCCGGGCCGGTACAGCTTCACCACCAAGGTGGCGCCGGACGCCGCGCACAAAGTCCAGGTCGTGTATGACAACGACTGGCTGTCGACCGACAAGACCGGCATGTACCGCGATCTGATCGTCAAGTCGATTGAAGTCAACGGCAAGACCATCGCTTCCAACAGCTCGACGGTCTCCTACGCCGCTGAGGGCCAGGGCACCCTGTCCGGCCGCGAAATTCTGTCCTGGAGCGGCTCGCTCGACTTCAACATGTCCAAGGACGTGTTCGCCGGCGCCGCCGGGACCCCGACCACCCCCACCCCCACCCCCCCGGCCACCGGCGGCACGCCGATCGTCGTGAACGCCTACGGCAATGCGGCCGGCGGCGTGAACGCCCACTTCAAGGTGCTGGTCGACGGCAAGGTGATCGGTGAAGCCACCGCCGGCACCGCCGCGAAGGACTTCACCTTCAACGCCAACGTCAGCGCCGACATGGCCCACAAGGTCCAGATCCAGTTCGACAACGACGGCGTGGTCAACGGCGCCGACCGCAACCTGTATGTCAACAAGATCACCATCGGCGGCCACGCCGTCGCCCCGACCGACAGCATCGTGTCCATCGACAAGGGTGCCCTGGACGGCAAGGACATCGTCGCCGGCCAGAAGGCGATGTGGTGGAACAGCACCATGGAGGTGAAGGCCGACCAGTCCTGGTTCGCCGGTGCCACCACGCCGACGCCGAACCCGTCCAACCCGTCGCAGCCGAGCCTGTCGGTCAGCGACGTGTCGGTGGCCGAGCCGACCGGCAACACCTCCTCCGGCGGCATCCAGGGCTTCCTGAGCACCAAGGGCAACCAGATCGTCGACGAGGCCGGCAACGCGGTTCGCCTGACCGGCATCAACTGGTTCGGCGGCGAGGGCTACAACTATGTGCCCGCCGGCCTGTGGGCCGACAGCTACCAGGGCCATCTGGAAAAGATGAAGTCGGTCGGCTTCAACACCATCCGCCTGACCATGTCGGACGAGATGTTCACCAGCTCGGCGGTGACCAACGGCATCGACTATTCGAAGAACCCGGATCTGGTCGGCCTGACCCGTCTGCAGGTCTATGACAAGGTCATCGAGCATGCCGGCAAGCTCGGCATGAAGGTGATCCTCGACCACCACCGCAACGACGGCGGCGCCGGCACCAACGAACATGGGCTGTGGTACAGCAACCGCTTCCCGGAATCGACGGTGATCGAGAACTGGAAGATGCTGGCCAAGCATTATGCCGGCAACGAGACCGTCATCGGCGCCGACCTGCACAACGAGCCGAGCGTCACGGCCACCTGGGGCGGCAGCGCCGCCACCGACTGGGCCTCGGCCGCGGAGCGCATCGGCAACGCCATCCAGTCCGTCAACAAGGATTGGCTGCTGTTCGTCGAAGGCACGGAGTGGAGCAGCACGCTGGCCGGTGCGCAGTCGCGCCCCATCGAGTTCGACACCCCCAACAAGCTCGTCTACTCGCCGCATGCCTACGGCCACAGCGTCGGCAACTTCAGCTGGCTGAACGATCCGGCCTATCCGAACAACCTGCCGGCCCAGTACGACAAGATGTGGGGCTACCTGTACAAGAACGACACCGCGCCGATCCTGCTCGGCGAATGGGGTGGCCTGTTCAACAGCTCGGCCGAGCAGACCTGGGCCCGGACCATGGGCAAGTACCTGAACGGCGACTGGAACCTGGACGGCAAGAGCGACATCGCCGCCGGCGACAAGGGCATGAGCTGGACCTTCTGGGCCTGGACGCCGGAATCCGGTGACGTGGGCGGCATCCTGATGGACGACTACAAGACCATCAACCAGTCGAAGATCAACCTGATCAAGCCGGCCATGGAAGGCGCCGTCTTCGACACCCCCGGCGGCTCCAGCACGCCGAACACCGCCAACGCCACCTTCACGGTGAAGCTGTCGTCGGCCTCCGGCACCCCGGTCACGGTGGATTACGCCACGGTGGACGGGACGGCCAAGGCCGGTTCGGACTACACCGCCACCAGCGGCAAGCTGACCTTCGCCGCCGGCGAGACCACCAAGACCGTCACGGTCAAGGTGCTGAGCGACAGCGTGACGGAAGGCAACGAGACCTTCGGCCTGAAGATCTCCAACTCGACCGCCGCGACCATCGCCGACGCCACCGGCACCGGCACGATCGTCTCGGCCGCCGCCAAGGCCGCCGCCGCATCGCTGGACTCGGCCGACCTGCTGGCCCACACGATGACGACCGCCAACGACCCGGCAACCGCCGGCGACCTGTCGGCGGCGGCGCTCGCCAGCCAGGACGCGTTCGCCGCGGACCTGTCCTATGCCAACCTGGGCGTGAACTACCACGAGCTGCACACGACCGACGGCAGCCTGGCCCACGCCGCCTGACGGCAGAGCCGCTCCAACGACCGGACGGCCCATCGACCGATTGCGGGGACCGGCAGCCATGCTGCCGGTCCCCCCTTTTTTCGGCGGCCTCAGCCCGGTACGGCAGCCGGTTCCGCCATGGCGGCAGTAACGGCGAAATCGCCGACCGGCGCCGGATGCGGGATGTCGGGGATGGTGACCTCCGCCACCGCCTTGCCCGGATTCCCGGCGACGACGGTGCGCCGCGGCATCGGCTTGGTGACGACGGTGGAGGCGGCGACGATGCACTCGTCGCCGATGGGCACGCCGATCACAACCGCATGCGGCCCGACCCAGACGCCGTCGCCCAGTTCCGGATAATGGGTCACCCGCCCGCCGGGGAGCAGGTCGTCCTTCTGGCCCAGGGTGACGCCGTGGAACAGGGTGACGTTGGCGCCGATGCGGGCGTTGGCGTTCACCACGAGCCCCCAACCGTGCAGGATGCGCAGTCCGGGGCCGACCTCGGTCTCCCACGGCAGATCCATGGCGGCGGAATGCTGGGTCCAGCGATGCAGCAGACGGCAAGTGGTCAGCAGTGGCTTGCGCAGCGGCCCGGTCATCCGGTTCGCCGCTTGGCAGCTGCGCAAGGTGAAGGTCACCCGGAACATGCGGTTGCCGGCCAGCAGTTTCAGCACCGCCCCAAGGCCGGAGCCGCCGCCGTAGCGGACGGCATCCGCCGCGACGGTCTGCCGATAGGTGTAGCGGGGAGCGTCCTGCATCGCGGTGTGATCCTCCCGGGGGTCAATCATTGTCACGCCGTCTGCGGACGGCGAAGAAACCGGCCGGCCATGCGGAACAGCATCGCGCGGTCGGTCTTGCCGAAGCTCGGCCCGAACAGGACGACGATGGCGAACAGCATGGTCAGGCCGACCTTGGCCGCGGTGAAGCTGGGGTTCACCTCGAACCCGAACAGGGCCAGCCCGGCCAGATAGGCGACGGCGCCGGGCGCCAGGATGCCCAGGACGCGGAACGCGCTCAGCGGCGGCTCCTTCGGGGCGAGGCGGCGGCACAGCGCCTCGGTGGCGCCCAGCATCGCCAGCTCGCGCCCCAGCACGCCGATGGCCCCGCCCATCAGGCCGAGCGGCCCCAGGGTGACCGCCATGATCAGCACGCCGACCGCCAGCCCGCCCAGCGAGATCGCCGGCAGCACGCCGACCTTCTTGGTCTTCACCAGCCCGACCTCGGCATGCATGCGCACGCCGTGCACCACATAGGCCAGCACCAGCAACGGCATGCAGGGCAGCACCGTGTCGTATTCGCTGGAGGCGATCAGCCACAGCACCTCCGGCGCGGTCAGCGCCATGCCCAGCGCCGCGGCCGACAGCAGGACGACGAACAGGTAGAAGACGAATTCCGACTGTTCCCGGCCGGCGGTGTTCTCCTGCGCCTCGATCCGGCTGACCGACCAGATCTGCAGGAAGGACGCGGTCAGGAACATGTAGAGCATGGTGGCGAGCCGCAGCCCGAAGGACAGCACGCCGACCGCCGCCACGCCCATCAGCAGGTTGACCAGATAGCGCATGGCGAACTGGTTGCCCATGTCCAGCATGGTCTGCGGCATGAAGGGCAGCCCCAGCACCGTCACCCGCTTCAGCAGCCCGAAGGAGAATCCCAGGCCGTTCGCCGCCAGGATCGCCACGGTCAACCCGACGCCCAGCCCGACGAAGGTGATGGCGTTGGCAAGGAAGATGCCGGTGACGCCCAGATCCATCCACAGCAGGAAGCCGAGGTTGAGGCCGATCAACCCGACCGCCTTGCCGACGGAGATCAGCAGGCAGGTGCCCGACCGCTTGTGGACCCGGTAATAGGCCAGAGCCAGCTCGAACACCGCGCTGAAGGCGATGCCGGCGAAGGCGAAGGCGATGATCGGTCCCTGGTCGCGGCTGCCGAACAGCAGCTCGCTGGCGCCCCAGCCCGCCGGCAGCGCCACCGCCAGCAGGGCCAGCGAGGCGGCCCACAGGCCGATCATCGTCGTGCTGACCACGCGGGACCGGCCGCGCTCGTCCGGATGTTCGAAATAGACGACGGTGAAGGCGTTGATCATTCCGATCATCAGCATGACGGCGACGATGTCGCCCACGACGCCGATCAGGGCATAGACGCCGAACTCCGCCGGTGACAGGACCTTGGCATAGAGCGGCAGCAGAAGCAGTCCCGCGGCGCGGTTGACCACATTCGCCACCATGAACATCCAGCCATGCTTGATGATGGTGCCAGCTTCGAGAGCCATCCGGTTTCCTTCGCCCCCTGTTACCCACCGTCCCTTCCAGGCCCCGCCCGCCCCGGCCCCACTCGGGATGGGGTGGAGGCGTCCGGTGCATCACACAGGCGCACGACGGAAATGGAGCGCGGGAAAGGACCGCGCCAAATCTCGGCGGCGGTCCGGAAAGCGTCAATTCGGCCTTGAAGCGACGGCGGCACTCTTCGGTGCTAGTCACCACGGCTTCGGTCAGCGGACCCGCCGGAGGAACCGGACCTTCAGAATAGGCTTTCCGGCGAACAGGAATGCTGCCTCCTACGCCCTGCAACTTGCAAGGGTGCGTTCGCGCCGAGCCTTCGCTCGGAATTGCTGACCCGCCTCCATCGGGAAAGCCGGGCGGACACCCCTCCCCGCAAGTTTGGCGATCACCCCCTTCCGCGCCGCGAAGATCCGGCCGGTCGAGGGAGCCTGCCGCAGGTTTCTACCCATTATTTGCGGTGAGTCCAGGTGTCGACAGGGGTGCGACACCACCTTGCCCTTACCCCGAAACGCTATCCCCCCCGGGTACAGCATCCAAAAGTATCCCCATTAATATTCGTGTGTGCGCACCCTTTGAAACTCCGGTGGTATCGCTGACGCGAAATCAACGTCCGTATGCACTGTTGCTGCCTGCGCCTCCTCATCCTAATTCGTCATCAACGAACCGCGGATCGGCTGACAAAAATCATGAAAGAGCGATCTTTACACAAATGCGCCGCTGCAGAATTCGCGGCGCAGCAAAGTAAAGACGGGCCGTTTCCCAAGAGACGCTGATGACGAGCGACCACCCGCACGAATGGCCGTGCGGTGGCTGGCATTCCCTTCAACCACGGGACCTGCGATGAGCAAACTGGACCCAGAAGCGGTCATCGATCTGACCTCGGCAAAGAAGGCGACGTTACCGACGATCGCCCCCGGGCTGTTGCTGGCACTCTCCGATGGCCTCGTTCTCGCCCTGGTGGGTTGGACGCTCACCCATTTCCTCGGCACCGACCCGCTGATCGATCCGGTGGAGGCCGCCGCCTGGCAGCGGTCGCTGGTCACCGGCCTGATGCTGGTGCCGCTGGTGAAGTCGGTGTTCGGCATCTACACCCTCGGACGCTTCGACTACATGGAACGGACGAGGCGGACCTTTCAGGCGGCCTTCCTGTGCTGCGCCGTCCTGGCCGTCCCCTTCATCGTGATGGAAGGCTTCCGCTCCTTCTTCGTGGAGGCGCTGTCCATCGCGCTGCTCGGCTTCGCCGTCACCTATGTGGCGGACCTGCTGCTGATCCAGGGGCTGCTGTCCAGCGCGCTCGACTGGCGCACGCCGGTGATAATCGTCGGCGCCGGCCCGCAGGGTGCCGCCATCGCCGAGAAGCTGCAGCGCCTGCCCTGGCTCGGCATGCGTCCGGTCGGCTTCGTCGACGACGACGACAGCCTGTGGCAGACCCGCGTCGCCGGCCTGCCGGTGATGGGTCCGGTCGAACTGCTTGCCAAATCGCCCGCCGTCGCTCGCCAGGCCACCGCCGCCATCGTCGCCGACATGGGGCGCCACGGCAGCGACCTGACCGGTCTGGTGCGCACCCTGCCCTTCCGCCAGGTCTATTGCGTGCTGGGCGAGGGCAATGTCAGCGCCGTCGACGCCACCTATCACAACCTGCACGGCTCGCTGGCCCTGCGCGTCAGCGTCCGTCCGCCGACCGGCTACCTGCGCATCCGCCGCGCCATGGACATCGTGCTGTCGGCGATCCTGCTGGTCGTGGTGGCGCCGCTGATGCTGGGCCTCGCCGTCGCCATCAAGCTGGACAGCCCCGGCCCGGTGATGTTCCGCCAGAAGCGCTGGGCCGGCGGCAAGCAGACCTTCGACCTGCTGAAATTCCGCTCCATGCATGTCGATGCCGAGGAACAGCTGCAGCAGCTGCTGGAGAACGACCCGGTCGCCCGTGAAGAATACATGACCTACCACAAGCTGACGGTCGATCCGCGCATCACCCCGCTCGGCCGCTTCCTGCGCAGGACCTCGCTCGACGAGCTGCCGCAGCTGTGGAACATCCTGATGGGCGACATGAGTCTGATCGGCCCGCGCGCCTACATGCCGAAGGAACTGCCGGAGGTGGGTGACTCCGCCGCGGTGATCGGCTCCGTCCGTCCCGGCCTGACCGGCTACTGGCAGGTGTCCGGCCGCCATCGCACCACCTTCCAGGAACGCGTGTCGATGGATGTCTTCTATGTCCGCAACTGCGGCCTGCTGTTCGACTTCTTCATCCTCTGCAAGACCGCGGTGATGGTGCTGAAGGGCGACGGTTCGTAAGGCCGCCGCCATCCCGGACCGAATGCCAGCCGGACCCCCGCGCCACCCGCGCGGGGGTCTTTTTTCGTCCGTGCCCCCACCATTCCGGAAAATGCTTCGGGTCCATTCCCTTTTTCGGGCGGTAAAGCGAGCGGGAAACGCGATTCCGGCTACCCCTTTCGGGCGCGGCCTCCTTCGGTCTAACGCCACCGCCCGGCTACGAGATGGGGGGTGGCAACCGCATCTTCAGTGCTGCAAAGCCGAACCCGGTACGGCAGCCTAAGGGAAAGCCGATGAAAATCCTGGATTTTCTGGAAAAGAGCATCGCCGTCATCGGCATCATGGCCTTCGGGGGCTCGGTGCTTCCGCTGATGCTGACCGGCGGCGACCCGCTGGCCGGCGACCTGGATTCCGCCGGCGTCACGATGTTCTACGGCGGCATCTATGTCCTGCTGCTTGGCGCAATCGCGCTGAGGCCGGCAATCGCCTTCCAGATTCCCTTCGCCAGCCCGACACTGACGGCGATGGTCGCCTTCGCCTTCCTGACCGCATTGTGGTCGCTGTTCCCGGACGTGACGCTGCGCCGGTCCATCGCCTTCCTGTTCACCACGGTGTTCGGCATCTGGCTCGGCCTGCGGTTCCGCTTCCCCGAGATCATGCGGCTGATCGTGGTCGGGCTGTCGGTGCTGATGTTCGCCTCCTTCTTCATGATCTTCGCGATGCCGGAGATCGGGCTGGACAGCGCCCAGCATGTCGGCGCCTGGAAGGGCGTGTTCTTCCAGAAGAACGTGACCGGCCGCATGATGGTCTGGCTGATCCTGGCCCTGGTCTGGCTGGACTGGCAGAAGGAGCAGAGCCGCTGGGTCACCCGGCCGCTGATGATCCTGGCGATGCTGCTGATCGTCATGAGCCGGTCGGGCACCGGCCTGATCACCTCCATCCTGGTGTCGGTGGCGCTGCTGTCCACCACCATGCTGCGCGGCAGCATCCGCAACTTCGCCCCCACCATGGCGCTGCTGCTGGCCCTGCTGGTCATCATGATCACCGCGGGCGCCACCTTCTGGTACGACGTGCTCTATGCGCTGGGCCGCGATCCCACACTGACCGGACGCACCGTGCTGTGGGAGCACATCGTCCATTCGGTCGGCGAGCGTCCGCTGCAGGGCTACGGCTATGCCGCCTACTGGTTCGGCTTCAACGGTCCGGGCTCCAGCTTCACCCGCGACTGGGGCATCACCTCGGCCCACAGCGGCTGGCTGGAGCTGACGCTCGACCTCGGGCTGGTCGGCGTGGCGCTGGTGCTGGTGCTGCTCAGCCGCCTGCTGTTCCAGGGCTTCTTCGCCGCCCGCTACGGCAACAGCCGGCCCGAGGCCGCCTGGACCTTCGCCGTCGGCTGCGCCCTGCTGGCGGTGTCGGTGTCGGAGAGCGTGTTCGCCGAGCGCCATTCCATGAACTGGGTGATCGCCACCATCGCCGTGGTCCGTCTGGTCCAGCAGAGCCGTTGGCAGCGGATGCTGAACGACCGCGCCGCGGAGCAGGCGCGACTGCACCGGCATGCCCCGGCCGGGATGAACCCGTCGGGCATGGGGCCGGCCTACGCCATCCAGAGCCGGGGGCTCTAGCCGCCGCATCCGGCCTTCAAACAGCCGGCCTGCACAGGGCCACGCCACCAGCGACCTTTCCCAATTTCCTTCGACCGAAGGCAGACCCATGAGCCAGAACAACGAGCCGGCGAGCGTCAACCGTCCGGCAAATGGAAAACAAGGGGCCGGCAAGCAAGGAGCCGGCGAACAGGCGGCCAACGACGAGGCGGCGCCCAACGGGCAGGTCACCGTCGTCATCCCCACGCGCAACCGTCCGGACATGGTGATGCGGGCGGTGCGCAGCGCGCTCGACCAGACCTACCGCGACCTCGACGTGATCGTGGTGATCGACGGCCCGGATCCTGCCACCGCCTCCCATCTGGCGACGCTGGCCGATCCGCGGCTGACCGTGATGGAACTCGAGACGAACCACGGCGCGGCGGAGGCCCGCAACATCGGCGTGCGCGCCGCACGGGGCGACTGGATCGCCTTCCTCGACGACGACGACCATTGGATGCCGGAGAAGGTGGAGTTGCAGATGGCGGCCCGCCCGGCCGACATCCGCTTCCCCATCGTCAGCTGCCGCTGTCAGGTGGTGACCGCCCGCGGCACCTTCGCCTGGCCGCGCCGGCTGTCGACGCCGGCCGACGCCATCGGCGACTACCTGTTCGTCCGCCGCGGGCTGTTCAAGGGCGAGACCTTCGCCCCCACCACGACCCTGCTGACGCCCAAGGCGCTGCTGCTGCGCAACCCGATCCCCAAGTCCCGGTTCGACGATTGGGAATGGCTGATCACCTGCGGCCGGATCGACGGCGTGGCGCTGATCCATATCCCCGACGTGATGGCCGTCCATTACACCGAAGAGGACAACCGGGTCACCCTGTCGACCTGCCACAACATCAACCATGCGCTGGAATGGGCGGAGGAGATGCGCAACCACCTCTCCCCGCGCGCCTACGCCAGCCTTCTTCTCCAGGCGACCGGCGGCGAGCAGGCGGCCCGCACCGCTGGCACCCGCTGGCGGATCCTGAATTCCGCGTTACGCGACGGCCAGCCGACGCCGATGGCGCTCGCCACCTTCACCATGCATTCGCTGATGCCGGTCGGACTGCGACGCCGGCTGCGCCAAGCCCTGTTCTCCGCGTCCGACGCTGCCTGAGCCGGAAAAAGGACCCTGACGCCTATGGACAGCATCAACGACAGCCGCGCCCCCGGCCGTCAGCCGGAAACGGCCAAGCGCACCGTGGTCGTCTTCGCGACGCCGGGTGCGCTCGACGGCGGCGGCGGCATCGGCCGCATGACGGGCTATGTGGTCGACCAGTTCGATAAGACGGGGACGACCCGATCGATCATCCTCGATACCCGCGGCACCGGGAGCGTTCTGCTGTCACCCTTCCACCTCGGCCTGACCCTGGCGCGGATGGCCTGGATCCTGGCCCGCCGCCGGGCGTCGGTCGTGCACATCAACGTGTCGGAGCGCGGCAGCTTCCTGCGCAAGGCGGCGGTGCAGGCGGTGGCCGGGCTGCTGTCCTGCCCCACCGTCGTCCATCTGCACGGCGCGTCCTTCGTCGAGTATTTCGAAGGCGGCCCCTTCGCCCGCGCGATCAGCCGCTGGCTGTTCAACCGCTGCGGCCGGGTCGTCGTGCTGGGCGACAATTGGCGGGACTATCTGGTCCAGTCGGTCCGCACCGATCCCCGCAAGATCCGGGTGCTCTACAACGCCGTTCCCGATGTCGGCGCCGATCTCGGCACCCGTCCGCCACCCGAACCGGGGGCCGTCCTGTCCCTGCTGGTGCTGGCGAACCTGTCCGAACGCAAGGGCATCGGCACCCTGCTGCGCGCCTGCGCCCTGCTGAAGGAGCGCGGGCAGCCCTTCCGGGTCACCATCGGCGGCGGCGGCGACGTGGACGGCTACCGCGCCATGGCCGCTGAACTGGGCGTGGCGGAGGAGTGCAGCTTCCTCGGCTGGATCGGCCGGGAGGAGGCGCACGCCCACATCCGCTCCCACGACATGCTGTTGCTGCCCTCGACCCATGAAGGCCTGCCGATGGTCATCCTGGAGGCGCTGTCGGCACGGCTGCCGGTGATCACCACCCCGGTCGGCTCGATCCCGGAGGTGCTGACCGACGGCAAGACCGCACGGATCATCCCGGTCAACGACTCCGCCGCCCTGGCGGACGCGGTCGTGGAGGTCGGCAACGACCCGGCGCTCTACAGCCGGCTGGCGGAGCAGGGGCGCCGGCTGTTCCTGAAGCAGTTCGTGATCGACGCCTACGCCAAGTCCCTGCTGGCCATCTACCAGGAGCTGGACCGCAGCGGAACCGAGCTGTCGGGGGAGTTGGACAAGCTGGCCAGATCGGCCGCCGCGGCCTCCAAACGGCGGTGACGGCAACCGGTCGCCGGCTCGATGATCGGGGTAGAAAACAATTAGAAGCATATAACCGGAATGGAGAGTGCTGATGCACAGGTTGGGTAACCATACCGGCAGGCCAACCCGTTCGGTCGCTCCACAGCGTGCGGCTGCGGCATCGCGTAAACTTGCACCTGCACGTCGCCCGGTCACCGGCCGCGGAACGTTCCAACCGGCGGCAGCCGACCGGCCGCACCACAGCTTGCAATCCCCCGGCGCCTGACCGACAGGCAAAAGGGTTAGAGGCCTATAACAAAACAAGCCCGCCGCTGCCGTCGAAGGACGGACGTCACACGGTGAAAAGCCGGGACGCGAAAGAGGAAAGGCGGGCCGGGAAAGGATCAGGAGTGGACATGATTTACATCGTCTCCCCCGGCGGCACCCAGGAGAAAGGCGGAATGGGCCGTGTGGTCGACAACTTCACCACCGATCTCCGGCAGAATTGCCCGGATGTGAAGTTCGAGGTGGTCGACAGCTACGGTCCGGGCAAATTCCACCTGATGCCCCTCTACTTCGCACGGGCCACCGCCCGCCTCGCCGGCTGCTTCGTCGCCGGAAAAGCCGACCTCGTCCACATCCACATGGCGGAATATGGCAGCGTCCTGCGCAAGGGCATCCTGATCGCCATGGCCCGCGCCTTCGGCGTGCCGGTCGTCCTGCACCTGCATGGCGGGCGTTTCCCGAAGCATTTCAAGGACTCCAGCCCGATCATGCGCTGGGCGATCCGCCGCATGATGGCGATGACCGGCGAGATCGTCGTGCTGGGCGAATTCTGGCGCGACTGGGTCGCCGAGGCCTTCGGGCCGGAAGCGCGCCAGCGCACCACCCTGCTGCACAACGCCGTTCCCGGCCCGGCGAAGCCCCCCGTCCGCGACGATGCGGAGGAAGGCTTCGCCGGTCCGGTGCGCCTGCTGTTCCTCGGCCGGCTGATCAAGCTGAAGGGCATCGACGTCCTGCTGAACGCGCTGGCGTCCCCCGCCTGCCGCGACCGCAACTGGCAGGTCACCATCGCCGGCGACGGCGATCTGGAGACCTACCGCAGCCTCGCGACGGAGCTGGGCATCGCCGACCGCGTGACCTTCACCGGCTGGCTGGATCAGACCGGCTGCCGGCGCGAGCTGGCCAACGCCCATGTGCTGGTCCAGCCCTCGATGTTCGAAGGCCTGCCGATGTCGGTGCTGGAGGCGATGGCGGAAGGCCTGACCATCGTCGCCACCCCGGTCGGCAGCGTTCCCGACGCCATCGCCGACGGCGAGACCGGGCTGCTGGTGCCGCCGGGCGATGTCGCCGCGCTGGCCGGCACGCTGGCGCGGGTGATCGACGACCGCACCCTGCGCCGCAACCTCGGCGCCGGCGCCCGCGCCCGGTGGGAGCGCCAGTTCGACGTCGCGGTGTTCCGCGAGCGGCTGCTGGAAATCTACCGCCGCAACTCGCGCGGCAGCGTGAGCACGGCCCCCGCTGTCCCGGCCGGGCCGGTGCCGGCCTCCGGACCGACGGGCCATTCCAAGAGCACGACCGGCTGAAGTCTCGGATCCAGACCTGCTTCCGGTCTGGCCCGGCCGGGCCGGAAGCATCGACAAGAAGGAGGGTATGCACCATGAAGAGCGCCATCGCCAATCTGGTGCGCTGGTCGGGATTCGGTGCGATGCAGCGTTTCCTGAAGGCGCGCCACGGCGTCACCATCGTCGTCTACCACGACCCGACACCGGAGGTGCTGCGCGAGCATCTGCGGTGGTATTCGAAGCACTATGGCTTCACCACCCTGGATGCGGTGGCGACCGCGATGGAAACCGGCCGGTGGGACAAGCTGCCCGCCTATCCGCTGGTGATCACCTTCGATGACGGTCATCGGAACAACACGGAACTGGCGCCAGTGTTCCGCGAATTCGACCTGCGTCCGACGATCTATCTCTGCAGCCGGATCGTCGGCACCGCCCGCCCCTATTGGTGGAAGACCCCCGCCGCCGACGGCATCGGGGTGGAGCGGCTGAAGCGGGTCCCCGATCCCGAACGCCGCCGCCTGCTGGCCGAGGCCGGCAACGACCCCGACCGCGACGGCGCCGACCGCCAGGCGATGACCTGGGACGAGATCGCGCGGATGACCGACGTCGCCGATTACGGCGCCCACACCCGAACCCACCCCATCCTCCTGCAATGTGACGACAGCCGCTGCGCCGACGAGATCGCGCTGTGCCGCACCGATCTGGAGGAGGCGCTGGGCCGGCCCTGCCGCCATTTCGCCTTCCCCAACGGCGATTTCAGCGACCGCGAGGTCGAGGAGATCCGCCGCGCCGGCTACCGCACCGCGCGCACCATCGATCCCGGCTGGAACGACGCCTCCAGCGATCCCCTGCGGCTGAAGGCCTTCCCGGTGTCCGATGACGCGACGGTGGAATGGCTCAGCGTGCAGTTGACCGGCATTCCGGCGTGGCTGCGCAAGCGCAAGGGCGGCGGCAACGGCGCCGATGCCGGAGAGGTCATGTCCGGATGGTCGGGTACGATGACGAAACCCAAATCCGCAGGCATATGACCGCCAATTACTTTCGCATACCAAAGGTCAGGACACCGTCAACTGGCCCTATAACCGGACAACAGAGTGGCTAACCACAGACTTCTAGGCACTCCTATCCTTTGATCCCTCGCAAAGCAGCGCGATGATCACAATAAAATTGCATATCACGCCGATGCGAAATCAAAGGCCGGAACGACGGAAGGACCGCAGGCAGGGGGTCAGCCGCAACCCGCCCCCGGACAGTGCCGACGAAGCGCCAGAACCCCGTTTCGACGGACCTTTTTCGACAGAACCCCCTTTTGCGACGCAACCCAAGTCGACCGAACCCAGCAGGAGTTTTCAGAGACATGCGGACCGCCACCCTGACCGACACGACCCTGACCGCTCCCGCCCTGCCGGAAATCCGCGCGTTCATCGTGGAGAACTTCCTGCTTGGCAAGGACTCCGGCTTCGACAACAGCGAATCCCTGCTGGAGTCGGGGATCATCGACAGCACGGGCATCATGCACGTCGTCGCCTTCCTGGAGGAACGCTTCGGCATCGCCGTCGATGACGACGACATGATCGCCGACAACCTGGAATCGGTGGACCGCATCGCCGCCTTCGTCGGCCGCAAGCAGGAACTCCGCAACGCCGCCTGACCTCGCAGGGACCGGCGGCGGCGGAAGCGGCCACAGCGGACATGGCCGACACGGGCGCGGCCAGGAGGACGGGCAAAGGCAGGAAGGACACTCTACCCATGGCCCATCTGGTTCACCAGTTCCTCACCGACACGGCCCGGCGCGATCCCGACCGCACCGCGCTGATCGCCGGGAATGCCCGCCGCAGCTTCGCCGAGCTGGATCGTGAAAGCGACGCCATCGCCTGCGCGCTCCAGTCGGCCGGGATCGCCCGCGGCGACCGCGTCGCGGTGATGCTGGAGAACTCCATTGAGTATGTTGCCGGCCTCTTCGCCACCCTCAAGGCCGGCGGCGTCTTCGTGCCTGTCAATCCGTCCACCAAGGCCGACAAGCTGACCTACCTGCTGCCCGATGCCGGCGTCCGGCTCCTGATCGCACCGGCGGCGCTGGCCCGGCAGGTCCTGCCGGCGCTGGAGGCGGTGGAAACGCCGCCGGCCGTCCTGTGGGTCGGCGCCGGCCTGCCCGACGGCGCCACCGGCCTGCTCTACGCCGACGCGCTGGCGGCCCCACAGCGGCAGCCGGCCGATCCCGGACTGATCGACCAGGATCTGGCGGCGATCATGTACACCTCCGGCACCACCGGCCGGCCGAAGGGCGTGATGCTGACCCATGCCAACCACGTCAACACCAGCTGGGCGATCTCCACATATCTGGAGAACACGCCCGACGACGTGGTGATGTGCGTCCTGCCGCTGACCTTCGGCTATGGCCTGTCCCAGGTGATGACCGGCGCCCGCATCGGCTTCACCCTGGTGCTGGAGCGGTCCTTCGCCTTCCCGATGGAAACGCTGAAGCGCATGGTCCAGCACCGCGTCACCGGCCTGCCCGGCGTGCCGACGGTCTTCTCCACCCTGCTGGGGCTGGACGCGGCGAAGACCGCCGATCTCGGCAGCCTGCGCTATCTGACCAACGCCGCCGCCCCGCTGCCCGCCGCCCATCTCCGCCGCCTGCGCGAGCGGTTTCCGCAAGCCCTCTTCCATTCCATGTACGGCATGACGGAGTGCTGCACCCGCATCAGCACGCTCAGCCCCGCCGAACTGGACGCGAAGCCGGCCTCCGTCGGCCGCGCCATCCCCAATTGCGAGGCCTTCGTCGCCGACGAGGAGGGCAACCGCCTTCCCCCCGGTCAGCTGGGCGAGCTGGTGGTGCGCGGCGCCAACGTGATGCGCGGCTATTGGAACCGGCCGGAGGAGACCGCCCGCCGCCTGCGCCGCGGTCCCCAGGGCGAGACGCTGCTGTTCACCGGCGACCTCTTCACCCAGGACGCCGAAGGGCACCTCTATTTCGTCAGCCGCAAGGACGACATGTTCAAGTGCCGCGGCGAGAAGGTCAGCCCCAAAGAGGTCGAGAACGCGCTGTACGAACTGGACGGCGTGCTGGAGGCCTGCGTGATCGGCGTCCCCGACGAGGCGGACGGCTTGGCGGTCAAGGCCTTCCTCGTCCCGCGCGACTGTGCGGCCCTGTCGGAAGCGGCGATCCGCCAGCACTGCCGCGGCCGGCTGGAGAGCCACCTCGTGCCGAAATTCATCGAGTTCCGCGACAGCCTGCCGAAGACCGACTCCGGAAAGATCCGGCGGGCGGAACTGGTTGGGGTAATGCAAGCGTCCGATGGCAGCATCGGTCCCCTCTCCCGCGTAGCGGGGGAGGGTTAGGGAGGGGGCAAAGCCTTCCCATTCCCCGAACACCACCAAGAACAACACCCACCCCAGGACAGAGAGCACGCTCATGTGTGGTGTCGCCGGAGTTCTCGCAGGATCGCATGCCGAACCGCCCGGTCTGGACGAGCTGAAGCGCATGATCGCCATGCTGGGCCACCGCGGTCCGGACGGCTACGGCTTCTATCGTGACGACCGGATCGGGCTTGCCCATGCGCGGCTCAGCATCGTCGGCCTCGCCGGCGGCTTCCAGCCGATCCACAACGAGGACCGCACCCTCTGGATCAGCTTCAACGGCGAGATCTTCAACCATGTCGAATTGCGGCGGGATCTGGAGGCGCGCGGCCACCGCTTCTACACCCGAACCGACACCGAGGTGATCGTCCACGCCTTCGAGGAATACGGCCCCGCCACCTGGGCCATGCTGAACGGCCAGTTCGCCATCTGCCTGTGGGACAGCAAGCGGCGCGAGCTGTGGCTGGTCCGCGACCGGCTGGGCATCCTGCCGCTGTTCTATGCGCGGCGCGGCGATCATCTGGTCTTCGCGTCGGAGGCCAAGGCCCTGTTCGGCGGCGGCCGGGTGACGCCCGCCTTCGACCCGGCCCGTCTCGCCCAGGTCTTCACCCATTGGAGCACCGCGCCGCATGGCAGCGTGTTCGCCGGGGTGGAGAGCGTGCCGGCGGCCACCGCCATCCGCGTCGACTCCGCCCTTGCCCTGCATGTCGACCGCTACTGGCAACCCGACTTCGCCGCCGATCCCTCGCTCGCCAAGCTGTCGCTGGACGAGGCGGCCGACCGGCTGGAGGAGAAGCTGCTCGACGCCATCCGCCTGCGGCTGCGCGCCGATGTGCCGGTCGGCGTCTACATCAGCGGTGGGCTCGACAGCTCGGTGATCGCCGCGCTGGCCCGCAAGCTCGACACCACCCACATGCACAGCTTCGGCGTCCGCTTCACCGATGCCGGCTTCGACGAGACGCCGCAGCAGCGGCTGGTCGCCGGCCATGTCGGGACCGAGCATCACGACATCCTCTGCAGCCCGCAGGACATCCAGTCGGCATTGCCCGATGTCATCCGCCACGGCGAGACGCCGCTGGTCCGCACCGCCCCCGCCCCGCTGTTCCTGCTGTCGCGTCTGGTGCGCGAGTGCGGCATCCGCGTCGTGCTGTCCGGCGAGGGCGCCGACGAGTGGCTGGCCGGCTACGACATCTTCAAGGAGGACAAGGTCCGCCGCTTCTGGGCGCGCCAGCCCGACAGCAAGGCGCGGCCGAAGCTGCTGGGCCGCGTTCATCCCTTCGCTGCCGTCAACGGCCAGAAGGACAGCCCGCTGTGGCAGGCCTTCTTCAAGCGCGGGATGATGGATACGGAGGAGACCTTCTACGCCCACCGCACCCGCTGGCGGAACACCGCATGGTCGCAGCGCCTGTTGTCCGCCGATGTTCAGGCCGCCGCCGACGATGCCGCCTTCGAGGCGCATGTGGCGGCCCATCTGCCGGACGGCTGGTCGCGCTGGTCGCCGCTGGCGCGCAGCCAATGGGCGGAAATCGCCACCTTCATGACCCCCTATCTGCTGTCGGCGCAGGGCGACCGCGTCGCCATGGCCAACGGCATCGAGGTCCGCTATCCCTTCCTCGACCCGGCGGTCGACGACCTCTGCGCAGCATTGCCGGACCGGGTGAAGATGCTGGGACTGCGCGACAAGCTGGCCCTGCGCCGGCTCGCCGCCCGCCATCTGCCCGCCGAGATCTTTCAGCGGCCGAAGCGCCCCTACCGCGCGCCGATGACCACCGCCCTGTTCGGCGACGGCGCCCCGGACTATGTCCGCGACCTGCTGTCGCCGGAAGCACTCGCCCGCTACGGCCTGACCGACGCCGACGCCGTCTCCGCCCTGGCCGACAAGGCTCACCGCCAGAACGGCCGCATGACCGGCGAGCGGGAGGAGATGGCGCTGGTCGGCACCCTGACCCTGCAGTTGCTGGCCCATTACGTCCATGACGAGCTTCCCCAGCGCATCCGCGACCAGCGGGCCGCCCTGGACCGTGCCGAAATCCACGTGCTGGAAGACCGGGCATTGAAAGATCGGGATGCCGACGCCCGGACCGTCACGCCACAGCCCACTGCGGCCTGACCGCCGCGCGCCCAATCGACCGACGATGCATCAACCCCCATCGGGAACCGTGACCATGCTGAACGCCCTGTCCTCGCCCCTCGCTCAGTTCGATTCCAAGGCTCTCGATCTGGATTGCGCGGCCGCGGCGCGTGAGATCGAAAACGCCATGCAACGCATCGTCGCCCAGGATCTGCGCCGCCAGGGCATCGTGCTCGGCGTGTCCGGCGGCATCGACAGCTCGGTCTGTGCCACGCTCGCCGTCCGGGCCCTGGGGCCGGAGCGCGTGCTGTGCATCCTGATGCCGGAAAAGGAAAATTCGCCGAAGAGCACCCGTCTCGGCACCCTGCTCTGCGAGCATCTCGGCGTCACCCCGGTGATGGAGAACATCACCGGTCCGCTGGAGGCGCTGGGCTGCTACGAGCGGCGCGACAACGCCATCCGCCGGCTGTTCCCGGAATTCGGGCCGGGATGGAAGCAGAAGATCGGTCTGGCCGGCAACCTGCTGGACGCCGACCGCGTCAACTACTTCACCCTGACCGTCGAATCGCCGGAGGGGGAGCGCCAGACCAGCCGCATGCCGGTGGACGTCTATCTCGACGTCGTCGCCGCCACCAACCTGAAGCAGCGCATCCGCAAGACGGTCGAATACACCCATGCCGACCGCCTGAACTACGCGGTGCTCGGCACGCCGAACCGGCTGGAATATGAGCTGGGCTTCTTCGTGCGCGGCGGCGACGGTCTGGCCGACCTGAAGCCGATCGCCCACCTCTACAAGTCGCAGGTCTACCGGATGGCGGCCTATCTCGGCCTGCCGGCGGAAATCCAGGCGCAGTCGCCCAGCACCGACACCTACACCCTGCCGCAGTCGCAGGAGGAGTTCTACTATGCCCTGCCCTACGACAAGCTCGACCTGGCGCTCTGCGCCTACGGCCACGGCGCCACGGAAGAGGAAACGGCGGCGGCCCTGGACCTGACGCTTCCGCAGGTCCGTCGGGTCTACAAGGACATCACCGCGAAGCGCCGGACCTCCGCCCGCATCCTGCGCAATGCCCAGCTGGTGCAGCCGGTATCCGTCGGGGATGAAGCATGAGCGTCATCGACTGGAAACAACGTGGCGTCGGACGGTACGAGCCGGATGACCGCGCCGCCCTCGACGCTTTCCAGCGGGCTCATTTCGGCGCCGAGGCCATCCAGCTGTGTCCCGACCACTTCCACTGGCTGTTCGAAGAGCCGCCGGAACGGGAGCATGAGGGACCGCAGCTCTGGCTGTGCAAGCGCAACGGTGCCGTCGTCGGCCAGCAGGGCGGCATTCCGTTCGCCCTGAAGGTCGGCGAGCGCAACCGCAGGGCCTCCTGGGCGATCGACCTGATGGTCGCCCCGGAATGGCGCTTGCGCGGCGTCGGTCCCGCCCTGTCGGAAACCCATTCCAGCGCCAGCGACCTCGCGGTGTCGCTGTCGATGACGGAGGCCGCCTACAAGTCCTACAAGCGGGCGGGCTGGCTCGACCTCGGCAATGTGCCGACCTATCTGCGGGTGATCGATCCGTTGCGCTGCCTGCGCGTCAGCCCCTATGGCGGCGGCTTGGCCAAACTGGTCGCCCGGATCGGCAAGCCGGCGCTCGCCACCGCCTCGATGGGCTACGGACTGTCAGCCAAGCTGCTCGGCGTCCGGCTGGTGGAGATCGACCGCTTCGACTACCGGGTCGACGATCTGTGGGAGGCCGCCTCGCCGCAGCACCCGGTGATCGCCCGGCGCGACTGGGCCTTCCTGAACTGGCGTTTCGACACCACGCCGCAGGCCGACCGCTTCCGCCGCTTCTACGTCATGCGCGGCGAGACCGTGCTGGCCTATGTCGTGCTGCGCGTCGATCATTGGAAAGGGGAGCCGGTCGGGGTGATCTGCGACTATCTGGCCCGGCCGGGCTGGCTGGTGGCCGCCTTCTCGCTGATGACCGAACTGGCGCGCCGGCAGGGGATGGTCGCACTGATGTGCCGGACGCTGAACGCCCAGGCGGCGCGGCCGCTGTCGATGATGGGCTTCCTGTGCCTGAAGAACGGCCTGCACACGCCGACCCGCATGATGGTGCGCCCGGCGCTGGACCAGCCGGAGCTTGCCGGGCCGACCGGCGATCCGAAGAACTGGTTCGTCACCGTCGCCGACAGCGACATGGGCTTCAAGGGCCTGGGCGAGTAGAGGAAGCCGGCAATCCACTTGCACTGCCAAACCCACTTGCACGGCCAAACGCGAAAAGGCCGCCTTCCCACAAGGGAGGCGGCCTTTTCGCTGTTCGCGATAAAATCGAGTTTCAAGTGACGGGATGCGTCTTCGATGACGTCCATGGAGCGGCTTACCGCTGTGCATGGCGCTCGGTGAGATCAAGCCGATCGAGCGATTAGTAAGGCTTAGCTTCAGGCGTTGCCGCCCTTCCACATGCCTCCTATCGACGTGATGGTCTGTCACGGCTCTCAAGGGAGCTCTGGTTTAGAGGTGGGTTTCCCGCTTAGATGCTTTCAGCGGTTATCCCGTCCATACTTAGCTACCCGGCCATGCCACTGGCGTGACAACCGGTGCACCAGAGGTATGTCCATCCCGGTCCTCTCGTACTAGGGACAGATCCTCGCAAAACTCCGACACCCACGGCAGATAGGGACCGAACTGTCTCACGACGTTCTAAACCCAGCTCACGTACCACTTTAATCGGCGAACAGCCGAACCCTTGGGACCTGCTCCAGCCCCAGGATGTGATGAGCCGACATCGAGGTGCCAAACGACTCCGTCGATATGGACTCTTGGGAGTCATCAGCCTGTTATCCCCGGCGTACCTTTTATCCGTTGAGCGATGGCCCGTCCACGTGGAGCCACCGGATCACTATGGCCGACTTTCGTCTCTGCTCGACTTGTCAGTCTTGCAGTCAGGCGGGCTTATGCCATTGCACTCGACGAGCGATTTCCGACCGCTCTGAGCCCACCATCGCGCGCCTCCGTTACACTTTGGGAGGCGACCGCCCCAGTCAAACTACCCGCCATGCAGGGTCCCGGACCCGGATCACGGGCCACGGTTAGATGCCAGAGACTTCAAGGGTGGTATTTCAAGGTTGGCTCCACCCGGGCTGGCGCCCAGGCTTCCAAGCCTCCCACCTATCCTACACATGAAGTCCCTAGCACCACTGCAAAGCTGTAGTAAAGGTGCACGGGGTCTTTCCGTCTGACCGCGGGAACTCCGCATCTTCACGGAGAGTTCAATTTCGCTGAGTTGGTGTTGGAGACAGCGGGGAAGTCGTTACGCCATTCGTGCAGGTCGGAACTTACCCGACAAGGAATTTCGCTACCTTAGGACCGTTATAGTTACGGCCGCCGTTTACCGGGGCTTCAATTCAAGGCTTGCACCTCTCCTCTTAACCTTCCGGCACCGGGCAGGCGTCAGACCCTATACGTCGCCTTGTGTGGCTTCGCAGAGCCCTGTGTTTTTAGTAAACAGTCGCTACCCCCTGGTCTGTGCCCCCCGCCTGGACTTGCGTCCAAACGGGGCCCTCTTCTTCCGAAGTTACGAGGGCAATTTGCCGAGTTCCTTCAACACCATTCTCTCAAGCGCCTGGGTATACTCTACCAGTCCACCTGTGTCGGTTTGGGGTACGGTCTATACGGCGGGGCTGTTTCCTGGAACAGGTCCACAGCATGTCCAATCCGATAAGGACATACACGCTTTCCCATCCGTCACCTCCGCCAGGCCCAGGACTATTAACCTGGTTCCCATCGACTACGCCTTTCGGCCTCGCCTTAGGGGCCGGCTCACCCTGCGTGGATTAACCTTGCGCAGGAACCCTTGGACTTTCGGCGACAGTGTTTCTCACACTGTTTGTCGCTACTCATGTCAGCATTCTCACTTCCGATACCTCCAGGCGGCCTCACGGACACCCTTCGCAGGCTTACGGAACGCTCCGCTACCGCGTGATCGAAGATCACACCCGCAGCTTCGGTACACGGCTTGAGCCCCGATACATTTTCGGCGCAGGCCGGCTTAACTAGACCAGTGAGCTATTACGCTTTCTTTAAAGGATGGCTGCTTCTAAGCCAACCTCCTGGTTGTCATGGCCTTCCCACATCCTTTCCCACTTAGCCGTGATTTGGGGACCTTAGCTGGCGGTCTGGGCTGTTTCCCTCTCGACGATGGACCTTAGCACCCACCGTCTGTCTGCCGCGCTCTGCTCACGGGTATTCGGAGTTTGGTTAGGTTTGGTAAGGCTCGCGCCCCCCTAGCCCATCCAGTGCTCTACCCCCCGCGGCAATACGCGACGCGCTACCTAAATAGCTTTCGCGGAGAACCAGCTATTTCCTGATTTGATTGGCCTTTCACCCCTAGCCACAGGTCATCTCCGACTTTTTCAACAGGCGTGAGTTCGGTCCTCCAGTGCGTGTTACCGCACCTTCAACCTGCCCATGGCTAGATCATCAGGTTTCGGGTCTAAAGCATGCAACTCGGTCGCCCTATTCAGACTCGCTTTCGCTGCGCCTCCACCTATCGGCTTAAGCTCGCTGCATACTCTAAGTCGCTGACCCATTATACAAAAGGTACGCCGTCACTTCGCAAGGAAGCTCCGA